>JBJTOG010000036.1:0-43177 GCA_046074425.1 Actinomycetota bacterium
GATGAGGGTGTTGCCCAGCTTGTCGGCCGCCCCGGCGTGAGCCAGCCCGGCCGTCGCCAGCACGAGCGCCACAGCCACGATGGCATTCAGGAGCTTCCTCATTTTGGTCACCTCCTCTCCTTCGAGTTGTCCCATTTGCTCCGGGGAAGCTACATAGTGCGAAGCGGGAAAAATGGCAACAGCATCGAGTTGCTTGATAACTTCCCCGGTTAGGGGGTGCAGAGAATATATCGCCTCAATCTCATCACCAAAAAATTCAACCCGGGTTGCGAATTCGTCGTATACCGGAATGATTTCAAGGGTGTCACCTTTTACGCGGAAATTTCCTCTCGTGAAATCAACATCATTTCGTTGATATTGCATTGAGACGAACTTCTTTATAAGTTCATCTCGATCAAGTCGCTCACCAACCTGGAGCGGGATACTTTGATCCAAGTATTCCTTGGGAGCACCAAGACCGTATATGCAGGAGACAGTCGACACCACAATCACATCGCGTCTGGAGAGCAGGCTCATGGTTGCCGAGTATCTGAGTCGTTCGACTTCTTCATTGATCGTGGCATCTTTTTCAATGAATGTGTCGGTTTGCGGGACGTAGGCCTCCGGTTGGTAGTAATCGTAATAACTTACGAAGTATTCAACTGCGTTATTTGGGAACAATTCACGGAATTCAGTTGCTAACTGTGCCGCCAAAGTTTTGTTGTGTGCCATAACTAGCGTCGGTCGTTGCAGTTTTTCAATTAGCCATGCAGTGGTTGCCGATTTTCCAGTACCGGTTGCACCCAGCAAAACAACATCTTTTTCGCCGGCGTTTAGTCTCCGAGCAAGCTCATCGATGGCTTGCGGCTGATCTCCTGAAGGTTTGTAATCGCTTATTACCTCGAAGGGAGTGACCGACCTAGTTGGCTCCACGAGATTCCTTTTCCTGGGCCAACTGCTCGATCTTCTTCCAAAGCTCTGAAACTTGTTCGCGCACTTCGCTTAGGGAACCTGAAGAGTCAATTACCCAATCAGCTCTTTTCCTGCGCTGCTCTTCAGTGGCTTGGGCATCGATCCGAGATATGGCTTCGCTTTCGCTCATACCTCTTTGTTCCAATAGACGTTTTAGCTGATTAGCCTTACCCGCCTCCACGGTTATGACAAAGTCAAAATCGTGATTTACTCCTGATTCGACAAGTAGCGGTACTGAATAAATAACAATTCTCTTATCTGATTTCCTAAATAGTTCTTGAGTTCGCTCCCTGATTAGGGGATGCAAAATCGATTCAAGCCTCATCCTCTTTTTTGAGTCTGAGAACACCAGCTCAGCCAATTTTGCCCGATCTAAATTTCCGTATCTATCTAATACGGCGGTGGAGAATTCCTTCGTGATTTGATCAAGCCCCAAGGTTCCGGGTTTAACTACCTCGCGGGCGACTTCGTCAGCATCAATGGTTTCTGCCCCATGTTCAGAGAAGAGCTTAGCCACGGTAGATTTGCCGGCTGCTATTCCCCCGGTCAGGGCTATTAGAAACACCATACAAGCCTACAAAGAAAGAATCGAGGCCCCCGCAGGGACCCCGATTCCACGCTTTTAGTTCTTTACTCTTTACCGAGTTGGTCGCGAAGCGCTGATAGCGATTCGTCGTCCGCCAAGGTTCCGGCAGATGGAGCATCTGACGAAGAGGATGAAGAGTGGGTGTCATTTTCGGAGACAGCTGGAGCGTCAGGGAGCGATTCAGCCAGCTTGTTTGCGGCTGCAACCTGCTTCTTGTGCTCTTCCCAACGGGCGTGAGCAGCAGCGTATTCCTGCTCCCATTTAGCGCGAGCCTCTTCGTGTCCGGCCTGCCATTCACCAGTTGCGGCATCGAAGCCTTCTGGGTACTTGTACTGGCCAGCCTCGTCGTACTCGGCATACATTCCATAGAGTGCTGGGTTAAAGTCAGTGCCCTCTGGGTCAACTTCTTCGAGAGCCTGCTTTAGTGAAAGTGAAATGCGACGGCGATCAAGATCGATGTCGATTACCTTAACGAAGACGTCTTGGTTCACAGAAACAACCTGCTCAGCCAATTCGATGTGCTTGGTGGAAAGCTCTGAGATGTGAACCAATCCCTCGATACCATCGGCAACACGTACAAAGGCACCGAATGGAACTAGTTTGGTTACCTTGCCCGGAGCGTATTGACCGATTGAGTGAGTGCGAGCAAATACCTGCCATGGGTCTTCCTGAGTAGCCTTCAACGAAAGCGATACTCTCTCCCTGTCTTGATCTACTTCTAGAACTTCTACGGTTACTTCCTGGCCGATCTCAACAACTTCTGAGGCGTGCTCGATGTGCTTCCATGAAAGCTCGGAAACGTGAACCAAACCATCAACACCGCCTAGGTCGATGAAAGCACCAAAGTTAACAATTGACGAAACAACACCGGTGCGAATCTGCCCCTTGGCCAAATCTGCCAAGAAGGTTGATCGAGATGCCGACTGGCTCTGCTCTAGAAGGGCACGACGTGATAGAACCACGTTGTTGCGATTCTTGTCTAGCTCTAAGATTTTCGCTTCCACCTCTTGGCCAAGGTAGGGACCAAGGTCACGTACCCGACGAAGTTCGATAAGGGATGCGGGTAGGAATCCACGAAGTCCAATATCAACGATTAGACCACCCTTGACGACCTCGATGACGGTTCCGGTTACGGTGCCATCGGCATCCTTAACCTTCTCAACATCACCCCAAGCCCTCTCATACTGAGCGCGCTTTTTGGAAAGAATCAGTCGGCCCTCTTTGTCTTCCTTCTGAAGAACTAGGGCTTCGATACTGTCACCAACGGAAACGATGTCTCCTGGATCGGCATCGTGGCGAATCGACAATTCGCGGGAGGGAATAACACCCTCGGTTTTGTAGCCGACGTCGAGCAATACCTCGTCGCGGTCAATCTTTACAACGGTTCCTTCAATTAGGTCACCATCGTTGAAGAACTTAAGGGTTTTTTCGACCGCGGCTAGAAAATCTTCTGCAGAGCCAATGTCGTTTACGGCTACCTGCTTGGCTGCCTTTTCGGTCTCGGTTGTCATAGAGATAGTAACTCCATTACTTGTTCGTCTCAGGTCGCGAGGAATTCCAATTCGGATGAACAGGGTTCCACCGCAACAGCGGATAGGGATTGCGCCTTGGCGCCCTAATAGCCTAGCGGTATTGACCGTTTAGGACAAAGGCTAGTGGCCGGCCTGCTCCCAACTAGAGCCGGTCCCGATGTGGACTTCGAGCGGAACACTGAGTTCAACAGCAGATCCCATCTTTTCAACCACCAGTTTTCGGAGCTTTTCTAACTCCCCCTTTGCGACTTCAAATACCAGCTCATCGTGAACCTGCAATAGCATGCGGGATTTGAGGGATTTAGCCTCAATTTCGGCCTGGATCGAATTCATGGCAATTTTTAGTACATCTGCCGCCGTTCCCTGAATTGGCGCATTAAGGGCCGCTCTTCTTGCATTTTCCCTAACTTGGAAGATCTTGCTTTGGAGGTCCTCAAAGGGGCGACGTCGCCCGTGCAATGTAGTGGTGTAGCCCTGAGATTTAGCATCTTCGACGACTTTGGCAAGATAGCGTTGGACACCTCCAAAACGTTCAAAGTAGTCCTTCATCAACTGCTTAGCCTCAGAATTGGTAATGCCTAACTGCTTTGCGAGGCCATACTCACTTAGTCCATAGACCAATCCGTAACTCATAGCTTTAACTTTTGCCCGCATATCTGGAGTCACTGCATCTGGTTTGACTCCAAAGATTCGCGCGCCGACAAAGCGGTGCAGGTCCTCGCCATTTTTGAAAGCTTCGATCAAGCCAGGGTCCGCTGAAAGGTGGGCCATTATTCGCATTTCAATTTGAGAATAGTCAGCGGTAAGAAGAGTCTCATATCCCTTTGAAACCACGAAAGCATCTCGAATAGCCGCACCTTTAGGGTTCCGAATTGGAATGTTTTGCAAATTCGGGTTCTCCGAGCTAAGTCTCCCGGTGCTAGTTCCGGTTTGAACATAATTGGTGTGAATCTTGCCATCGGTTTCGATTGCCTTTAGCAGGGTTTCAACCATTTGTTTGAGCTTGGTGGCATCGCGATGCGCCAAAAGTTTCTCGAGAAACGGATGACCGTTTTGCTCGAATAACTCCGTGAGGGCTTGGGCGTTAGTTGAAAATCCTGTCTTAAGAGCTTTAGTCCCCTGCATTCCCAATTCATCAAAGAGCACGGTTTGCAACTGTTTTGGAGATGCGAGGTTAATTTCCTTGCCGATGATTTTGTAGGCTTCAGCCGCAACCTTGAGCGCTTGCGCAGATAGTTCATCAAAAAGTGCCTGAAGCATGGTTTGATCAACGGAAATACCTGTGTGTTCCATGACCGCGAGAGTTTTTGATGACGGGAGCTCAATCCTCCGATAAAGATCGTCTTGCTTTTGCTCCAAAACCTTACTTGCCATAACCGGTGCAAGTTTTATGGCTAGCCAAGCGTCAAGCGAGGGATCTTGATCAGCAAGAAGTTGATTTGGATCTTCCCGCTGAATAGAAATCCCGAGCTGTTCAAGGGCTATGTCATCAACGTAGTAATTTCTGCGAACCGGATTCAAAAGATAAGCCAATAGCAAAACGTCTTCGACTGCTCCTGAAATATCCATTGAATGGCTAAGGAGAATTCGTTTTGTCCCCTTCAGATCAAAAAGCGCCTTTGCCTTACCCTCACTAAGTAGCCAATCCAACAGTTCATTTGAAATAGGACCTGTAAGCCTAAGTCGCTCTGTCTCCGAAGCAAATCCAAAACCGAGCGATCCATTAACTTCTTCAACCTCTACCCCAACCAACCTTTGCTTTTCCAGCCATTTCAGAATCAAATCGCTTGTTGCATCTTTGGCGGGAGGAATTTCCGGCACATCAAATATCTTTACTTCGGATTCCATCTCCTCAGCGACGGGATTCTGATCTGATTTTGGTAAGTGATTGGTTTGCGAGCCATTAACACCACGAAGTCTAAGCACACGCTCGGTCAAGGTTTTAAAGTGCAATTTGGTAAAAACCTCTTTTACCTTTTTCTCATCAACCGCGGTGAGCCGGAACTCTTCAAATTCATGCCCAAGTTCTAAATCTCGCACCAGGTGATTCAATCTTCGATTTCGGAGGGCCTTATCAACGTTTTCTCGGAGTGACTCACCAACTTTGCCCGGTATCTCCTCGGCGTGAGCAAGTACTCCGGCTAGGTCCTCATACTGCTGAAGCCACTTGGCTGCAGTTTTCGGCCCCACCCCAGGGACGCCAGGGAGATTGTCACTGGTTTCCCCAACTAGGGCAGCCAAGTCAGGGTATTGCTTGGCGTGGATTCCATATTTTTCCAAGACTGCTTCGTCATTCATTCGCGCCAGATTCATGACACCTTTGATCGGGTAAAGAATCGTGGTGTCATCGCTTATCAGCTGAAAAGTGTCGCGGTCTCCGGAAACTATCAAAACTTTGTAGCCAGCAGCACTAGCTTGATCGGCGAGCGAGGCGAGAATGTCGTCGGCCTCATAGTCTTTTTTGGTGAGCGTGAGGATGTTCATGGCCTTCATGGCCTCTTCCAACAATTCGGTCTGCCCAATGAACTCTTCTGGTGTTTCGCCTCGGGTCGCCTTATATTCCGGATACTCGATAGCACGGAAAGATGGACCTGAAATGTCAAACGCGACAGCTAAATGGCTCGGTTTTTCAGCTTCCAGTAAGTTCAGGAGCATCGAGATGAATCCGTGAACAGCGTTCGTGTGCTGGCCATCTGGGGTTCGAAAATTTGAAGGGTTTAATGCATAGAAGGCCCGAAAAGCCAGTGAATGCCCGTCAATAAGTAGCAGGGTGGGCTTAGGATTCATAGATGCAAGCCTACTTCGATTGGCCTATTCAGAAGGAGAAGCTCAAGTGAGCAATGAGAACGAGCCTACTTTGAGCCCAGAAGCGCGCGCTCTTAGTCTCAAACGTGGGGTTGGAGAGTTAGCAGAGCGCATGGGAATTGAGATTTTGCAACTTTCCGCAGAACGAGCCGTCGCCACAATGCCAGTTGAGGGAAATCGCCAACCGCTAGGACTCATGCACGGAGGGGCTTACCTTGTTCTTGCTGAAACTTTAGGTTCCTTTGCTGCAAATGTTTGGGCGCACCCAAATTCACATGCAGTAGGGATTGAAATTTCCGCCTCTCACACGAAATCCGCAACCGAAGGTTTGGTTACCGGGGTTGCAACGGCAATCTCCCTTGGAAAGACTCTCACTGTTCACGAAATTGTAGTAAGTAATGCAGCTGGTGAAAGGCTGTCCACTATAAGAATTACGAATCTAATTCGTCCGAACAAGTAGCGATTACTTGGATAGTTGCTCGATAACCGTTCGAGCAACGTCAGCCATTGAAAGCCTTCGATCCATCGAAGCTTTTTGAATCCAACGAAATGCCTCTGGTTCTGTTAGCGCCATTTTCTCGCTAAGTATTCCCTTGGCTCTCTCAATTAATTTCCGAGTTTCCAGCCTCTCAGTGACATCCTGAATTTCAGTCTCAAGCTGAACTAATTGCTGGTGCCGAGAGAGTGCGATTTCTATGGCGGGAAGTAAATCATTTGGCGTGAAGGGCTTAACTAAGTAGGCCATAGCCCCAACTTCAGCGGCACGTTCTACAAGCTCACGCTGGCTGAACGCAGTTAGTAGAACAACCGGAATCTTGAGTTGGCCGATTTTTTCGGCTGCTGAAATACCGTCCAAATCGGGCATCTTGATGTCCATGACCATTAGATCTGGTTTGAGTTCATTGGCCAATTCAACTGCCCGATTACCATCTCCAGCTTCGCCCACCACCTCAAAGCCGTTTTCTCGAAGGGTTTCAACAATGTCGAGGCGAATCAGAGATTCATCTTCAGCGACTACAACTCGTCTGGCTTTGGCATCGGTACCCATGCGGTTTACTTTATTCCACTTAGCAAGCCGTGCACCAAAAAAATCGGTTAGACTTCTTGGCGTGGTGCTGGCCGGAATGGCGGAACGGCAGACGCGGAGCACTCAAAATGCTTTGTCCGAAAGGGCGTGTGGGTTCAAATCCCACTTCCGGCACCACGCTAGTTAGCGGCCCCAGAACCTACCTTGTGAACCCGCAAGGTATTGGTTGATCCAGATACCCCAGGTGGAGTTCCGGCCACAACTACTACCTCATCTCCCGGTTTACAAAGCCCTTCGGAAAGCACCGTCTGATCGACCTGGTCAAACATAGCGTCAGTGTGGTTGACACTTGGAACCAAGAATGTCCTCGCTCCCCATACCAGCGCCAATCTATTCATGATGGTCTGCGATGGAGTGAAGGCAAGGATTGGTACCGATGAGCGCAATCGAGAAATTCTTTTCATCGAGTCACCGCTCTCGGTGAATACGCAGACATACTTTGAACCGAGCAGTTCGGCAATCTCCAAAGCGGCCAGAGAAACAGCCCCAGCGTGGGTGTGTGGCTTGGTTCCAAGGCTAGGAATTCGATCCAAACCGTTTTCTTCTGTAGATTCGATGATTTTCGCCATGGTTTCGATGGTCTCAATCGGGAACTCTCCCACGCTAGTTTCACCAGAAAGCATCAGAGCATCTGCGCCATCTAGGACTGCGTTGGCAACGTCAGAAGTTTCGGCGCGGGTTGGAATGCTGGCGTGAATCATTGACTCAAGCATCTGGGTGGCAACTATTACTGGTTTAGCCCAACGTCTTGCCAACTCCACTGCGCGTTTTTGAACAAGCGGAACTTGCTCAAGAGGCAATTCGACTCCCAGATCGCCGCGGGCGACCATGATGCCATCAAACGCATCAATGATTTCTTCGAGATTCTCAACCGCCTGTGGTTTTTCGATTTTGGCGATAACTGGAAGGAATACACCTTCTTCTCGCATGATTTCATGCACTCTATCGATGTCCGAAGCATTCCGCACAAATGAAAGTGCAATCATGTCAACACCGATTTTTAGCGCCCAGCGAAGGTCAGTTTCGTCCTTTTCAGAAAGTGCTGGAACGTTTACCGCAACTCCAGGTAGATTGATCCCCTTGTTATTGCTAACTTCACCAGGGACTTCCACAACTGCTGTGACCGTCGTTCCATTTACTTCGGTAGCCCGGAGTCTTACTTTTCCATCATCAATTAACAGAACATCCCCAGGCCGGACGTCGTTTGGAAGACCTTTGAAAGTTGTCCCACAAATATTCACATCACCTTCAACATCGTCGGTTGTAATTTTAAATGTTGCACCCTTTTCCAGCATGACTGGTCCATTTTTGAAACGGGCCAGGCGAATTTTTGGACCTTGGAGATCAACAAAAATACCAAGTTGTTTACCGGTGTCAGCCGCAGCTTTTCTAACGGTTTGGTAGATTCCCTCGTGAACATCGTGGGAGCCGTGGCTTAGGTTCATTCTTGCAACGTCAACACCTGCTTCTATGATTGCTCTGATGCTTTCGTAGCTAGAGGTTGCTGGACCTAGTGTTGCGACGATTTTTGCGCGTCTCATTCTTTCCTTTTCCTTGAGGCTTTACGCCTTACTAACTGTAAACCGAGATTGGTTGATCTGATGCTCGAACCGGCGAAGGAAGTTCGCTGGTTCCCTCTAAATATCGATCAATCGAGGCAGCTGCTGACCTACCCTCTGCTATTGCCCAAACAATTAGTGACTGACCCCTACCGGCATCGCCGGCGACAAATACGCCGTCCAATTCAGTGCCAAAGCTGTCCGTGCGGGCGAAATTACCCTTGGTATCCAAGGGGATTTCAATCTCTGCTTGCGCCTGTTTGGTCTCTGGCCCCGTAAAGCCAAGTGCGAGCAGCACTAGATCAGCCTCCAGAATTCTTTCCGTTCCCGGTGTTGGAAGCCTTTTGCCATCTATTATTTGCGTTTCTGCAATCTTTATACCGGTGACTTTGCCGCCGACACCAACGAATTCAACTGTGGAGGATAGATACTGGCGTTCACCAAATTCCTCATGGGCACTGCTTATCTCGAAGAGGTTGGGGTAAGTTGGCCAGGGTTGAGATTCGCTTCGACTCTCAGGCGGTTTAGCGCCAATGGCGATTGTAGTGACCGAAACAGCGCCTTGCCTGGTCGCCGAACCTAGGCAGTCCGCGCCGGTATCACCACCGCCCAAAATAATTACCTTCTTGCCGCTTGCCGTGATTTGATCCTCTACTGGCAATCCCGCAACCATCCGATTCGCCTGAGTCAGATATGGCATTGCAAAATGAATTCCATCGAAATCTCGCCCTGGAACCTGAAGATCTCTAGGGACGGAAGCTCCCGTTGCGATTAAAACCGCATCGTATCTCCTGCGAAGGTCAACCCAGCTAATGTCTCTTCCGATGTCGACAGAGGTGCGGAATCTCACGCCTTCGGCTTCCAATTGAGCCAATCTTCGATCGATGTGTTGCTTTTCCATTTTGAAATCAGGGATTCCATAACGGAGTAAGCCACCGATGCGATCATCTCGTTCAAAAACAGCAACTGTGTGACCGGCTCTTGCTAGCTGCTGAGCAGCTGCCAAACCCGCGGGACCTGAACCAACTACCGCGACAGTTTTACCGGTGAGTCGCTCGGGAGCATGCACGGTGACCCAACCCTGATCGAAGGCCTCATCGATAATTGAAACTTCAATTTCTTTGATTGTCACTGCCGGTTGGTTGATTGAGAGAACACAGGCTGCCTCACAAGGAGCCGGGCAAAGGCGCCCTGTGAATTCAGGGAAATTATTGGTGGCGTGCAATCGTTCAATGGCGTTGTGGCCATCGGCTCGCCAAACAGCATCATTCCACTCTGGAATAAGGTTCCCGAGCGGACAACCCTGGTGGCAAAATGGCACACCGCAGTCCATGCATCGCCCAGCTTGGGTTTGCACTACCCCGGATTGACGTCGTTCGTAAACTTCTTTCCAGTCCTGAATTCGAACGGGAACCGGACGTCGCTCGGCAGTTTGACGCTGCGGAATCTTCATGAAGCCTCTTGGATCAGCCATTGGTGGCCTCCAAAATTTCCTTCCAGACTAGATCGCTATCTGGATCAACACCTCGCTCGAGAGCCGAATCTCTAATTGCCGTGACGCTAGAGAAGTCAGTTGGCATCAGCAAAGTAAAGTTGGGCATCTCCGCGTCAAAATCGGACAGAATTCTCTCTGCGATTCTGGATCCAGTCTCAATTTGGTGTGCTTCAAGGAGCCCGCGAAGTTCTTCAGCGCGGGAACCTTCCACGGGAAGTAGTTGCAAGTCCTCTGCCTTTAGGGCATCGGGATTAATGCGCTCACTTCTTAGTTTGTAGACAAACGCATAACCGCCGCTCATACCGGCACCCAGGTTTCTTCCGGTACGCCCCAAAATGACTGCGCGACCGCCAGTCATGTACTCCAAAGCGTGATCCCCAACACCTTCAACAACTGCGGTTGCACCGGAGTTTCTGACTAGGAATCGCTCTCCAACAATTCCAGATAGATACAATTCACCCGAAGTTGCCCCGTAGCCAATTACGTTCCCTGCAATGATGTTTTCTTCGGCGGGGAAGCTCGCTGATTCATCAGGTCGAACCACGATCTTTCCACCACTAAGACCTTTTCCGACATAGTCGTTTGAATCTCCAATGAGTGTCAGTTTTATTCCTCGAGGGACAAAGGCACCGAAGGATTGTCCTGCTGAACCTCGAAGAGTTATCCGAATAGTGTCATCCGCCAAGCCCTCAGCGCCAAATCTGGAGGTTACTTCGTGGCCAAGCATGGTACCAACAGCCTGTTCGGTGTTCCGAATTGGAAGGTCAATCTGAACCAATTGGGCATCTTCCAAAGCAGCAGTTGAGAGGGAGATTAGCTTGTGATCAAAGTGCTTCTCGAGTTCATGATTTTGCATGGTGAATCTACGCTTTGGCGCCTGTGTTTCCAAACCAGAGCCTTGCAGAATCGGAGTCAGATCTAAGCCGTCCGCCTTCCAATGATGAATGGCGTGATTCACATCGAGCACTTCAATTTGTCCAATTGCTTCATCCAGCGAACGGAATCCAAGCTCTGCTAATAGTTCCCTAACCTCTTCGGCGAGGAATTCAAAGAAGTTCACAACAAATTCAGGTTTTCCCGTAAAACGCGAACGAAGCATAGGGTTTTGCGTTGCTACTCCAACTGGGCAGGTGTCGAGATGGCAAACCCTCATCAGTATGCAGCCAGAAACCACAAGTGGTGCTGTTGCGAATCCGAATTCTTCTGCTCCGAGTAGGGCAGCAATTACGACATCGCGTCCTGTTTTCATCTGCCCATCAACCTGAACCGAAACCCGATCCCGAAGCCCATTCAGCATCAACGTTTGCTGGGTTTCGGCAAGTCCTAGTTCCCAAGGTGTTCCAGCATGCTTGAGCGAGTTAAGAGGTGAGGCTCCAGTTCCACCGTCGTGGCCGCTTACCAAGATAACGTCCGCTTTGGCCTTCGCAACTCCAGCAGCCACCGTTCCGATGCCAACCTGGCTTACGAGCTTAACGTGAACCCTGGCTTTTGAATTTGCCCGTTTCAAGTCGAAGATGAGTTGCTTAAGATCTTCGATCGAGTAGATGTCGTGGTGTGGAGGAGGTGAGATAAGACCAACTCCAGGGGTCGAGTGTCGGGTCTTGGCAATCCAAGGATAGATTTTGTTAGCTGCAAGCTGACCACCTTCGCCTGGTTTGGCACCTTGCGCCATCTTGATTTGAATGTCGTCGGCATTTGTTAGGTACATACTCGTCACGCCAAAACGGCCAGATGCAACTTGTTTTATAGCACTTCGGCGAGCTGGATCTAAAAGTCTTTCTAGATCCTCACCACCTTCACCAGTATTTGATTTCGCTCCAAGTTGATTCATGGCAATTGCCAGAGTTTCGTGAGCCTCTTGGCTAATTGACCCATAGCTCATCGCACCGGTTGAAAAACGCTTTACTATTTCGCCTACTGGCTCAACTTCTTCGATTGGGACCGAGGGTCTTAATCCCGCCTTGAACTTGAATAAACCTCGAAGTGTCATTAGGCGCTCTGATTGATCGTCAACGGTCTTGGTGTATTGCTTAAAGATGTCGTAGCGACGCTCTCTTGTGGAGTGCTGAAGCTTAAAAACAGTCTCAGGATTAAATAGATGTGGCGGACCCTCTCGGCGCCACTGATACTCTCCCCCAACATCAAGCGGTTGGTGAATGTTCACTGCTCGCTCGATTGGGTAGGCGCCAAAATGCCTAGCAGCAATCTCCTCGTGCAAGACATCGATTCCGATTCCGCCGAGCTGGCTAATGGTGCCTGTGAAATACCTGTCAACAACATCCTGATTTAGCCCAATTGCTTCGAAACATTGAGCACCGCTGTAAGAAGACACTGTCGAGATACCCATCTTCGACATGATTTTTAAAACACCTTTACCAAGTGCCTTGATTAGATTAGAACCAGCCTGTTCGAAGGTTAGGCCATCGATTCGTCCATCCTTCACCATGAGCTCGACAGATTCCAATGCTAGGTATGGATTTACCGCTGCAGCTCCATATCCAACTAGCGCAGCAACGTGATGCACCTCTCGAACGTCTCCAGCCTCGACCACTAGACCGACCATGGTTCGACGACCGGTGCGAATCAAATGGTGGTGGACTGCGGAAGTAAGCAATAGCGAGGGAATCGGTGCCAAATCACGATTGGAATTACGGTCTGAAAGTATCAGGTAGGTAATGCCATCACTGATGGCGTTATCAACCTCGATACAGATTTGTTCTAACCTCTCCTCAAGGGCCTTCGAGCCTTCGTGAACTCTGTATAAGCCCTGGACCACAAATGCTTCTCCGCTGCCTGGAATCTCATCAATGTGTTTGATTTTGGCTAATTCGTCATTTCCAAGTGCCGGGAAATCAAGAATGACCTGTTTAGCGTGTTCTGGCCCAGCGGCCAAAAGGTTTCGCTCCGGTCCGATGCCAGTCGAAAGTGAAGTGACAACTTCCTCCCGAATGGCATCAAGAGGCGGGTTGGTTACTTGGGCGAATTGCTGAACGAAATAGTCAAATAGCAGCCTTGGCCGATCTGAAATTGCAGCAATAGGAGTGTCGGATCCCATCGCCCCTAACGGTTCAGCCCCTGCAAGTGCCATCGGTCGCAGCAATATTCGTAGCTCTTCTTCTGTGTAGCCAAAGGTCCGTTGACGTCTAACCACCGAAGAGGGGGTGTGTGAGATGTGTTCACGCTCGGGAAGATTTCTAAGATGAATGCGATTCTCTTCTAGCCACTTATCCCACGGTTCCAAAGCGGCAATCTCAGCTTTGATTTCGTCATCTTCAATTAATCGGCCGTTAGCGGTATCGACCAGGAACATCTTTCCTGGTTGCAACCTTCCTTTGCGAACAATCTTCGATGGATCAATGTCAGCAACTCCAATTTCGGATGCCAACACCACCAACCCATCTTCGGAAATAATGTAGCGGCCAGGGCGTAGCCCATTTCGGTCTAAGGTTGCCCCGACCAAATTTCCGTCGGTGAAGATTACGGCAGCTGGACCATCCCAAGGCTCCATAAGCATGCTGTGATACTCATAGAAACTTTCACGATTTGATTCAATGTCGTTTTGCTTCTCCCACGCTTCTGGAATCATCATCATCATTGCGTGTGGCAGCGATCGCCCTGCCAAATAAAGCAGTTCTAAAACTTCGTCAAACGATGCTGAATCACTCGCACCTGGAGTGATGATTGGTTTCAAACTTTCAATGTCCCCGAGAAGTTCGCTATGTAGTTGAGCCTCGCGAGAGCGCATCCAGTTGCGGTTCCCGCGAACGGTGTTAATTTCTCCGTTGTGAGCAATCATGCGGAAAGGATGCGCTAATGGCCAGGAAGGAAAAGTATTGGTAGAAAAACGTGAATGCACTAGGGCAAGAGTTGAAACCATTCTGCGATCGCTAAGGTCAGGGAAGAAGGGCTCCAGCTGAAGAGTCGTCACCATTCCCTTGTAGACAATAGTTTTTGAAGAAAGCGAAGGATGATAGATTCCAATCTCCCGCTCGCTACGCTTTCTAAGTCTAAAAAGCCTTCGCTCTAAATCAATTCCCGTACAGTCATCGTCGCTAGCGACGAATACTTGTGAGATAAAGGGCATGGCCGCTTTCGCTAGCTCTCCCAACACATCAGGATTGTTCGGGACATCGCGCCAACTTATAACGCGCAAGTTTTCACTAAGAGCGATGTCGTTGAATTGCTTTCGCTCTTGCTCACGCTTTTTTGGATCCAGGGACTCGAACACCAACCCAACACCATACTCGCCAAGCAAAGGAAGTTTTTCTGAGATTACGTTCCTAAAAAAATCATCTGGAATTTGAATCAGAATTCCAGCGCCATCTCCAGTTCCAGCATCAGAACCCACAGCACCACGATGTTCTAAATTTCGAAGAGCATTTAGAGCGGTTTCAATAATGTCGTAACCGGCTTTACCTCGGAGCGTGGCCACCATAGCAAGGCCACAGGCGTCCTTTTCGGACTGTTGATTGTAAAGACCAGATTGCGGCCAATTGCTAAAGCGCTCAAATGGCGATTTCGCAGGCATAGTCACTCCAATCAAAGAATTTGATGGGACAACTTTGGCCCGAAGAATTTACTCGTATCTAAAAGTTGGGCACTTTTGATGCCTGAAAAAGCCGGTCGGGCTACTGCTCAGATTCTACCTTATCCGCCTTATCTGGCTCTTTACCAGCGCGATAGACACTTGTTTCTAATCCAGGGTGGCGACGGCGCTGAATCAGAATCATCGCAAGACCAACCGCGATTCCAAGTAAAGCGGACCATAGGTTCACTCGAAGTCCAAGGATTACCTCACTTGGATCGATTCGAATTCCCTCAATCCAGAATCGTCCAATTGAGTAGTAGATGATGTAGAGGCCAAAAAGCTTGCCCCAACGTAGCTGGAATTTGCGATCTATCAGAAGCAGTAGGGCTACGCCAAATAGTGACCAGATTGATTCATAAAGGAAAGTTGGGTGGAATAGCACCCCCTCCGGAAGGCCATTCGGATAAGCCGGGTTGGTGGCGGGAATCTCTAACCCCCAAGGCAAATCTGTCGGCGTTCCGAACAATTCCTGATTGAAATAGTTGCCCCAACGACCGATGGCTTGAGCTAGCAAAATTCCAGGTGCTACTGCATCCAGGTAGGACAAAAGATTAATTCCAGCCTGCCTTGCTCCGATGTAAGCGCCGAGGGCTCCAAAGATGAAGGCGCCGTAAATTGCGAGGCCACCTTCCCAAATTCGGAAAACGGCTAATAGGTCGGCACCTTGAAAGAAGTAGTCATTGGGGTGGGTCAAGACGTGAAAGATGCGTCCACCAATAATTCCAAACGGAACAGCCCATAGCGCGATGTCCAAAGATATTCCGGCCACGGCGCCACGGCGCTGCAGCCTAAGATCGGCAATCCAAATGGCTAAGGCTATTCCAACCAAGATGAACAGCGCATAGAAATGAATTCGTAGTGGACCAATCTCAATAAAGCTGATCCCTGGTGAAGGTATTGATGAAAGTATATTTAGCAATTGATCCTCTATTTGTTGGCTAGCTGCTGAACTTGTTTCTTGAGTGCCTCAAGTCCACCCTGTTGGTAAGCGCGTACAAAGGCTGAGCCGACAATTGCGCCATCGGCGTAGCTATTGATCTCTTCAACTTGTTCCCTGGTAGAGACACCGATTCCGACACAGGTAAGAGATTTCGGAGACTGGTCTCTGATTTCTGAAACAACTTTTTTGGCATTGGAATCCAGTTGTTCTCTAGCTCCAGTAATTCCCATGGTGCTAACTGCATATACAAATCCCCTGGACTGAGCAGCGGCCTGGGCCACCCGCTCCGGGGATGAAGTTGGTGTCGAAAGAAAAATTCGATCTAGTTGGTGCCGATCCGTTGCCACTATCCATTCATTGGCTTCGTCGGGAATCAGATCTGGAGTTATAGCACCGGCCGCTCCAGCATCTGCCAAATCCTGAGCAAATCTTTCAACGCCGTATTGCAAAACCGGATTCCAGTAGGTCATCACAAGTAGCGGTGCATCAACTCGTTCCGAAATCTCTTTGATAGCGGCAAAACTGTCGCGAAGTTTGAATCCAGCCTCGAGTGCCACCTCAGTTGCCTGCTGGATTACCGGACCATCCATAACGGGATCGCTATAGGGAATACCAAGTTCTAATACGTCGACTCCGTTTTCGCACATCGCAACCGCCGCTTCGATGGAATCTTGCAAATTTGGAAATCCGAGAGGAAAGTATCCAACTAAAGTTGTCTTCCCAGAATCCCGGTTGCTTGATAGAACGCGTTCAGTTGTGCTCATTTGACCAATCCGAAGTATTTCGCCGCAGTCTCCATGTCTTTATCGCCGCGACCGCTTAGATTTACCAGTACCTTAGAGCCAGGTTTAAGAGTTGGCCCGAGTTTTATCACTCCAGCTAGAGCGTGGGCAGTTTCGATTGCTGGAATGATCCCTTCTGTTCGCGACAGAAGGGATAGTGCTGACATAGCTTCGCTGTCCGTGATCGGCATGTAGCTAGTTCTGCCAAGTTCTTTTAACCAGGAATGTTCTGGTCCAACTCCTGGGTAATCCAAGCCAGCAGATATAGAGTGCGACTCCACTGTTTGGCCATCTTCATCTTGAAGTAAATAGCTCTTTGCTCCATGCAAAACTCCTGGCCGACCCATGCTTAAAGTTGCCGCATGGCGCGGTGTGTCAATACCCTCGCCGGCAGCTTCCATTCCAACGAGTTGAACGTTCTGGTCATCCAAGAATGCGTGGAAGATTCCAATAGCGTTGGAGCCACCACCAACACAGGCTGCAACTACATCCGGCAACCCCCCGAATTGTTCGAGCATCTGGGCACGAGCTTCCTTACCAATAATGGAGTGAAAGTCTCGCACCATAGTTGGGAAAGGATGTGGACCAGCTACTGTTCCCAAGAGGTAGTGAGTAGATTCGACGTTGGCAACCCAATCGCGCAGGGCTTCGTTTATCGCATCTTTTAAAGTGCGACTTCCAGTTTTAACTGGGATAACTTCAGCGCCAAGTAATCGCATTCTGGCAACGTTCAGAGCCTGTCGTTCAGTGTCAATTTCTCCCATGTAGACAACGCAGTCCAACCCCATTAGAGCTGCTGCTGTTGCGCTTGCTACGCCATGTTGCCCGGCACCCGTCTCGGCAATGATGCGACTTTTGCCCATTCTCTTTGTTAGTAGGGCCTGCCCTAGAACGTTATTGATTTTGTGCGAACCAGTGTGATTGAGATCTTCTCGCTTTAGGTAAACTCTGATGTCGCCGATGGTGGCAGCAAAGCGTTTAGCTTCAGTGATGATTGATGGTCTCCCCGTATAACCCGCGTGAAGCTGAGCTAGCTCTGCAACGAACTCCGGATCATTCTTGGCCTTTTGGTAGGTAGCATCCAGTTCATCAAGCGCTGCAATCAGAGATTCCGGGACAAATCTCCCGCCAAAGTCCCCAAAATAGGGACCCTGCTGTTCAGATAGCTTGGTTTGATTCGACACCATAGAAGTCTAAACCCTGGGTACCGAGCTAAATTCTTCGATCAATTTCGCAGCCTCACCCTTAACTAACGCTTCCCCGACCAGCACCATATCCGCACCAGCATTGGCGTATTCCCTAACATCTGATAGGTCTCGAACTGCTGACTCGGCAACCTTAATTACATCTTTGGGAATCAAATCAATTAGCTCTGCGAATAATCCGCGATTGGTTTCGAATGTGTCCAAATCTCGCGCGTTGACCCCTATCAGATCTGCCCCAATACCTATGGCCAGATCTACTTCCGCCTTCGAATGGGTTTCCACGAGAACGCTCATTTCAAGATCTTGAGCAAGCGAATATAGGACTCTAAGTCTTTCCGCCGAGAGCCCAGCGACAATCAATAAAACGATGTCAGCGCCGTAGGCTCTTGCTTCCAAAATCTGGTATTCAGAAGCTAGAAAATCCTTTCGTAGCAGCGGGATGCTCACCGACTCCCGAACTTCTCGAAAATCGCCTAAGCTCCCTAGGAATTTTCGTCCCTCGGTCAAAACGCTAATAGCTGATGCACCCGAAAGCTCATAGGTCTTCGCAAGAGCAGTTGGATCAGCAATTTCCGCCATAAGGCCCTTCGAAGGGCTTGCCCGCTTTATTTCGGCAATCACTCCGACAGTGTTTGATTCTCGGAATCTTGCTACGGCAGATAAAGGCTTTGCTCTATTTAGGGCTAGTTTTTCGATTTCATCGAGTGAGATTTGCTGCTCGCGAATAGCCGCGTCCGAGAGCGACCCCGCATAAAGCTCTTGAAGCAGGCCTAACGCTTCGACTTTGACCCGCCGACGCCATAGCCTGCCCTTTTAAGGAAATAACCAACAGCCAATCCACCCAAGGCCATAGCAAAGCATGCCCACACTAGTAGAGCTTGATCAAGCCAGAAAAAAAGTGTTCCCAAGCCAAAAGCAATCAAGATGATGGTGACTGCACTCCAGGCTGCGACGGAGTCGCCGTGGCCCGGATCCGAAAGGTTTTCTGACATAAATCTCCTCCAGTGCCCTAGTTTAGCGGCTTAGCGGCGCTGTTGCTCCCAAAGGCCAACTGAAACTGATTCCTGTGTCTTTTCTTTTTTTAGAACACGGTTTTTGCCCAGGGCCACTAGCCCAAGCACTCCGACGTTTACGAGCCCGAGGACTAAATAGGCAATCCAAGTACTCGAAAAATTAGAAGAGGCTAAAAGCGCCTGCTGTGCGCTCTGACCTGCAACTCCGCTGACTGCAGCAATCGAGGAGTTCAACGCTACCTCAAATAATTTGACTTGAATGAATATAAGTTCGGCCAAGTGCCAACCCATACATAATGCCAAGATTATGGCCAGAATTCTTTTCGGGCCGGCAGAAAGCAAAAGGCTAACAACAAGGGCAGCTGCCTGTAGCAACAATATTGGTGCCATGGATGGGAACACTTCGTACCCGCTTAGCACTATCGCTTTTCCGCCCGCCTCTTGGGTGAACTGATAGCCCACCCAGGTAAATCCACCTGCGATGCAAACTAGACCAAGAGAAATCAGCCATAGGAAATTGAGGTTAAGTTTCATTTCAAACGCCTAATTGAATTGGCAATAGCAATAGCCCTCAGTGGTGCTGAAGCTTTATTGCGAGTCTCCTGATACTCCATTTCCGGTACTGAATCCAAAACGATTCCAGCACCGGCTTGAACGTAGGCTTTACCATCTCTAATCAGTGCGGTTCTAATTGCAATTGCAAGATCAGCATTTCCAGCAAAATCAAAATAGCCAACCACGCCACCAAAAAGACCACGATTAGCAGGTTCAAGATCTTCGATAATTTCAAGGGCTCTTGGTTTTGGGGCCCCCGATAAAGTTCCAGCGGGAAAACTAGCTTTGACCGCGTCAACAGCACCCGAACTTGGAAGCAACTTACCCTCTACTGTTGAGACAAGATGCATGATGTGGCTATATCTCTCAACGGCCATAAACTCAGTCACAGCAACTGAATCTGGAAAGCAAACTTTAAGTAAATCGTTGCGTGCAAGATCAACCAACATTAGGTGCTCGGCTTTCTCTTTGGCATCGCCCAAAAGTTCTTCGGCCATCAGAGCATCGGCTTCAGCTGATTTTCCGCGAGGGCGCGAACCAGCTATCGGGTGCAGCACCGCCTGGTCACCCGAAACGCGAATTAGAGCTTCAGGTGAAGAGCCAACTACGGAAAAAGCACCTTGGTTGTCCTCGAAATTTAATAGGTACATGTAAGGACTTGGATTTAGAGCCCGAAGAATTCGGTAAACATCGAGTGACCCTGCATGGCTAATGGAATCAAACCGTTGAGAAAGTACAACTTGGAACACATCTCCATCACGAACATGCTTCTTAGCCTTATCAATTGCAGCTAGAAAATCCCTTTTAGTGGTTCTTGTGTTGAACTCGGACTCAGCTTCAAAGTCAACTTCAGCCAAAAATGGCTGGGTCATCTTTAGCAATTCTTGACGCATCGCAGCTATCCGCGATTTCGCAGTCTCGTATTGCTGATCAATTGAGATTGTTTCCGAAACATATATGTTTGAAATTAGCTTTAGCGTTGAATCCAAATGGTCAACCACAACTAGGTCAAGAATCAGACTCATTGCAAAATCCGGTACCGGGTAATCCTTCGGCTTCCGATTCTCAAGTTTTTCAATTTGATGAATTGTGTCCCAGCCCATCAGTCCGACCATCCCAGACACCAATGGTGGAAGATTCGGGATAGGAGCCGCTTTCAGGGATTTTTGGATCTTAGAAATGGCTTCTAAACCATTTCCAGCTTCGCCTTCCGTAATCACGGAAGGTAAGGAAAGTGCCTCTTGGCTTGCCGTGAAAGTGACCTTATCCCCTTCTGCACCGATAACCCCGAGCGAGGAAACCCCGACAAAACTGTAACGGGACCAGATACCCTGCTCAGCGGATTCCAAGAGAAAGCTTCCTGGTTTTGACGAGGCGAGTTTTTCAAATATGGAAACCGGAGTCTCGCTTCCAGAGAATATGGTTTCCATAATTGGAATAACTTGGAACTTCTCGGAAAGCTCTCTTGCTTCGCTAAGGCTAATCATCACTCACCAGTGACTCAAAAGTATCAAAGCAGCTGTATTTTCCGGTGTGGCATGCTGGTCCAGCCTCATTTACCCGAACTAGTAGTGAATCTCCATCGCAATCGGCGAGAACCTGGATAACTTCCTGAGTGTTCCCACTGGTCGCTCCCTTGTGCCAGAGTTCCCCTCTAGATCTCGACCAAAATACCGCCTGCTTGGTATTAAGGGTGAGCTCTAAAGAATCTAAATTCATATAGGCAAGCATCAGCACCTTCCCACTCTCGTGACTCTGAACTATCGCTGGGATAAGGCCGGTGGCGTCAAACTTTAGATCGGACAGCTTCATAATTAGCTCCTCACTGGAATTCCAGCATTTCGAAGTTCAATCTTAACTTCGTCAATAGAAACCTGTCTGGAATGAAAGATAGAGGCGGCCAATAGAGCATCTGAACCAGCGGCTGCAGCGGTCGAAAAATCAGAAGCCTTTCCAGCACCGCCGGAGGCAATTATTGGACAAGATGATATCTCTCGAATGCAACTTATTAGCTCTAGATCGAAGCCGGCCTTAGTCCCGTCGGCATCGATACTGTTTATAAGCAGCTCCCCTGCCCCCAATTCTTGGACTTGCTCCACCCATTGAAGTGCATCGAGTCCGGTCTCCTTTGTTCCCCCGTGGGAGGTTATTACAAACCCTGACCTACTTTCAGGGTCTCTTTTAATGTCAAGTGACACGACAAGAATTTGATTTCCGAATTCATCCGAGATTTCGCGCAGCAGCGTGGGGCGCTCAATACCGGCCGACCCTACTGAAACCTTATCCGCACCTGCTTCCAGCAAAGCAGCCACATCAGATTTAGTTTTGATTCCCCCTCCAACTGTGAGAGGTATAAAAACGGACTCAGCCGTTCTCGAAACAACGTCCAACATTGTTCGCCGGTTTTCTAAAGTTGCCCCAACGTCTAGGAAGGTAATTTCGTCAGCGCCCTCTAGGTAGTATCGTGAGGCCAATTCCACTGGATCACCGACGTCTGCAAGGTTTTCAAAATTGACACCTTTGACCACCCTGCCGGCGCTCACGTCAAGACAAGGAATGACCCTAACCGTCAACGACAACTAAATCCTCGCGGCGTGAATAGCGCTGACCAGGATTGCTCGAGCTCCAAGCTGGTACAACTCATCCATTTTTTGATTAGTTTGATCAGCTCTAACCAAAGACCGAATGGCGACCCAGTCCGAATCTCTAAGCGGAGAAATTGTCGGCGACTCAATTCCGGGAGTGATTTTGGAGGCTTCTTCGACCAGGTTCAGTGGGCAATCGTAGTCAAAGATCACATATTCTCTTGCCACCCTGACTCCCTCTAATCGCTGAAGGAGATTTGCTACTTCGGCCTCTTTACCTTTTGCGACGATAAGTTGGGCATCACTTTCCAAAATTACTGGTCCAAAAATCTCTAAACCTGCGGCTCGCAATGTGTTACCAGTAGACACCACATCCGCGACCACCTCAGCAACTCCTAATCGGACCGATACCTCAACTGCCCCATCGAGCTCAATAATATTTGCTTCGATTCCGATTTCATTTAGGAAACTTCGTATTAGATTTGGGTACGCGGTGGCGACTGATCTGCCATTAATTTCGTTCAAATCTTTGTAGGTTCCAATCGGACCTGCAAAACGAAGAGTTGAACCACCAAAACCGAGCGAAGCTACCGAAGTTGCGCTGGAACCAGAATCTAGCAGCAGATCCAGCCCAGTGAATCCCGCGTCCAAGGCTCCGCTTCCAACGTAGGTTGCTATGTCTCTAGGCCGGAGGTAAAAGAAATCAATGTTCGCCTGCTCGTCAAAAACGTGAAGGTCTTTGGAATCCCGACGTACGGCATAACCCGCCTCTCGAAGCATGCTGATAGCTGCTTCCGACAAAATCCCCTTGTTGGGAACTGCAACTCTAAGTGACATTAGAGCTCCGCCTCTATATCTTCCATACTGATGCCCTGATCAATCATTAGAACTTGAATGTGGTAGATGAGTTGAGCTATTTCCTGAGCGGTTCGCTCTATTCCCTCATGCTCGGCAGCCATCCAAACCTCGCTAGCCTCCTCAACAATCTTTTTGCCAATGGCGTGGGTTCCTTGATCCAATAATTCAACGGTTCTCGAACCCGCTGGGCGCGATTGTGAGCGATCTTTGAGGGTTACAAATAGTTCTTCGAAGCTGGCCATGCCTTAAAGGTTACCCGCTTGTAAACGAAGTTCTCCGATTCTCTGATTTCTATTAGAAGCCTCGAATACTGCTGTACCTGCTACGAAGGTATCGGCACCAGCATCAGAAAGTTCGGATATGTTCTCAAGTGTTATGCCGCCATCAACTTGGATACTGAGCTTCGGGGCCAATTTATTTGCGAGGCTTCTGGCCTCTGAAATCTTCGCAACAGTTTCGGGAATCAGACTCTGTCCCCCAAAACCTGGTTCAACAGTCATCACCAGCAACATATCGATCTTTGGAAGAAACTCGGCAACTTGTACGATTGGCGTTCCTGGCTTCAGAGCAATAGCTACCTTGGAACCCGCCGAGGTTATCTTCTCGATTACTTCAATTGGATTCTTGGTTGCTTCAAGGTGAAACGTAATGGAGTGTGCGCCGGTAGCCGCGTATTCACCGACCCAAAGCTCTGGATTTTCGATCATAAGGTGCACGTCTAGTGGTACCTTGGCCACTTCGTTGATGCGCTTTACTACCGGTAGCCCGATAGTGAGATTGGGGACAAAATGACCGTCCATGACATCAACATGTATTAGGTCAGCATCGGAAATCGATGCCAGATCCCGCTCGAGGTTTGCGAAATCAGCACTTAGAATGCTTGGTGCGATTCGGGCTGGCATGTCTTTAGCCTACTGATTTGCGCAAAAGCGCGATAAACATTGCATCTGTTGAGTGCTGGTGAGGCCAGAGTTGCGCTGTTTTTACGCTTTCGTCCAATCCGAGTGAAGGAGATATTGAATTCAGCAAAGAATTTGCATTAAGAATCTCAGCTTTACCTTCGAATTTGGCTTTCGCCCAGGCAACCTGAGCAGTAGTTTCGCTCAAATGGGGCGAACAGGTGACATAGGCCAATACACCACCCGGTGCCAGCATCTCCCATCCGGAGGTAATCAAATCTCTCTGAAGTTTTGTTAGATCAGCCAAATCAGCTGGCTGCTTTCGATAACGAGCCTCAGGTCGCCGACGAAGTGCACCAAGCCCGGTACACGGCGCATCAATAAGTATCCTGCTGAAGGTCTTGCCAAGTTGAGGAAGATTTTTGCCATCCATAATTGTGATCTCGAAATTTGTTCCTAAAGGTTCAAGCGCCCTTCGAACCAATTCCGCACGTTTTGGCAATACTTCGTTGCAGAGAACGTTTACATCCAATTTTTTTGCTAAAGCAACTAATAGGGCTGCTTTTCCTCCTGGACCGGCGCACATGTCCAGCCAACCAGACTCTTGGCAGAGAATCGGTGCGCTTGTCAAAGCTAAGGCGGCCAATTGGGAACCTTGGTCTTGAACCCGCACGATACCTTGACGTATCTCAGCAATAGCTGATGGATTGCCTTCGATTTCTCCACCAATTGGGGAAGCCGGTCCTCTTTCCGCTCCGATGGATTGGAGATTTGTTGGGTCAAAGTGTCCAGGTAGAGCACAAACCGAAACTTTAGCTGGCAGATTATTAATTTCGAGTAAAGATTGCAGCTCTGCTTCTTTGCCTCTTGAGGCAAGTGCGGCTTTGAGAGCTTGGACAACCCAGATCGGGTGAGAATAGATCAACCCAAGTGCTGAAGTATCGTCCCTTTCACCTGCAGAAACTTCTGCCTTCCACTGCTCTAGATCATTCCGAAGGATTTTTCGAAGCACTGCATTTACAAATCCAACCGCCCCAGAACCAGCAACTTTCTTGGCTAGATTTACAGTTTCGTTTATGGCCGCATGATCGGGAACCCTCATTTGGAGAATTTGATGGGCGCCAATTCGAAGCAAGATTAGAGCATTTGGATCGATTTCTGGAATTTTCCGACCCGATGCCAGTTCAATGATGCGGTCGTAAAGCAATTTGTTTCTGATAGTTCCAAAAGCCAATTCTTGGACGAAGCTGGAATCCCTTGAATCTAATCCGCTTCTTTCCAAAAGTTTTGGTAGCAGGAGGTTGGCATATGCATCCTCTGCCTCAACCCGCTTCAGTAATTCAAACGCTAAATCTCTTATCAAGTTACGACGAACTCTCGTAAACCGCGGTACCAGTCCTGCGCCGACATGGACTTCTTACCGGCTGGTTTGACCTCAATCAACTTAAGCGATGTTCCCATTCCGCATCCCAAGAAAACCTGTTTGTCTTCCATGACCAATTCTCCAGAGGCTAGATTGACCCTACTCCCTACGGCAGCTCGATGAATTCGAATCGGATTGCCATCGTGGTGAAGCCATGCCATAGGTTCAGGATTCATGGCTCGGATCTGGCGTTCTATTTCCAAAGCAGGTCTCGTGATGTTAATATGGGCCGATTCACGAGTCGGTTTGAATGCAACTGATTGAGCGGATCCCTTGGGCTGCGGCTTAGCGGAAGCAAGTTTCCCGGCGAAATCACTGATAGTTTCAACAAGCAGTTGATTTCCTATTGCGCTAAGTCGCTCAAGGAGATCACCGGAGGTTTCTCCAGGGAAAATTTCGGTGCGTTTTGCAGAAATAATGTCACCGGTGTCCACCCCCTCGTCAAGTCGAAATACCGTAACTCCAGTTTCACTCCTACCACTCAAGATGGCATGTTGAACGGGCGCTGGGCCAGGAAAATCAGGAAGTAGTGAGTAGTGCAGATTTATCCAGCCGTAAGGTGGAATTTCGAGGTCATCATTTCGAAGTATGCAGCCGTAAGCCACCACAATCCCAAGATCAGGTTTCAGATTGCGTATCCAGTCCCTCGCCTGGTCATCAATTCGATTGGTTTTGAAAAGCGCCACTCCGAGCTCAGTAGCCACTTTTGCCACGGCTGTCTGCTCTATGGATTTCTTGCGGCCCTGAACAGAGTCTGTTCTAGTTAGAACACCGACTATGTCAAAACCCGAGGTGGCTAGAATTCTCAGCGCACTAGCCGCATTGTTTGGTGATCCAGCAAAAATAATCTTCAAAAGAGCTCCCAGACTAGATTATTTCAGACATCTTGACGCGAACAGCTCTTGAAGTCTTTCCTGTGGCACTGCTGACTGATGTCTTCCCAAAAAGGGCAAGCTCGGCTTTGAGAATTTTAACGATTCCTTGTCTTGCTGAATATGTATACCGGAATAGTAGCCTCCATGCGCTATCCCTCGGCGCAATCCCAACTATCTGGACATCTTCGGTTTTTTCAAGAAGTTCCTTGAACCTCTCAACAATTGCTTGCTCGGCGCTAATGCTTCCCAATTTAGCCGCTGGCGGCAACGACAATTGTTGACGCGACTGATATTGGTTAGCGGCAATCTCCATTTGAGCCCAAAGCGAGATGTTTTGCGCTAAAGAACCACTTATACCAACCAATAATCCCCTACCTTTAGGAGAAATCTTCGCGAAGGCATTAGACCACTTTCGAACGGCGTCCTCTTCCGCGAAGAGAGATTGCCTAGAGAGCAGAACCTGCGCATCTAAAATGACTACTGTTTGATATCCCCCTGAGACAGAGGGCTCGGCACCCGCTGTCGCAACGACTAAGGTGTTTTTATTCTTGACAGTCAGTGTTTTGGTCTCGTAGGTGGATTCAATGACGCGAACTCCAGGAAACGCTTTGCCTAGCTCAGTTGCAGTTCTGGATGAACCAGCCCGTCCTGAAGTGAGCTGGTTAGACCCACAGCCACAAACGTAGTCCAATGAGTAACCATTGCACCAACGACATCTTAATTTGGAGTTGCTGTCGGTGAAGAGTGGACCAGAGCATTTTGCGCAACAAGCCCTAGCGTCGCATTCCTTACAGCTAAGCCAGACTGATTCCCCAGGGGATGCAACTTGAACAAGCACACTCCCCTCCAACAAGCCTTCCTTGATTGCCTTGAAAGCTGGCGAATCGATTCGAAATCCTGGTTCCGAAAGTGATATTCGAGGAGTTGGAAAATTTACGGATAAATTTTCTAAGTAGCCAATATCAAGTAAGCGAAAAATTTCAGTTGATACGCAATGGGAGGAGAAGATAAGCGAAGCACCCGATACGTTTTGTCGAATTAAAGCGACATCCAAGGCCCTTAGGTAAGGCGAAGCTTGATCCGTAAAACTATCGTCAGATTCATCCCAGACCAAAATCAGGCCTAGATTTTTCACCGGGGCGAACATCGCGGACCTGGTCCCAATTGCAATAATCGCATCGCTCCTCAGAGCCTTTAACCACTGAGAGTATGACTTTGATTTAGCTTGGTCGGTTGATAAGTCACTAACCCAATCCTGTAAGCCCTGTGATGACAGATGCTTCCGCAAAACTGAAAGATCCCTAAAATCTGGCACTGCGATGATGGCGGATTTGCCTCTAGCAATTGCCTCTCTAGCTAATTGAACGTAAAGCGCTAGCCAACTCGGCACGGCCTCATCTCCAATTGTCACTTCCTTTGGCGGCGCCAGAAAAAACCCCCTTGTTCCGCCAGTTGATATCTCTGGGATTGGGCGAGCGAGCAGACCCTTTAGATCTAAAGCGGCAGTGTTTGGGAGGGAAGGTGCTAGGTCAGAAATGGTGTTGGAATACGAGCGTGGCATGTGTGGATGGATGAAAAATTTGAGAATTTCTCCAAGCGTTGAAACGTTTCTGGAAGCGATTTCGCGGGCAGTGTTTAGGATTTCCACAGAGATAACTGATTCAGTTGTCACAATAGCCTCAATAGCTGAGAGCTTCCCAGAAAAATCAGATTCATTCTTTATTCCAACGACTATTGCCTCAATGGGCTTTTTTGAACGACCGAAATTCACTAAGACCCGGGAACCGAATGTAATCTGTTCATTAAGTTGAATAGGAATTTCGTAGTCAAATTCTCTATCGAGCTGAGGAAGTGGCGAGAGAAAAACTACGCTGGCAACTTTCGACATCAGAGCTTCAAGATTGAACGTAGTTCCTCAACCCGGTCAAGTTTCTCCCAGCTAAATTCGGGCAATTCTCGACCAAAGTGCCCGTAGCTAGCGGTTCCGGCATATATCGGTCTGAGTAGATCCAAGCTGCCAATAATTGCTTTAGGACGTAAATCAAATACTTCCCTGATTGCTTTTTCAATGCGGTCAGGATCAGTTTTTTCGGTTCCGAAAGTTTCAACGTAGACGCCAATTGGATTAGCGACACCGATTGCATAGGCCACTTGAACCTCGGCGCGATCAGCCGCTCCCGATGCCACTAAATTCTTAGCAACCCACCGCATGGCGTAAGCGGCTGAGCGATCCACCTTGCTCGGATCCTTACCGCTGAAGGCTCCGCCACCATGCCTTGCGTAGCCACCGTAGGTGTCAACA
Organism: Actinomycetota bacterium; assembly: GCA_046074425.1. Classification (GTDB taxonomy): domain Bacteria; phylum Actinomycetota; class Actinomycetes; order Actinomycetales; family Microbacteriaceae; genus Rhodoluna. The sequence goes on from JBJTOG010000036.1 coordinate 28,041, forward strand.
ATTATTTTTCGGCCAGTTAGTCCGGCATCTCCCTGGGGTCCACCTATTACGAATCTTCCGGTTGGGTTTATGAAGTATTTTGCAGAACTGAAATCGAGCCCTGACTCCATCAAAATCGGTTTTACAACTTCCGACATGACAGCCTGTTCAATGTCTATTTGAGTAGCACTCTCATCGTGCTGCGTGGAAACGACAATGGCTTCAATGGTTTTGGGAACTTGTCCTTCATAACCAATCGTTACTTGAGTCTTACCATCTGGCCGCAGAAAACTAACCGTTCCCTCCTTTCGCACCTTTGCGAGTTGCGCAGCAAGCTTGTGAGAAAGGTCAATTGCGGTGGGCATGAAATTTTTGGTTTCATTGCTGGCGTATCCAAACATGATTCCCTGGTCGCCCGCCCCTTGTGTCTCAAGCGGATCTGAACTACCGAGGGTTCTTGCTTCTACCCCGCTTTCAATACCAGATGCTATGTCTTGGGATTGTTGCCCAATTGATACCGATACCCCACAGCTTCTGCCGTCAAACCCAATTTTTGAAGAGTCATAACCAATTTCCAGAATTTTGGCTCTTACGATCGATGGAATTTCAACGTAGCCGCTTGTTGAGACCTCGCCCGCAACATGCACCAAACCAGTAGTGTCCATCGTCTCAACCGCTACTCGAGCCAGTGGATCTTCGGTGAGCATTGCGTCCAGAATGGCATCAGAAATCTGATCACAAACTTTATCTGGGTGACCTTCGGTCACGGACTCTGACGTGAAATGCCTTAGTTTGCTCATAGCTTCCCTAGTCTATTTGCGACTTCAGTTAGGACATGTGCAGCAATCTCATTTTTGGTCCCAGAAATGGCTATTTCGACGTCTTGACCTAGCAGTAGCACCGAGTTATTTTCGGAACCGAAAACTTTGCCGCTCGAAATATCGTTGGCTACCAGGAAATCGCAGCCTTTGGCCTGCCATTTCTTAGTGGCAACACCTTGCAGATCTGGGCTGGATTCCGCTGCAAAACCTACTGAAACCAGGTTTTGCTTTATATTTTTTGCCTGATTAATTGCAGATTTAAGAATGTCGGGATTTGAAACTAGCTCTATTGTCGGATTTTCAGTCTTTGCTCTATCGAGCTTGCCTTCAATTGGCTCTTTGGGGCGAAAATCAGCTACGGCAGCTGCCATAACTAATAGATCAGTGTCGGAAAGAAGAGTTAGTAGTTCCTTCTGTAGTTCAAGCGCGCTATCGGCCCGAATAATTATTTGCGCCGAATCTGGGCGAGCATCAAAATTTGAACTAATGAGAGTGACATTTGCACCCATTCGCTTAGCGACCAAGGCGAACGCTTGACCTTGCTTACCAGATGAGTAATTCCCTATGAAGCGAGCATCATCGATCTTCTCTCTGGTTCCGCCTGCGGTGACCAAAACCCGCACTCCCTTCAATAACGGCGGTGAGAGAAGTTCGAGAGCAGCTTCGAAGATTTCATTTGGTTCACTGAGGCGTCCAGGTCCACTGTCTTTACCAGTAAGGCGACCGCTTGCTGGTCCAATGAAATGAACGCCTCTAGTTTGCAAGGTCCTAATGTTTTCTTGGGTTGCAGGGTTGTTCCACATTTCAGTATGCATAGCCGGGGCAATGAGAACAGGGGCAGTTGTTGCAAGAAAGGTGGTTGTAAGAAGATCATCGGCGATGCCAGAAGCTACCTTTGCTATAAAAGATGCCGTTCCGGGAGAAATTACTAGAAGGTCCGCCTGTTGACCTAGCTCAACATGTTTTACTGTGTCAACATCGGTAAATAAATCGGGATCGATGAGTTCAACTGTGTTGTGTGAAAGCGCCTCTAAAGTGGCCTTCCCTATGAACTTCAGGGCATTGGTAGTTGCAACAACTTTTACGGCATGGCCGGCTTCGCTAAATAATCTAATTAGAGAGGCGCTCTTGTAGGCCGAAACTCCCCCGGTGATACCGAGAACGACCTTTGCCAATTTGTCTACCGACTAGTCGAGGTTGCGCTTAGAAAGCAGCCCCTGATCAATCTCGTGCAGGGCGATAGTGAGCGGCTTCTCGTCAATGGTGACATCTACCAGTGGTCCAACATTGTCAAAAAGGGAACCCTCATGAAGTGCAGAGTAATAGTCGTTGATCTGACGAGCGCGCTTTGCAGCAAACATTACGAGTTCATATTTGGAATCCACTTTATCCATCAGCTTGTCAATGGACGGTGAAACGATACCCTCGAGTTTTTCAGACATAACGAACTTTCCTGTGCTTAGTTGGCTTTAGTCAATTCTACGACCTCTTGGGCACATCGCTCTACATCATCATTTGTGACTGTGAAATCAAATTCCCCCACTCTTGCGAGCTCTGACTTGGCGGTTTCCATTCGAATTGCCTTATCCTTTGGGGATTCTGTCCCCCTGGCATCCATTCGCTCTGCAAGAGCCTCGAAACTTGGGGGCTTTATGAAGATAAGAATCGATTCTGGCGCTGTCTCTCTGACTTGCATTGCACCCTGCACATCAATCTCCAAAAGCACGTTGAATCCCATTTCTAGGGCCTTTTGGACGGGTGCTTTGGGTGTTCCGTATAAATTCGACCCATGAACTTCGGCCCACTCCAGCAATTCGCCCTTTTGGATCATTTCTTCAAATTCGGTTCGATCTACAAAGATGTAAGAAATGCCATCTTGCTCTCCTGGTCGAGGTTCTCGCGTGGTTGCTGAGACTGAAAGGTGGAAATTCGGGAAATGTGAATGAATGTAGGAGGCAACTGTTCCCTTCCCAACCGCAGATGGTCCAGCTAGAACAACTAGTTTCCCCGTCACTTGGTCATTCCTTCCACGAGCTCCAGCTTTGCATTCTCAATCCTCGAAACAATTGAATCTTTAGAGTAGCTGGTAATGGATCGCGAAACATTACAGATGACGTTTTGAGAGTTTGACCCAAAAGTTGAAACTACCGATTGTAGTTCGGCACCTTGAAAGCCAAAGCCTGGTGCCAAAATTGGTGTTGATTTTAGATTTTCTTCTGCAATCCCGAAATCTTCTACCCTAACGTTAGCTCCAATAACTACACCTATTGAGCCCAAATCCGCAGCGTTGTTCTTTGCTGCATAATCACAGATTTGACGAGCAACAGTCAATCCAGAATTCGTTGACATTTGTAAAGTTTTTGCCTCCGGATTTGAGGTAGCAGCAAGCAAAAATATCCCACGTCCAGATTGATTTGCAATAGAAACTACTTCGTTGAGCGATTCTGGACCAAGAAAAGGCGAAATTGTTAGGGCATCGGCTTGAAACACAGCGTCTTTGGATAGCCAGGCTGCCGAGTAGCCATTCATTGTGGAACCAATGTCGCCACGTTTTGCGTCGGCTATAACTAGAAGTTCACTTTCTGAAGCTCTTTCCAAGATAGCCTCAAGCACCTGAAATCCTTTAGAACCAAACTGTTCGAAGAAAGCCACCTGCGGTTTGATTATGCCGATGCAATCTTGGGCAGCATCGATAATGCGATATGCAAAATCACCCGCACCTTTTGCACTAAATTCCAGTCCCCAATTCGCCAACTGGTCAGGAGTTGGATCGATGCCTACGCAGAGATGCCCATATCTATCGAAGGCTCCCCTGAGCCGCTGGCCAAAATTAGGCATCAAGGGCAGCCTTCCGATCATTTGCATGCTCTTGTAAAGATTTGACATGGAAAGGACCGTCGATTACCGCCTCGAATGATCCAATCGCAGAACTCAGTTGTGCGAGCGTTGTGAAGATGGGTTTATCGGCGGCTGTGGTCGCGGCTCTAATTTCATAACCATCCTTTCGTGCGGCGCTTCCGGTGGGGGTGTTCACAACAACATCCACCTCTCCAGCAGTAATTAGTTCAACGATTGTTGGATCGCCAAGTTTGGTTCCCTGGGAGTGTTTTCGAACCTCAAGAGCGTTTATGCCGTGGCGCTTGAGTATTTGAGCTGTGCCGCTGGTTGCAAGAATTTCATACCCGAGTTGCTCGAGTCTTCTAACTGGAAGCAACATTTGGGGCTTGTCGCGATCGGCAACCGAGATGAATATTCGTCCCTTGGTTGGTAATGAACTACCTGCAGCAGCTTGTGACTTAGCGAAAGCTTTTGGAAAATCAACATCAATTCCCATCACCTCACCGGTGGAACGCATCTCTGGACCCAGCAATGAGTCAACATATCTACCGTCTGTGGTTGCAAATCGCTTGAAGGGAAGGACTGCCTCTTTCACGGCTATCGGTGAACCCGCTGGAATGTAGGTTCCGTCCTTTTCGGGCAGATGCCCCTGTGCAATCAGGCTATCTATACTCCAGCCAACCATCACCAAGGCAGCTGCCTTGGCAAGGGTAATACCTAGGGCTTTAGAAACAAATGGTACGGTTCTTGATGCTCGGGGATTCGCCTCTAGCACGTATAGGACATCAGCGGCCAGGGCGAATTGAACATTCAGTAGGCCACGCACCCCAAGGCCACGTGCGATCTTTTCGGTTGCAATCCTCACTCGCTCGATTTGAGACTCACTAAGAGTTATCGGAGGAAGGGTGCAGCTGGAATCTCCAGAGTGAATCCCAGCCTCTTCGATGTGCTCCATAACGCCACCAACGTAGAGCTTTTCTCCATCGAATAGCGCATCGATGTCAATCTCAATTGCATCATCCAAAAACCTGTCTACTAAGAGAGGGTGGTTTGGACCAACTATTGCTTGATCCTTGATTCTCTCAAAATAGTCGACCATAGCTTCAGGTTCGTAAACAATCTCCATCCCTCGTCCTCCGAGCACGAAGGACGGGCGAACCAAAACTGGGAATCCAATGCGGTCGGCTACGGCCTGAGCCTCTAGAAGATTTGTAGCGATTCCATTTGCCGGGGAGATCAGACCAGCCTCGTTGAGAATTCTAGAAAAGGAACCTCGTTCTTCAGCTAAATCGATGGCGTCAGGAGTGGTACCGAGAATTGGAATGCCAGCGGCGCTCAGGCCCTGGGCTAAGCCAAGTGCGGTTTGACCCCCTAGTTGAACAACAACGCCAACTATTTCACCCGAAGTGGATTCGGCATGGATAACTTCCAAAACATCCTCCAGGGTGAGAGGTTCGAAGTAAAGCCGATCCGAAGTGTCATAGTCGGTTGAAACTGTCTCGGGGTTGCAGTTGATCATCACTGTTTCATAGCCCGCTTCACTCAGGGCAAATGATGCATGAACGCAGGAGTAGTCAAATTCGACACCCTGTCCGATTCGGTTGGGGCCGGAACCTAAAATTATGACTTTCTTGTGATCAGAAGGAATCACTTCAGTCTCTTGCTCATAGCTTGAGTAGTGATAAGGAGTCAAGGCAGGGAACTCCCCAGCACAAGTATCAACCGTTTTATACACAGGCCTTAAGTTGATTGAATGGCGAAGAGTACGGACCTCTTCCTCGGATAAACCTCGCAATTCTGCAATTTGTGCATCGCTAAAACCGTGATTCTTTGCGTACCTCAAAACATCCTCACCCAATTCGGGTGAATCAATTATTTCCTTGGCAACTTCGTTGATCAGGACGATTTGGTCAATAAACCAAGGGTCAATTTTCGTAGCGTCAAAAGCCTGCTCGATTGTGGCACCTTTCCAAAGCGCCTGCTGTAAGGTCACAATGCGCCCATCGGTAGGTTTTTTACTTAGATTCAGAAGATCGCTCACACTCTGTTCTGTATTTCGCCAATGAAAAGAAGAGCCGCGTTTTTCAAGTGAACGGAGAGCTTTCTGCAAAGCCTGGGAGTAAGTTCTGCCAATCGCCATAGCTTCACCAACAGATTTCATGGTTGTGGTGAGAGTTTGATCCGCTGCCGGGAATTTCTCAAAGGCAAATCTAGGAACTTTAACCACAACGTAATCCAAAGTTGGCTCAAAGCTAGCCGGTGTCACCTTGGTAATGTCATTTGGAATTTCGTCAAGTGTGTATCCGACTGCAAGTTTTGCGGCAATTTTCGCGATAGGAAAACCAGTTGCTTTGGATGCTAAGGCTGATGATCTGGAAACCCTGGGGTTCATTTCAATAACAATGACTCTCCCATTGTCTGGATTCACCGCGAATTGAATGTTGCAACCGCCAGTATCAACTCCGACAGCCCGAATTATGTCTATTGAAATGTCCCTAAGGTTTTGATATTCCCGGTCCGTGAGAGTTAGGGCGGGGGCAACCGTAATCGAGTCCCCGGTGTGCACACCTACTGGGTCGACGTTTTCGATTGAACAGACCACAACTGCATTGTCGTTTTTGTCCCTCATCAATTCAAGTTCGTACTCTTTCCAACCCAGAATGCTCTCTTCGAGCAGAACTTCGGTGGTTGGAGAGGCTTGCAATCCAGCCGTTGCTATCCGAATCAGCTCCTCTTCGTTATAAGCGAAGCCTGACCCTAATCCCCCCATCGTGAACGAAGGTCGAACTACCAAAGGGTAACCAAGCTGCTTTGCGCCAACAAGAACGTCATCGATGTTGTGGGCTATTACTGATTTCGCAACATCAGCCCCTGAATCCAAAACCAGTTGCTTGAAGGACTGCCTATCCTCGCCTGCCTTGATCGCCGCAACATTGGCGCCGATAAGTTCAACCTGATACTTATCCAAAACACCAAGTTCATGGAGCTCCATAGCCGCATTGAGGGCCGTTTGTCCACCCAAGGTTGGGAGGATTGCATCTGGCTTCTCCTTTTGAATAATTGATTCGATAACTTGCGCTGTGATTGGCTCAACGTATGTTGCGTCTGCAAAATCAGGATCAGTCATGATGGTTGCTGGGTTTGAGTTGACCAGAATTACTCTTATTCCTTCTGCCCGCAGGACCCGGCAGGCTTGAGTTCCGGAGTAGTCAAACTCGCAGGCTTGACCAATAACGATTGGCCCAGAACCAATCACTAAAACGCTTCGTATGTCTTGACGTAGTGGCACTAGTTCGCCTTTCGGTTGGAAGTAATCATTTCAACCAGTCGATCAAACAGGTATCCAGAATCATGCGGGCCAGCAGCAGCCTCTGGGTGATACTGAACCGAGAAAGCCGGTATCTCTAAACATTCCAGTCCTTCCACGCAGTTATCATTCAGATTCACGTGGGAAACTCGCACCTTGCCAAAACCAGCTGGTGAATCAATTTCTCCACCGCTCCCCGCATCATCGACCGCAACTGCAAATCCATGGTTGTGAGCAGTCACCTCAACCCGGCCAGTTTTTCGATCCAAAATTGGTTGATTAATTCCCCGGTGCCCAAAGGGAAGCTTGTATGTTTCAAATCCGAGAGCCCTTCCAAGAAGTTGATTCCCGAAGCAGATTCCAAAGAAAGGAATTCGCCTACTTAGAACTTCCCTAAGCAAAGCAACCTGAGCGGCTGAAGCTTTAGGATCGCCTGGCCCGTTCGAGAAAAATACCGCATCGGGAGCAGTTACCAAAACTTCTTCGATGGATGATTGCGCTGGTAACACTTCAACGGCCAGGCCGCGTTGATTCATGTTCTCAATAGTGGATTTCTTAATTCCCAAATCCAAAATTGCCACTTTTCCAACCAGAGTCCCCTGTTGCGGGGAGAAATACGCTTTAGGTGTTGATACTTTCGCGGACAGCGACAGCCCGACCATTTCAGGTGTATTGCGGACTTTTTTAAGAAGGGTCTCTATCTTCTCGGCGGCAGCCGGGCCTGAAAATATTCCAGCCCGCATAGCTCCAAGAGATCGAATGTGGCGGGTGAGGGCCCTGGTGTCTATTCCGCTGATTCCGACTATCCCTTGTTCAGTTAGATTCTCATCGAGGGATTTTTCGGCTCGGAAATTAGATACCACTCTCGATGGCTCCTTAACCACATAGCCCGAAACCCAGATCTGAGCTGACTCCTCATCACGTGCATTTACTCCTGTATTGCCGATGTGTGGAGCAGTTTGGACCACAATTTGACCAGCGTAGGAAGGATCAGTGAGGGTTTCTTGGTAACCAGTCATACCGGTAGCAAAAACTATTTCACCAAAAGTTTCACCGTCCGATCCATAGCTCGTACCTTCGAAAATTTGGCCGTCTTCAAGGACCAACTTTGCTTTTCTCATTTAGAGCACCTTTTCGCTTAGTTCATTAAGCAAGTTCTTGCGAGCTTCACCATTGACGATTCGAAGGTGGGTTTCGAGGACACTCTGCCCCAGTGTCCATGAAACTGAAACCAACCCATCACGTTCAACAGCCCTATCTATTACCGCCGAATTTGTATCCAAACCCTTGATTGATGCCCATGAAATTTGGAAACTTCGCTCTCCAACGCGATGCAACTCCAATCCTTCGGTTTCCAAGGAAATTCCAACTCGACCTCGAGCCCCAAGACCATATGCAGAAACTCGATTAAGCGGTTCACCTGCAAAGGTTGTAGCTACATAGAAGCCTTCAACTCCAGAACTGTTCTCAGTTTCAATCCAGTGAGGCTCATTCAAAGACTTCTCCTGATTACTTCTGGCCTTTTTCCAGGAAAAGTACGCGAAAAATATACCTATAGCCGCTAGGCCTAAAGCAATTAGTCCAACCTGATAGGTCTGCATTATCGAATCACTTTCTTCTGTATTTGGAAATCTCGATAGGTAAATTCACCGCTGAAGATAGTGTGCCTCACCCGTCCATGCATGGTTCTGCCCTGGTAGGGGTTATTAGTGCTAAGGCTGTGAGTCTCGGCCTGTGCAGTCCAAACTTGATTGGGGTCAACTATCGCTAAATTCGCAATCGATCCAATTTTGAGGTAGTTGCCTTGATTGGATAGCCCACTAATTTGGGCAGGACTAATGGATGTGACTTCAGCGAGCCTTGTGAAATCACTGGCTCCTGAATCTATGAGCACTTCCTGAGCTACAGCATATGCGGCTTCAAGCCCTACCATTCCGAAAGCCGCCGCAGCCCATTCGGTGTCTTTTGATTCCTTAGGGTGTGGAGCATGGTCAGTAGCAATAACATCGATGGTTCCATCGATCAATCCCGCCCTGAGTGCCATAGTGTCCTCCAAAGTTCTTAGTGGAGGATTTACCTTGTAAATCGGATCGTAATTTTCAGCCATTTGCTCAGTTAGGACAAGGTGATGAGGAGTGACTTCCGCAGTCACAGCAACTCCTTTTGCCTTTGCCGATCTGACTAACTCAACAGATCCTGCCGTTGAGAGGTGGCAGATGTGCAATCTAGACCCTGTATGAGCAGCCAACATAATGTCTCTCGCGATGATTGCTTCTTCGGCAACACTAGGCCAGCCAGCAAGGCCAAGAGCAGAAGATAACTTTCCTTCATTCATTTGGGCATTGACTGTCAATTTTGGCTCCTGGGCATGCTGCGCTATTACTCCATTGAATGCCCTAACGTATTCAAGAGCCCGCCTCATTAGGGCTGGATCGTGCACGCAGTTTCCATCGTCGCTAAAAATTCTTACTTGAGCCCTAGAGTTTGCCATTGCGCCAAGCTCTGCAAGTTGTTCACCTCTAAGCCCAACTGTGACTGCTCCAATTGGCTGGACCTCACAATATCCAGCATCATCACCTAGGCGCTTGATTTGCTCAACCACACCAGCACTGTCTGCAACCGGGAAGGTGTTGGCCATGGCATGAATTGCCGTATACCCTCCGCAAGCCGCCGCCATTGAGCCAGTTAGCACAGTTTCACTTTGTTCAAAACCTGGTTCTCTGAGGTGTGTATGGAGATCTACCAGGCCGGGTAAAACAACAAGCCCTTCACAATCAACGATTTCGGCTTTCGGATCTGGTTCAGCTGAAATCATTCCGTTGAGGATGTTGACTGCAATTTTGTTACCTGCAGTATCGGTTAGCCCAATGAGCGTTATGTTTTTTGTCATCTTCACCTCTCACCTGAAAGCAGGGAATAAAGAACTGCCATTCGAACGGAAACTCCGTTTTGAACCTGTCTCAAAACTCTCGAATGATCGCTATCCGCACTTGCGGCATCTATTTCCAAACCTCTATTCATTGGACCAGGATGTAGCAAAATGGAGTCCTTGGCGATTCTTTCGATTCGAGATTTATTCATTCCCCAGATTCGTGAATATTCGCGTTCGGTTGGGAAAAAAGATGCATTCATTCGCTCAAGCTGAACTCTAAGCATCATGACAACTTGTGGCTGGACAGTTTCGAGAGCTGAATCAAGGGAATAGTGCACTCGCTCAGGAGTCACTAACGAGCGGGGAATAAGTGTGGAAGGTCCACAGATGTGAACCTCGGCACCGAGGGTTTTTAGTAGGGCGATGTTTGATCTTGCTACTCGAGAGTGAGCAATGTCGCCAACAATCAGGACTCGAAGCCCAGCAAGATCCTTGCCCCTTGGTTCCTGGTGAAAGGATTCTCTAATGGTCATGGCATCTAATAGCGCTTGGGTTGGATGTTCATGTGTTCCGTCTCCGGCATTTACTATCGCCGAATGAACCCAATCGGTGTGAGCCAATCTGTGAGCCGAACCAGAAGCCGAGTGTCGGATTACTATTGCATCTGCTCCCATGGCCTCAAGGGTTTGCGCTGTGTCCTTAAGAGATTCACCTTTGGAGACAGAAGAGCCTTTTGCAGCAAAATTAATTACATCTGCAGATAGCCGTTTAGCGGCAAGCTCAAATGAGATTTTGGTGCGGGTAGAGTCCTCAAAGAACAGATTGACGATTGTTTTGCCGCGAAGCGTTGGCAATTTCTTTATTTCTCGACTATTGACTTCAGACATCTCGTGAGCCAAATCTAAAAGAGAAATTGTTTCATCTAAAGATAGATCGCTTGCTGAAAGAAGATGCTTCAAGATGAGATCACCACCTCGTCAGTGCCATCGGTTTCAACCAAGCGAACGCTTATTCTTTCCTCGGTGGCAGTTGGGAGGTTCTTTCCAACAAAGTCTGCTCGAATCGGTAGTTCTCGATGTCCTCGGTCAACTAAAACCGCAAGTCTCACGGCTTTGGGCCGACCGTGGTCGTTTAGGGCATCAAGAGCGCTTCGAACGGTACGTCCGCTGTAAAGCACATCATCTACCAATACAACTGTTTGCCCAGCTATACCTGAGGCAGGGATACTGGTTCTTCCAAGCGGCCTGGTTGGCTGATCTGCGAGGTCATCCCGGTAAAGAGTCACGTCGATGGAGCCGACTTCCAATTTGCTGCCCGGATAAGCGCTCGATATCACAGCTGCAATTCTCTCCGCTATGTGGACGCCTCGGGTTGGAATGCCAAGTAGCACAAGGTTCTCGGAGCCATGATTGGATTCGGTAATTTCGTGGGAAATACGAGTAATAGCCCGAGAGAGGTCATCGGCGCTTAAGACGGTGCGTTGTGACACGCCCACCTCCTTCTCCGCCTCACAGGACGGTCATTAAAGGATGTTGCTCACTAGATGCTAGCAGTAATTTATTAGATTGCCTTCTTTGTGTTTGAAATCGCTGAGAGCAAGCCATTAACGAATACTCCCGAATCTTCGGTTGAGTACTCTTTCGCTAGTTCCACGGCTTCGGAAATCGCAACTTGGTCAGGAATTTCATCATTGAAAAGCAATTCCCAGACGCCCACCCGCAGTATTGCTCTATCAACCGCGGGCATTCTTTCGAGGTTCCACTTATGTGAATTTGCAGATATCCGATCATCAATCTCGGCATGGTGTTCGGTGATTCCGTTTACAATCTCTTCGGCGTAGCCAACAATTTGATCCTGATTTTGTCTGTCTTCTTGGGCTTTCGCTGCGACCGATAGTAGGTCAATTGGGTTCTGCTTCCGCAAATCAGCCGCGAAGATAGCATCCAATGCCATCTTTCGGGACTTTGTTCTAGAACTCACCGCTAGTCGGTGACTCGTCCGAGGTATTCACCGGTTCGGGTGTCAACTCGTACTTTGGTGTTCTGCTCTATAAACAGGGGAACCTGAATTTGTAATCCTGTTTCAACAGTTGCTGGTTTGGTTCCACCGCTTGAGCGATCGCCTTGGAGTCCAGGTTCTGTATAGGTGATCTCCAGCACAACCGAGGCTGGTAGTTCGACGTATATTGGATTTCCTTCATAAACAGCAACGATTGCCTCCTGATTTTCAAGGAGGTAATCTTTGGCGTCAGAGACAACCTCATCAGACAAGGTCATCTGGTCATAGGTTTGGTTATCCATGAATACATAGCCTGAACCATCGTTATAGAGATAATTCATTTCTCGCTTGTCAACATTGGCGGTCTCGACCTTTACACCTGCGTTGAAGGTTCTTTCAACTACTTTTCCACTGAGCACATTTTTCAATTTGCTTCGAACGAATGCCGGACCTTTTCCTGGCTTGACGTGCTGGAATTCAATAACGGTCCAAAGTTGACCTTCAATGTTTAATACAAGGCCGTTTTTCAAGTCATTTGATGTTGCCATGGTCGTGCTTACTCGATTTCTATTGGTTGGTGGGATCGACTTCTGATTCTAGCGGGTGATCAACTAAGTTGCCGAAGTGCAAGCAGGTATGAGTCAAAGCCAAATCCAGCTATGACCCCGCTGGCAGCGGCAGATATAACGCTGTTTTGCCTAAAATCCTCTCTGGCGTGTGGATTAGAAATATGAACCTCAATCAATTGATTTCCTGCTGAGGTGTGACCTTTACAAGCATCCGCCAGCGCATAAGAGTAATGGGTGAAGGCGGCTGGATTGATCACTACTGGAATCTTTTTATCGGTTGCCTCGTGGACCCAACCGATTAGCTCAGCTTCGGAATCACTCTGGCGAAGTTCAATATCAACACCCAATTCCGCAGCAAGTTTATCCAGCTGGGCTTCCAGATCAGCATGAGTAGCAGAACCATAGATCTCAGGCTCTCTTGAGCCAAGGCGGCCCAAGTTGGGACCATTGAGGATCAGGACCTTCTTCATGAGGAAAGCCTAGCTCGCAATCTCACCGAAGGCCGCAAATAGCATTTCATCGGTTGGGGCTTGCATAATCGTTGGCTTTCCAATTTCATCCAAGACAACAAACCTTAGAGACCCGGCTCTAGCTTTTTTATCGATTTGCATGTTTGCAAGCAAAACGGGCCACTTACTAGCTGGGTAGCTGATTGGCAGACCAAGCATTGTGAGAATGTTCCGATGGCGCTCAACCGCTTCCATGGAAAGCCTGCCGTTGATGCGAGCCAATTCGGCTACGAAAACCATCCCAATGGAAATCGCGGCACCGTGACGCCATTTATACCGCTCAGCTAGTTCAATGGCGTGGCCTAAGGTGTGACCATAATTTAGGAGTTCTCGCTCTCCCGACTCTCTGAAATCTGCACCAACAATTTTCGCTTTAACTTCAATTGCACGCCTTACCAAATCAACAAAAGAATCTGATTTCGTGTTGATTGCGGAAACAAAATCCTGCTCGATTAGATCCAAAATTTGAGTGTCTCGAATAAATCCGCACTTAACGACTTCTGCAAAACCCGCAACTAAATCATTTTTTGGCAACGACTCTAAAGTATCCAAATCGGCAATCACTGCAACTGGTGAATGGAAAGCACCGACAAGGTTTTTACCTTCAGCAGTATTGACCCCGGTTTTACCTCCGACCGCCGCATCCACCATGCCAAGCAGGGTCGTGGGTATTTGAATAATTCCCACTCCACGCAGCCAGCAGGCGGCAACATAACCGGCAAGATCGGTTGCCGTGCCACCGCCGAAACCAATTATGAAATCTGTTCTGGAAAATTCAGCTTTTCCAAGAATGCCCCAGCAGAAGGCAGCTACTTCAATTCTTTTAGCTTCTTCGCTATCTGGAACTCCGGCAAGTATTGCTTCGAAGCCGCGTTCGACTAGTGAATCCCTCAGCGCCTCCGCGCTTACCGTTAGTGCAATTGGGTGGATTATCAAAACCTTCTTGGCACCCACTAAAAAATCCGGGACTAGGTCAATCAAACCTCTACCAATAATTACTGGGTAAGGTTTATCGGCTGAAACATCGATCCTGGATAACTCAACCATTTCTTATCTCCACAATCTCTGCGACAACCTTCGAAAGGGTCTTTCCATTGGTGGAAATTTTCAAGTCGCAGCTTGATTCATACAATGGCTTACGTTGCTCGTAAATACGCTTCCAATCTTCGGCTCCGTTTTTAATTAAAGGGCGCTTACCGGCTACCAAGCGCGCTGCGATATGTCTGCCGTCGGTTTCGAGATAAATTACAAATGCATTCTTGAGCTCTTCACGGTTTTCTTGTCTGAGGATAATTCCTCCGCCGGTTGCCACGACTCCCCCTTCAGTGAGAGCGAGCTTCAATGCTTCACTCTCCCTGACTCGAAAAAAATCTTCACCCTGCGTCTCAAAAATCTTTGGAATTGATCCATCTCTTTTGGTGATTATGGCGTCCGTATCAACAAAATTCAGGTCTAAGGCCTTGGCCAACTTCTTGCCAATTGTCGTCTTGCCAACACCCATGGGACCAATGAGCACAATAGGAGATTTCATTAGTCGTTGAAAGATCTGAGCACTTCGGGAATTGAGTTCAGGTAGGACTGCAGATTACGTTTTGTCTCGGAAACCGAGTCACCGCCAAATTTTTCGAGCATGGCGTCGGCAACAACGAGCGAAACCATTGCTTCAGCAACGATACCCGCGGCTGGAACGGCGCAAACATCAGATCTTTGATGATGTGCTTTAGCTGATTCGCCTGTTTGAACGTCGATTGTTGCCAACGCCTTTGGAACTGTTGATATTGGTTTCATGGCCGCGCGCACTCTAAGAATCTCGCCTGTTGACATGCCGCCTTCGATTCCCCCAGCCCGACCACTCAATCGTCGAACGACACCATTTTCATCGCGCTCAATTTCATCGTGGGCGAGCGATCCTCGCCTCTTTGCGGTTTCAAAGCCATCACCTATTTCAACCCCTTTTATGGCTTGAATTCCCATAAGCGCTGCTGCTAGCCGAGAATCGAGCCTGCGGTCCCAGTGCACATAAGATCCAATTCCAGGAGGTAGGCCATAAACCAAGGTTTCAACTACTCCACCGAGGGTGTCCCCATTTTTATGGGCATCATCAATTTCGGAAATCATCAGTTTTGCAGAGGCTTCGTCAAAACATCGAATCGGATTTTCATCCAATGGATCCCGATCTTGAGGGGTTGGCAATTTATTTGAGTGGTTAAAGATGGGCCCGATGGCAACTGTGTGGGTTACCAG
>JBJTOG010000037.1:0-11771 GCA_046074425.1 Actinomycetota bacterium
TTGAACTTGCTGGTTTGATAAAGCATGCCGATTTCGAAGAGCAGGCTAGCTTTTCAACCAACGCTGGTTCGGGAAGAGCGGATTTGGTCATCACCTTGCCAGGCGGAAAATCTTTAGCAATTGATTCCAAGGTCCCATTCAATTCCTACCAGGAGGCTTCAGCAATCTCGGAACTGGCCGAGGGGGATGAAGCAAAACGTCGCTCAGAGCTTTTAGCGGCTCACGTGAAAGCGATGAAAGGACATATTGATGCCCTTGCTACTAAGGAATATTGGAGTGGCCTTGCTGCCAGCCCAGATTTTGTAATTGCATTTGTGCCCTCAGAGTCTTTACTTTCGGCCGCACTCGATGCGGATCCGGCGCTACTGGAATACGCCTTCAAGAAGAATGTCGCCTTGGCTTCCCCAGTGAGTTTGTTTTCCGTGCTAAAAACCATCAACTACATTTGGCGCCAAAACGCCGATGAAAGCTCGGTTCGCAACATGCTGCGACTTGGAAAAGAACTATACGAACGGGTTGGGAAGATCGCCGAGCACGCCGAAAAGCTAGGTCGCTCAATAACTTCCACGGTAAAGGATTACAACAGCTTCGTTTCTTCGCTGGAAACTCGAGTGCTGGTTACCGCCCGAAAGCTAAACGATTTGGATGAAAATGCCCTGGGAACCGAAGAAATCCTCTCCCCCGCACCGCTGGAATCGGCCCCGCAAAGCATCACCGCCAGCGAATTGACAGGCGAAAACCAGTAGTTTTTGGGGTATTTGACTTAGTAAGGGCTTTGTTGGCTTTGGCTATACTCGATTGAAGTGCACACGAAGGCGTTTGCAGAACATAACAATCGGTTTCCCATAGCAAGCCGAATCCAAAAATAATTCCGCAAGGAGAAACTGCATGTCTGGCAATGCAATCAAGTCACCGGTAGTGACATTGACGCCCGCCCCAACCCTTGACCGCACCTATTTTGTTGGGACCTTAGAACGTGGTGCCGTGAACCGCGCAAAATCGGTTGGTGAAGAGCTGGCTGGTAAAGGAATTAACGTTTCCCGTGCATTGCAACTAGCCGGAATTGCTGCACCAGGTGTGGTTCCAATTGGAAATGCCGAAGCAGGTATTTTAGAGAGAACTGGATCAAAGAGCTTTTTGTTACCGCTTTGGATTGATGGAACTATTCGGGTGTCCACCACGATCCTGGAAGATGACGGGGGTACTACCAAAATCAATGAGGCTCCTAAACCACTAACCGCACAAGAGTGGCAAAGAGTTATTGAGCTCACAGAACAAACCGTCATCGAAAACGGTGCCAGTTGGTTAGTGATTGCAGGTGCTCTTCCAATTGATCAGTCGACTGGAACCTTTGTTGACTTGCACCCAATCTTTGATCGAATGAGAGAACTTGGGGTTCGCGTTGCCCTTGATACCAGTGGTGAACCACTCGCCTACTGGGTTCGCCAAGGCAAAGCGGCAATTCTCAAACCCAACGCAGAAGAGTTAGCCTCGGCGGTTGGCCGCAGCTTGCTCACAAACGGCGATGTAATTCAGGGGGCAAGAGAACTTTGTGACCACGGGGTTGAATGTGTCTTGGCAAGCTTGGGCTCTGATGGGATGCTCGCCGTGACTAAAAATCGTGCCTGGGGGACGAAAACTACTCCGGTGAAGGTGATTAACACTGTTGGTGCCGGAGACGCCACCTTGGCAGGATTCCTAAGCGCGATTGCCTTGAATCCACTGACTGATGGCGACGAGGACTTCGGGGTCGAATTCAATGTTCCACTGGGTGCTCAACGTGCTGTGCAATGGGGCGCTGCCAAAGTTACCCAGGCAACCTCGCGACTGGATAACATCAATAACCTCGCAGAGGTTTTCCTGACCGAAGATGTAGATTTGCAAGCACCACTGAAAGAGCCAGCCATTCACAAGGAGAACTAAAGATGCCAGTAGCCAGCCCAGCCGCTTATCAAGAAATGCTCGACCGTGCCAAGCAGGCTGGATTTGCATATCCTGCAATTAACGTTTCTTCTTCTTCTACAGCCATCGCCGCTTTGCAGGGTTTGCAAGAAGCTGGTTCGGATGGAATCTTGCAGGTTTCGACTGGTGGCGCCGAATACTGGTCAGGGGCTTCTGTAAAGTCGATGGCTATTGGCGCTCAAGCCATGGCAGCTTTTGTTCGTGAGGCAGCAAAAGGTTACGGTGTGACAGTTGCAATCCACACCGATCACTGTGCCAAACATCAACTAGATGGATTTGTGAGGCCACTTCTCGAGGTTTCCGCGGAGCGAGTCAAAAGCGGAGGGGATCCCCTTTTCAATTCACACATGTGGGATGGCTCCGCCGTACCACTTGCTGAAAACCTAGAGATTGCTAAAGAGCTGCTTGCTAAAACAAGCTCTGTTGGTTCAATTCTGGAAATTGAAGTGGGAGTAGTTGGCGGCGAAGAAGACGGTGTGGAAGGTGGCATGGGTGAGCACCTCTTCACCACCGTTTCCGATGGAATGGCCACTGCCGAAGCCCTAGGGCTTGGAGAAAATGGTCGCTACCTGACCGCGCTAACATTTGGAAACGTTCACGGAAGCTATAAGCCTGGAAGCGTAAAACTTCGACCTGAGCTATTGAATGAAATTCAGAAGGCGGTAGGAGAAAAGTATTCCAAGGCATTGCCTTTTGACTTGGTCTTCCACGGCGGATCTGGGTCAACAGAGAAAGAAATTGCTGACGCCGTGAAATTTGGCGTGATCAAAATGAATATCGATACCGACACTCAGTACGCTTTCACTCGCGCAATCGCGGGACACATGTTCCAAAACTACGACGGGGTTCTTAAAGTCGATGGCGAAGTGGGAAACAAAAAGACTTACGACCCAAGAGTCTGGGGCAAATTAGCCGAGGCTTCCATGGCCGCCAGAGTAGTTCAAGCTGCCAACCAGCTAGGTTCAGCAGGAAAGTCGCCAACCGCCTAGTTAATGGTTAACCCGCTATACCCAAATGGAAACCCCAGGTTCAAAGGGGAATACCTTAGCGGCGAGATGCATGGTTATTGGGAGTTCTACCGACTCGATGGGTCGCTTATGCGCTCAGGGAGTTTTGAACTTGGCCGGCAAATCGGCATCTGGCGAACCTTCGACCGAAGCGGCAATTTGGTGAAGGAAACCGACTTCAAGAACTAGCTGCGGCGCTGCTTATTTGAAGTGTCTTCTCCGGCACTTTTGAGATCCTTGCGAAGCTCCTTTGGGAGCGAGAACTGGACATCTTCCTCGGCGGTGGTTATTTCGATTGGTGCGCCATAGCCGCGCCTTTCGAGTTCTTCCAAAACCTGCTCGACCAGCTCTTCGGGAGCCGACGCACCCGAAGAGACTCCGACAGTTACTACGCCATCAAACCATTCGTCTTTGATTTCGGAAGCAAAGTCAATTCTGTAAGCTGATTTAGCTCCAGCCTCCAGTGCCACTTCTACCAACCGCACAGTATTAGAAGAATTGGCAGAGCCGATAACCAGTACTAAATCTGATTCGACTCCAATTTTTTTGATTGCAACCTGCCGATTTTGAGTTGCGTAGCAGATGTCATCGCTTGGAGGGTTTTGTAAAGTTGGAAATTTTTCCCGAAGCTTCAACACGGTTTCCATAGTTTCGTCCACAGACAAAGTGGTTTGCGAAAGCCAGATTACTTTATTCGGATCTTTTACTTTTGCGTTAGTGACGCCATCGGAGCCATCGATTAGCTGAACGTGATCGGGTGCTTCTCCTGCGGTTCCTTCGACCTCTTCATGGCCATCGTGGCCAATGAGCAAAATGTCGTAATCCTCTTTGGCAAAGCGCTGCACCTCGCGGTGAACTTTGGTGACAAGCGGACAGGTGGCATCAATAGTCTGTAAGCCACGAGATTCGGCAGCGCTGACCACAGCTGGTGAAACCCCGTGCGCTGAAAAGACCAAAATAGATCCTTCGGGAACCTCATCAACCTCATTGACGAAAATTGCACCACGTTTTTCTAGATTCGAAACCACGTGCTTGTTGTGGACGATTTCCTTGCGAACATAAACCGGAGCCCCATAGTGATCTAGGGCCTTTTCGACCGCAATCACTGCTCGGTCCACCCCAGCGCAATAACCCCTCGGGGCGGCCAAGAGCACGCGCTTTTGAGCGGTATTGTTTATCTGGGTCACCCCTCAATCCTACGAGAGATAGCCATAGCCCCCGAAGGACCAGCCATGTCAGATACCCCTAGCACTGAGGATTCAGCTTCGCGGGTATCTTCCGAGGTTAGCCCATGGAGCGTTGCCAACTTCACAGCGAGCCTGAAGGATTGGATCACCAGACTGGGGAATGTCTGGGTCGAAGGTCAAATTTCTCAAATCAGCCCCAAAAAAGATGTTTTCTTTGGCGAGCTAAGGGATCTTGTGGTCGACAAAGGATTCTCGATTCACTCTAGGAACCCGAGGGTTCTAGCTGAAATTACTCAGCTTGCTGCTGGGGATCGAGTTGTGGCTTTGGTCCACCCTGATTTCTGGGAGCGCTCCGGTAAAACCAGCATGGATGTTTTAGCAATTCGAAAAGTTGGACTTGGGGAACTCCTTGAGCGCATTGAGAGGCTGAGACAGCAACTAATCGCTGAAGGTCTAACTTCGGAAGCCAGAAAAAAGCCAATTCCATTTCTTCCGAACCTGATTGGGCTTATCACTGGAGCCAACAGTGACGCCGAAAAGGACGTTTTGCAAAATACCAAATTGCGCTGGCCCGAGGCTCGGTTTGAGGTTATGCATACTCCGGTGCAAGGCGATAAAGCCGCCCCAGAAGTAATCAAGGCGATAAAGGCTCTGGACGAGAATCCAGATGTTGACGTGATCATCATCGCCCGCGGTGGTGGATCTTTCCAAGACCTTTTGGTATTTAGTGATGAAGCTGTGGTTCGCGCAATTGCCAATTGTAAAACTCCGGTTATAAGTGCTATCGGCCATGAAAACGATCGGCCACTCAGCGATGAAGTGGCTGACCTAAGAGCCTCCACCCCAACCGATGCTGCCAAGAAGGTGGTGCCGGATGTTGCCGCCGAGCGCGAAGGATTACTTCAAGCCCTTCGTCGAATCGAAGTTAGGGTGAGCGGATTTTTGCAATCCCAATTTGAAATTCTCTCTTCGATTCGATCGAGGCCCATATTTGCTAATCCAATGACCCTGGTGGAAGATCGGGCGAATCAAATAACGCAACTAAATTTGGCAATTGAAGCGCGCATCGTTGCGATGCTAGAAAAGCAAGAACTTTGGGTGGGGCAATTGAGAAACCAGGTTCGCTCCCTATCCCCTAAGCAAACACTGGATCGCGGCTACGCGGTGGTTAGAGATGGCGATAATCGAGTGATTACTGACCCCGAAAAGGCACCAAAGGGAGCGCGGCTTAGAATCACTCTGGCAAAGGGCGATCTGCAAGCCACCTCGGATGGAAAGTAGGCTATTGGTGATGAGTGATAAAAAGACTGATATTTCGTCCATGAGCTATGAAGCCGCCCGTGATGAGCTTCTAAAGGTTGTGGCAGAACTCGAGGCTGGCTCGGTTAGCTTGGAAGCCTCTATGGAATTGTGGGAGCGCGGCGAAGCCCTGGCAGATCGCTGCGAGCAGTGGCTAAGTGGCGCCAGAGAAAAACTTGCTAAGGCAAAAAAGTCTAAGGAATCCCAATGAGCGATGCCGCAGCTAAGCGCCGCGCTCGTCAAACTCTAATCAACCTATTACTCTCCCTTGGAGCAACTCTGGGTTTGGTTCTGCTCTTAATTCTTGCGGTACCAAGGGATGATTCAAATCGCATCCAACCAGTTGATTACAAAGAGATTGCGGCCGAAGCTCAAAATGTTGCCCCAGGTGAGCTCCTGGTGCCCACCTTGCCAACTGGTTGGTATTCCAACTCCGCAAGATACCGAAGCGCTGAACAAGATGGTGTTGCCAATTGGTACGTCGGATTTGTTGGGCCAAAGAGCGAGTACCTGGCATTTACGCAAGGCTTCGAAGTCAATCAAACCTGGCTTGCCCTTCAACTGGAATCTAACAAACCTACTGGCGAAAAAATCATCTCTGGCAGAACATGGAAGATCTATGAAAATCCAAAGGTTAGCAACCCTCCTAAATCTCGCGACTACCTGATGCTTTTGGAAACCGGTGGCGGAGCAATCTTGATTTATGGAGTTGCTCCTATTGAGGAGTTTGAAAGATTTGCCTCGACAATATCTGATTTGATTAAGGAAGAGTAAGTGGCAATTACTCCCGCTGAGGCTTACAAGGCAATTCTTGAAGGAAATGCCAGGTTTATTTCTGGATCTCCATCTCACCCAAGGCAAGATGTTGATCACCGATCCGACCTTGCCACCGGTCAATATCCATTCGCAGCGCTATTTGGTTGCTCGGACTCTCGACTATCGGCCGAAATAATCTTTGATGTTGGACTTGGAGATTTATTTGTGGTGCGAAACGCCGGGCAGGTGATTGCCGAAACTATCCTCGGATCCCTCGAATATGCTGTCGAGGTTTTAGGGGTTCCGTTGATTTTGGTCCTGGGCCACGATGAGTGTGGAGCAATCAAGGCGACCATGGAAGCAACAGAAGGAAAGCTCAAAACCGAGGGTGAATTTATCGCCAACTTAGTTGGAAGAATCCAACCCACCGTCCAATCAGCTAAGGAAAATGGGCGGGGAACTATCGACGAGATCACTGAGATTCATGTCGCTGACACCATTTCTGAGCTGATGAGCCGCTCAATGCTCATCGAAAAGGCAGTAAAGAGCGGTAAATTAGCTGTTGTGGGAGCAACTTATAGGCTTGCTCTTGGTCAGGTGACTCCAATTCTCACCATTGGCAAAGTGGACTAAAGCCCCAGAAAGGCGCGATTTTCGTGGAATACCGCATTGAACATGACACCATGGGTGAAGTTAAGGTTCCAAAGCACGCTCTCTACGCTGCCCAGACCCAACGCGCGGTGGAGAACTTTCCAATTAGTGGTACTCGTCTTGAGCGAGCACACATCGCCGCCTTGGCTCAAATCAAGAAGGCTGCAGCCATAGCCAATGCCCAACTCGGCGTGCTGGAAAAGGGAGTGTCCGAGGCTATCGCCGCTAGCGCTGACGAAGTAATTTCGGGAGCGCATGATGAGCATTTTCCGGTTGATATGTATCAAACCGGAAGCGGCACCAGCTCAAATATGAACATGAACGAGGTCCTTGCCAGTTTGGCATCGGCCAAATTGGGTGGCAGTGTGCATCCAAACGATCACGTTAATGCTTCACAGTCTTCAAACGATGTTTTCCCAACCTCGGTGCATCTTGCTGTTACCCAAGCACTTATCGAAGACTTGATTCCCTCACTTGACTATTTGGCAACCAAGTTTGAGCACAAGGCTAAAGCTTGGGCGGGAATTGTTAAAGCTGGTCGCACGCACTTGATGGATGCTACCCCGGTTACCCTTGGCCAGGAATTTGGTGGCTATGCCGCTCAAATTCGCTACGGTATCGAAAGAATTAATTCCAGCATTCCTCGGGTTGCTGAAGTACCCCTTGGTGGAACGGCAGTTGGAACAGGAATTAACACTCCCAAAGGTTTCCCACAAACCGTGATTGAAATTTTGGCAAAGGAAACCAAACTTCCAATCACCGAAGCCAGAGATCACTTCGAGGCTCAGGGGGCCAGGGACGCTTTAGTCGAGGCCTCTGGAGCACTTCGAGTCTTGGCGGTTAGCCTGACCAAAATAAACAACGATCTGAGATGGATGGGATCTGGACCAAATGCTGGTATTGGCGAGTTAGCTATTCCGGATTTGCAGCCAGGTTCATCAATTATGCCGGGAAAGGTAAATCCCGTTATTCCGGAAGCCGTATTGATGGTTTGCGCACGGGTAATTGGAAATGACCAAACCGTAGCTTGGGCTGGAGCAAGTGGAAACTTTGAATTGAATGTTGCTATTCCAGTTATGGGCAACTCGCTTTTGGAATCGATTCGCTTACTCTCTAATTCGGCCAGAGTGCTCGCTGACAAGACCGTGGAAGGTCTTGAAGTAAATATCGATAGAGCCAGAGCACTTGCTGAATCTAGCCCTTCGATTGTCACTCCACTAAACAAAATAATTGGCTACGAATCGGCAGCGAAGATTGCAAAACACTCGGTTGCCAATTCCTTGACTATTCGAGAAGCCGTTATTGATCTGGGGTTTGTAGAACGAGGCGAAGTGACTTTGGAACAGCTGGATAAAGCACTTGATGTGCTTTCTATGACCAAACCCCCACAGTAAGCGCCGAGGCAAAACCAATCAGGAGATAGGGACCCAGCGGCATAGCTGCGCCCAAACTGATTCTTTTGGTTGCAAGCAAAACCATGGCCCCCAAAGTGGCTGAAAGTAGTGTTCCAACCACGGCAGCCACCGGCAACCAAGCTGAGAACCAGCCGAGGGCCAAAAATATTGAGGCAATGAGCTTCACATCGCCCATACCCAAGACTCCCGCTCGATTGATACCCAAGGCAATTGCAAACGCAAGTGAGCTAAAAACTAATGCCCAGACTAAATTCTCAAAGCGGTCAAATAAAAATGCGGCCAAAAATTGGCCAAGCAAAGTAATTGGTATAGCGGGAAGCACAAGCTTATTTGGAAGGCGGTGCTCTCTGAGGTCAATAAGACCAAGCGGAATTGCAACTGAGAGTAAATAAATTGGCCCCAATAAGGCGATTTGATTAGCCGGCTCTATAAACATCCACCGAGCTTAGAAGTTTAGGAAAAAGTTATTTTTCCCTTTCCACAACTTATCGATCTAGTAGATCGGTGACCAGCGCTGCGATGGCGCTACGTTCGGAGCGAGTGAGGGTCACGTGAGCGAAAAGCGATTGCCCTTTCAAGGTCTCGATGACTGCTGCCACTCCATCATGCCTTCCAACCCGGAGATTGTCTCGCTGAGCAACATCGTGAGTTAGCACCACTCTAGAGTTTTGCCCAATGCGCGAAAGAACAGTCAGTAAAACATTTCTCTCAAGCGATTGAGCCTCGTCTACGATCACAAATGCATCGTGCAGCGATCTACCTCGAATATGAGTTAGCGGCAAGACCTCTAGAATTCCACGGTCAACGACATGCTCCAAAACTTCTTTCGAAATTAGAGCACTCAGGGTATCGATTACTGCTTGACCCCAAGGGTTCATTTTTTCCGCCTCAGTGCCTGGAAGGTAACCAAGCTCTTGGCCCCCAACTGCATAAAGCGGACGGAAAACCATAATCTTCTTTTGCTGCCTGCGCTCTAATACCGATTCAAGTGCAGCACAGAGCGCCAGGGCGGACTTTCCAGTTCCAGCTCTTCCTCCCATGGAAACGATTCCAACATCAGGGTCCAAAAGAAAATCTATTGCCAATCGCTGTTCGGCTGATCTTCCGTGAACTCCGAATACATCTCGGTCACCTCGAACCAATTTAACTTTGCCCTTTCCCATAACCCGACCCAGGGCGTGGCCGCGTTCTGAAGAAATTACCAAACCGGTGTTGATTGGCAGATCCGAAACCTGTTCGTGGGTGATTTCTTCGGCATCGTAAAGTTGCGACATTTGATCACTGCTTAGGGCAAGTTCTGCGATGCCACTCCAGGAGCCTTCAGTTGCCAATTCGTTTCGATACTCTTCAGCCAGCATTCCAAGACTCGCAGCTTTTACCCGCATTGGAAGGTCTTTGGAAACAACGGTCACGTTGAATCCCTCATTGGAGAGATTCATTGCTACGGCGAGAATTCTTGAGTCATTGTCACCGAGTTGGAAACCAGCTGGCAGCACCTCTTGGTTGATGTGATTAAGCTCGACTCGCAAAGTTCCCATCTCCCCGACCTCGATTGGGAAATCTAACCGCTCGTGCTGCTGCCTTAGATCGTCTAGGTTTCTGAGGGCGGAGCGAGCAAAATATCCAATTTCAGGATCGTTTCGCTTCTTCTCTAACTCGTTGATTACAACTATCGGGATCACGACTTCGTGCTCCGCGAAGCGGAACATGGCCTTAGGGTCACTAAGCAGTACCGAGGTATCAAGCACAAAGGTTCTCACCGCCTGATCGCTCTTTTTTTGGGAAGTTGCGGGGTGAGATGCTTGCGCTTTAGGCACTAAACCCTCCTCAGTTTCAGGCTTAGCTTTAAGGTAAAGCCTTTGGCTGAATACTCAGGCCAGCAACACGCCCGAATCGAGGGTTAGGCGCCGTAGCGCCGCTGACGGCGGGAAAAGGCGCGAATGGCGCGTAGAAAGTCCACTTTGCGAAAATCTGGCCATAGCGCTTCCTCAAAATAAAGCTCAGAATTGCTGGATTGCCAGAGCAGGAATCCGCTCAGTCGCTGCTCTCCAGAGGTTCTGATAATCAGATCCGGATCAGGCTGATTTGAGGTGTAAAGGTGTTGGGCAATGAGCTCTGGGGACAGAATCTCAGCCAACCTTTCCAATTCCCCACCCGAACTTAGATGCTCTCTAACAATTGAACGCATTGCGTCGGTTATTTCTTGGCGTCCACCGTATCCGATAGCTAAGTTGACAGTTGAACCTTTGGTGTCAGAGCTTGCCTTTTCACTTTGTTCGATGGATGAAAGTAATCCACTTGGAAGTGTGCTTCGATCTCCTACCAAACGAAGCTTCCACTTTCCCCTGGCGACCATTTCCTTGGCCAATTGGTCCAATATGCCAAGAAGGGCATCCAGCTCCTCGGGATCACGTTTTTTCAAATTCTCGGTAGAAAGAAGATAGAGGGTGATTACTGGAATGTTTAACTGATCGCACCAAGCCAAGAATTCAAAGATTTTCTGGGCACCGGCTTGGTGGCCCGAGTGACTTTTCTCGCTTTTCTTCCCAGCCCAGCGACGATTGCCATCCAGCATTACCGCTATGTGTTTGGGTAGTTCTGCACCGCTGAGCTGGCGCTCCAGCCTAGATTCATAGAGCTGGTAGAGAAGATTGCGCACCACTAAAGGTTACCGCTGAACTAGGGTGGAATCATGAGCAACCAAAACCCCGAGTCACAGCCACTTCACCTTCCGCTTTCCCAGATCTCAGGCGAGGTAGAACCCGAGGGGAAGCCATCCTGGCGGGGCTGGATCCACACCGGAGTTTTGCCAATAGCAATAGCAGGTGGAATCGTATTGGTAGTTTTGGCCGATGGGCTGGTGGCCAAGGTTGCCTCAGCAGTTTTCTTTGCCTGCTCGGTGTTGCTATTTGGTACCAGCGCTATATATCACCGCTTCAATTGGGGACCAAAGGCAAAGCTTGCGCTAAAGCGAGTGGACCATGCCAACATTTTTTTACTCATTGCCGGTAGCTACACACCGATAACACTTTTAGCCCTGCCGCAGGAGAAGGGGCTTCCGTTAATTATTGTGATATGGGCCTCTGCGCTTCTGGGAATCGGATTTCGAGTTTTTTGGATAACAGCCCCAAGGTGGCTATACGTTTTGATTTACATTGCAATGGGCTGGGCGGCAATGGTCTATTTGATAGATTTACTCAACGCCAATGCCGCCATGATGATTTTGGTTTTGGTGGGTGGTCTTTTTTACACTCTAGGCGCAGTGGTTTACGCAATGAAAAAACCGAATCCGGTTCCCGGACACTTTGGATTCCACGAAATATTTCACGCCTTCACTGTGTTGGCTTTTTTATGTCACTGGAGTGCGGTGCTGCTTATCGCACTTAGCCCGCTGACGGGATCATTCGCCTAAGGGCGCTTTGGCTTAGCTGGCGGC
The DNA here is from genome assembly GCA_046074425.1 of Actinomycetota bacterium. GTDB lineage: Bacteria > Actinomycetota > Actinomycetes > Actinomycetales > Microbacteriaceae > Rhodoluna. The sequence goes on from JBJTOG010000037.1 coordinate 11,714, forward strand.
TTGGGACGAGCAGGCTTGGTGGTGGCCTTAGCTGCTGGCTTGACTGAAGTTACATTTT
>JBJTOG010000038.1:0-13829 GCA_046074425.1 Actinomycetota bacterium
TGTTTTGGCTCAGTTTTCGGACGGGTCATTTTCCATGCTGTTGGACCGGGTTGACCTTCGGGCCCTAAGGGGCGATGTTGGGAAATTTGACCAATTGGTTCGGGCGAGGCTCGGAATCTATTTTTAGAAAAACTGCCAAAATATAGACCTTTTCGGGGACTTTAACTTGCATTGAATCGCTGGATTGTGGCAGGATTGCAGGGTTGATGAGATTTTGAGCCAATTCTTAGCTCAAACCACCTCCGGCAATGTGTCTGAAAGCCTTGTAATACAAGGGTTTTAGCCCCCCGGCGGCGACAACAAGAACTTAAACCGAAATCTGTTTTTGGGTTTGTCGAGTGTTCGACACGCCCGAGCGCGGGGGTCGGTAACCCGGTTTGACGGCTGTCAAACCAAACCTAGATAAGGGAAGTGAGTCCAGATGGCGGCACAAAAGATCCGCATTCGACTTAAGTCGTATGACCACGAGGTCATCGACTCATCGGCGCGCAAGATTGTCGACACGGTTACCCGTGCCGGCGCAACCGTAGTTGGACCAGTCCCACTACCGACTGAGAAGAACGTGGTCTGTGTTATCCGCTCTCCTCACAAGTACAAGGACAGCCGCGAGCACTTCGAGATGCGCACCCACAAGCGCGTTATCGACATCATTGACCCAACCCCGAAGGCGGTTGACTCACTGATGCGTCTCGACCTTCCTGCCGACGTCAACATTGAGATCAAGCTCTAAGGATAAAGATGTCTACCGTAAACAGAACTGTTAAGGGCTTGCTTGGCAAAAAGCTAGGCATGACTCAGGTTTGGGACGAGAACAACAAGATGATTCCAATCACCGTTGTTGAAGCTGGCTCAAATGTTGTCACCCAGATAAAGTCTTTGGAGAACGATGGGTACACCGCCGTTCAAATTGCCTACGGCGCCATCGAGCCTCGCAAGGTAAACCAGCCAGAAACCGGTCACTTCAAGAAGGCCGGTGTTGCACCTCGTCGCTTCCTTGCAGAAATCCGCACCAACGATGCCGATTCATACACCGTTGGCCAAGAACTCGGTGTTGAGGTTTTCGAAGTTGGTGCGATGCTGGACGTCGTTGGAACTTCAAAGGGTAAAGGTTTTGCTGGACATATGAAGCGTCACGGTTTTGCCGGTGTTGGTGCTTCTCACGGTCAGCACCGCAACCACCGTAAGCCAGGTTCGATTGGTGCCACCACAACCCCAGGTCGCGTTTTCAAGGGAACTCGCATGGCCGGCCGCATGGGATCGGATCAGGTTACAACTCTGAACCTAAAGCTGCACGCGGTTGATGCGGAGAAGGGGTTGCTTCTAATCAAGGGAGCTGTTCCTGGTCCAAAGGGTCAGCTGGTATTCGTTCGCAACGCTGTGAAGGGAGCCTAAACAAAATGGCTGAAACTACAGTAGACATCGTCGACGTTGCAGGTAAGAAGGCTGGTTCTGCCGCACTTCCTGCCGAGATCTTCGACGTACAGACCAATGTTCCACTACTGCACCAGGTAGTTGTTGCCCAGCAGGCAGCCGCTCGCCAGGGAACCCAGTCGACTCTTCGCCACGGTGAAGTTTCTGGAACCGGTAAGAAGCCTTTCAAGCAGAAGGGAACCGGTCGTGCCCGTCAGGGTTCACTCCGCGCTCCTCAGATGCGCGGTGGTTACATTACCCACGGTCCAAAGCCAAGAACTTATGAACAGCGCACACCAAAGAAGATGATTGCTGCCGCAATCAAGGGTGCACTTTCGGACCGCGCTCGCAATGGCAGATTGCACGTTGTTGCAGAACTGTTTAAAGATGGTGCTCCATCAACCAAGAGCGCAGCAAAGATTTTGTTGGCACTTACCAAGGGTAGAAACACTTTGGTAGTTCTTGATCGCAGTGACGACCTAAGCTACAAATCCCTTCGCAACCTAAAGGACGTTCACGTTCTACCGGTTGATCAGGTAAACGCTTACGACGTATTGCTAAGCGATGACGTCGTTTTCACCAAGGCAGCTTTGGATGTCTTCATCGAAGCTCAAGCCAAGACCCAGAAGGAGGGCTAGTAATGAGCGCCCTAAACAAAAACCCACGCGATGTGATTTTGCGTCCAGTTGTTTCAGAGAAGAGTTACAACCTAATTGACGAAGGTAAGTACACCTTTGAGGTTGACCCTCGATCGAACAAGACCGAGATCAAGCAGGCCGTGGAGCACATCTTCAAAGTCAAGGTTGCTTCGGTCAACACTCTGAACCGCATTGGCAAAGAGCGCAAGACTCGTTTTGGCATTGGAAAGCGCAAGGACGTTAAGCGCGCCATCGTCACTCTAAAATCCGGCACCATTGACATCTTCTCGAGCATTGGTTAAGGGGTAGGAAAGTAAATGGCAATTCGTAAATACAAACCAACGACCCCAGGTCGCAGAGGCTCATCGGTTTCTGACTTTGCAGAGATCACTCGCTCGACCCCAGAGAAGAGTCTGCTACGCCCGCTCTCAAAGACCGGTGGACGTAACTCTGCTGGAAGAATTACCACCCGTCACATCGGTGGTGGTCACAAGAGGCAGTATCGCGTAATCGATTTCCGTCGTCACGACAAGGATGGCATTCCGGCCAAGGTTGCTCACATCGAGTATGACCCGAACCGTACCGCCAACATCGCACTGCTTCACTACGCCGATGGCGAGAAGCGATACATCATCGCTCCTAACAAGCTAAAGCAGGGTGACCGCATTGAGCAGGGACCATCGGCTGACATCAAGCCAGGAAACAACCTTCCACTGAAGAACATCCCGGTTGGTACCGTGGTGCACGCTATCGAATTAAAGCCAGGCGGTGGAGCAAAGCTTGCTCGTTCGGCTGGAGCATCGGTTCGATTGGTTGCCAAGGATGGACCTTACGCTCAGCTAAGACTTCCTTCCGGTGAAATCAGAAACGTTGACGCTCGTTGCCGCGCTTCCATTGGTGAAGTTGGTAACGCCGAGCAGTCCAACATCAACTGGGGTAAGGCGGGACGACTTCGCTGGAAGGGCGTTCGCCCAACCGTTCGTGGTGTTGTTATGAACCCGGTTGACCACCCACACGGTGGTGGTGAAGGTAGAACCTCCGGTGGACGTCACCCAGTGACTCCTTGGGGGCAGAAGGAAGGCCGCACTCGTAAGCCAAACCTTCCAAGTGACAAGATGATCGTCCGTCGCCGCACCGTTGGCAAGAAGCGCTAGTAGGAGATAGAGAAAACTATGCCTAGAAGTTTGAAGAAGGGTCCCTTCGTGGACGACCACCTTTTCCAGAAGGTGGCTAAGCAAAACGAAGCCAACAGCAAAAACGTGATCAAGACCTGGTCACGTCGCTCGATGATTGTTCCAGCCATGCTCGGACACACCATCGCGGTTCACGATGGCCGTAAGCACATCCCAGTTTTCGTCACTGAGACCATGGTTGGTCACAAGCTAGGCGAATTTGCCCCAACCCGCACCTTCCGTGGACACGTGAAGGACGACAAGAAGGGTCGCCGCGGCTAAGCGGCGCTCCAAGAGATAGAGAGGAAGACAAATGGAAGCAGTCGCAAAAGTGCGTCACATCCGTGTCACCCCGATGAAGGCTCGTCGTGTCGTCAATCTAATCCGCGGCAAGCAGGCATCAGAGGCAATGGCAATTTTGAAGTTCGCCCCACAGCAAGCTTCTGATCCAATCTTCAAATTGGTTCAGGCAGCTGTTGCAAACGCAAAAGTCAAGGCAGAAGCCGTGAACCTAGCGCTTGACGAGGACGACCTGATCGTTTCCCAGGCTTTTGTCGATGAGGGCACCACCCTGAAGAGGTTCCAGCCTCGCGCTCAGGGAAGAGCTTTCAAGATCCTAAAGCGCACCAGCCACATCACCATTGTGGTGGCCACCCCAGACGAGCTTGCCGGTAAAAAGGTAAGCGCTCAGACAAGGAGCAACTAATGGGTCAGAAAGTAAACCCATACGGTTTTAGACTCGGCATCACCACCGACCACCGTTCGCGCTGGTTCGCCGACTCAACCAAAAAGGGTCAGCGCTACCAGGACTACGTAACCGAGGACATCAAGATTCGTCAGCTACTGACAGAGAAGCTTGACCGCGCCGGAGTTTCACACATCGAGATCGAAAGAACTCGTGACCGCGTTCGTGTAGATATTCACACCGCTCGTCCTGGTTTGGTTATTGGTCGTAGGGGCCAAGAAGCCGAGGCAATTCGCGCTTCCCTTGAGAAGCTAACCGGAAAGCAGATTCAGCTAAACATTCTTGAAGTTAAGAACGCTGAGATGGATGCTCAGTTGGTTGCTCAGGGCATCGCCGAGCAGCTTGCCAGCCGTGTTGCATTCCGTCGCGCAATGCGCAAGGGAATGCAGGGTGCTCTTCGTCAGGGTGCTAAGGGTATTCGTGTTCAGTGCTCTGGCCGTCTGGGCGGAGCGGAAATGAGCCGTAGCGAGTTCTATCGCGAAGGCCGTGTTCCACTACACACCCTTAGAGCCAACATCGATTACGGTTTCTACGAAGCCAAGACCACCTTCGGTCGCATCGGTGTGAAGGTTTGGATTTACAAGGGTGACCTAACCGCGAAGGAACTTGCTCGCGAAACCGCAAACGCTCCAAAGGCTCCACGCCCTCGTCGTGAAGGCGGTCCACGGGATAGTGCTCCTCGCGCAGCAGCTCCGGCAGCAGAAGCTCCAGCAGAACAAGTGGAGGCATAGAGATGTTAATTCCTAGAAAAGTTAAGCACCGCAAGCAGCACCACCCGAAGCGTTCGGGCGCTGCAACCGGTGGTACTGCTGTGCACTTCGGTGAGTGGGGAATTCAGGCTCTAACACCTGCCTATGTGACCAACCGCCAGATCGAGTCTGCTCGTATTGCTATGACCCGTCACATCAAGCGTGGTGGAAAAGTTTGGATTAACATCTTCCCGGACCGTCCACTAACCAAGAAGCCAGCCGAAACTCGTATGGGTAGCGGTAAAGGTTCTCCGGAGTGGTGGGTAGTAAACATCAAGCCAGGTCGAGTGATGTTTGAAGTTTCTGGTGTTTCCGAGCAGCTGGCTCGTGAAGCAATGACACGTGCGATTCACAAACTCCCACTAAAGGCTCGCATCATCAAGCGTGAGGAAGGTGACGCATAATGCCAATCGGTTCAAAGGACCTAAACGTAGATAACCTCGACAAGATTGAGGATGGCGTTCTGATCGAAGAGCTCAAAAAGGCTAAGGAAGAACTTTTTAACCTTCGCTTCCAGAGTGCTACCGGTCAGCTCGAATCGCACGGAAGACTTCGTGCGGTCAAGCGCGACATCGCCCGCATCTACACCATCATTCGTGAGCGCGAGCTTGGAATCCGTCAGGTTCCAGCCAAGGCTGCTCCTGCCGCCAAGGCACCGAAGGCTGAGAAGCCTGAGGCCGAGGCCAAGACCGAAACTAAGGAGAGCTAGAAATGGCTGAAACCAAGGCTGTAGCAACCGAGAGAGGTTACCGCAAGTCACGTCGTGGCTACGTGGTGAGCGACAAGATGGACAAGACCATCGTCGTTCTACTCGAGGATCGCGTTAAGCACCCGCTTTATGGCAAGGTCGTGACCCAGTCCAAGAAGGTCAAGGCCCACGATGAAGCTAACAGCGCCGGAATCGGTGACCTCGTTTTGATTAGCGAGACCCGCCCACTGTCGGCATCAAAGAATTGGCGTCTAGTCGAAATCATCGAAAAGGCGAAGTAACCGCAACACGGTCAAAGCTCAGGCTTTTGATCAACTAACAAGGAGTATGAAGTGATTCAGCAGGAATCTAGACTCAAGGTGGCCGACAACTCGGGTGCCAAAGAGTTGCTTGCAATCCGCATTCTCGGTGGCTCTGGCCGTCGTTATGCCGGATTGGGCGACTTGATTGTGGCAACCGTTAAAGATGCAATCCCTGGCGGAAACGTTAAAAAGGGTGAAGTTGTCAAGGCGGTTATCGTTCGCACCGTGAAGGAGACCCGTCGCCCAGATGGTTCTTATATCAAGTTCGATGAGAACGCAGCCGTGATTGTGAAAAACGATGGCGAGCCACGCGGAACCCGCATCTTCGGCCCAGTTGGCCGCGAACTTCGTGACAAGAAGTTCATGAAGATCATCTCTCTAGCACCGGAGGTAATTTAATCCATGCCAAGAATCAAAAAGGGCGATCTCGTCCAGGTAATCACCGGAGCTAAGGCTGACCGCGGTGGCGATAGGGGTAAGCAGGGCAAAGTTTTGGCCCTCGACCTAGTTCGTAATCGAGTCATTGTTGAAGGCGTCAACATGGTCACCAAGCACAACAAGGTTGGCCAAACCGACAAGGGCGGCAAGACCGGTGGCATCGAGACCAAGGAAGCCCCAATTCACATCTCCAACGTTGCACTTGTTGACCCAAGCACCAAAAAGCCAACCCGTTTCGGCGCCAAGGTTGAGACTGTCACTAAAGCTGGTAAGTCCAAAACCGTTCGCACCCGCATCGCGGTTCGCTCAGGTAAGGAAATCTAATGGCTGACGAAAAAGACACAGTAGAAACTGAATTGGTAACTGAGGCTGCCGAAGTAGCGGAAGTTAAGACTGAGACAGCCCCCGAACCAGTTGCAGAGAAGCCAGCCAAAGCTGAAAAAGCTGCCAAGGCTGAGAAGAAGGCTTACGTTCGTATTGTTCCAAGGCTTCAGAAGAAGTACCGCAGCGAAATCAAGGCTGAGCTTCAGAAGGAATTTGGTTTCAAGAACGTTCACCAGGTTCCAGGGCTAACCAAGATTGTTGTGAACATGGGTGTTGGTGAAGCGGCCAAGGATGGCAAGCTCATCGATGGCGCCGTCAAGGAGCTAACTTTGATTACCGGTCAGAAGCCAAAGATTAACCTAGCTTCCAAGTCCATCGCTCAGTTCAAGCTTCGCGAAGGACAGGCAATCGGTGCTCACGTAACTTTGCGTGGGGATCGGATGTGGGAATTCTTGGACCGACTATTGAACCTAGCTCTTCCACGTATTCGTGACTTCCGCGGCTTGAACCCTAACCAGTTCGATGGCAACGGAAATTACACCTTTGGTCTAACCGAGCAGAACGTGTTCCACGAGATTAGCCAAGATGACATTGACCGCGTACGCGGCATGGACATCACCATCGTTACTACCGCAAAGACCAATGATGAAGGTCGCGCACTGCTAACCGCACTGGGCTTCCCATTCAAGAAACCAAACAACTAATCGGTTAGGTCCCCAAAGGGAAACCACCGAGGAAGGCAACAACTATGACAATGACAGATCCGGTTGCAGATTTTCTGACCCGGCTGCGTAATGCCAATTCGGCCTACCACGAGAGTGCATCCTTGCCTTACAGCAAGCTCAAAGGTCAGATTGCTGAAATCCTCAAGAGCGAGGGTTACATTAAGAGCTACGCAGTTCAGGACGCAGAGGTCGGCAAGACCCTAGTCATCGACCTGAAGTATGGACCAAACCGCGAGCGTTCAATCGCTGGCATTAAAAGAGTCTCGAAGCCAGGTCTTCGCGTTTACGCAAAGTCAACCGAGTTGCCTCGAGTCTTGGGTGGCTTGGGCATCGCCATTTTGTCAACTTCATCCGGTCTGCTAACAGACCGCCAGGCTGCCAAGAAGGGAGTAGGCGGAGAAGTCATCGCCTACGTTTGGTAATCACTTATGTCACGTATTGGAAAATCACCGATTCCGGTTCCAGCCGGCGTCGAGGTAAACATTTCGGGATCTGAAGTTTCGGTCAAAGGACCTAAGGGTCAGCTGAGTCTAACCGTTGCATCCCCAATCACAGTTGCGCTGACCGATGGTCAGGTAGTCGTCTCCCGTCCAGATGATGAGAGAGTCTCTCGTTCGCTGCACGGTCTAACCAGAACTTTGATTGCTAACCAAATCACCGGTGTCACCGAGGGTTACACCAAGGCACTTGAAATTGTTGGAACCGGTTACCGCGTTGCAGCCAAGGGTTCAGCGCTGGAATTTGCACTTGGATATTCACACCCAATCACTGTTGAGCCTCCACAGGGAATTAGCTTCACCGTGGAAGGAAACACCAAGGTTGTGGTTTCTGGAATTGATAAGCAGGCAGTTGGAGAAGTTGCCGCCAACATTCGCAAGCTTCGTAAGCCAGAACCATACAAGGGCAAGGGTGTTCGTTACGCTGGCGAAGTTGTTCGCCGCAAGGCCGGAAAGGCTGGTAAGTAATCATGGGTCTTACTTCTAAGATTCGCGGAAAGAGCGCAACTGCGGCTCGCATCCGTCGTCACCTCCGTCTTCGCAAGAAGATTTCGGGGGATGCGATGCGTCCACGCATGGTGGTCACTCGCTCCGCTCGTCACATCCTGGTTCAGCTTGTTGATGACACCAAGGGTGTGACCTTGGCATCAGCATCAACCATGGAGAAAGATTTCAGAAGCCTAAAGGGCGACAAGAGCGACAAGGCAGCCAAGATTGGTGCTGCGATTGCCGAGCGCGCCAAGAAGGCGGGAGTCAGCGAAGTCGTCTTCGACCGTGGCGGAAACAAGTATGCCGGTCGTATTCAGGCTTTGGCCGATGCTGCCCGCGAGGGAGGTCTGAAGCTATGAGCGAAGAAAACAAGGAGACCGTTTTGGAAACCACTGAAGCCGCAACTGCTGTAGCGGTTGAGCCAACCGAGCGCGAAGCCCGCAGGGGATCTCGCGACCGTCAGCCAAGAGGCGAACGTCGCGATCGCGAAGAGACCAAGAGCCCATTTTTGGAGCGCGTTGTAACAATCAACCGTGTTTCCAAGGTTGTAAAAGGTGGTCGTCGCTTCAGCTTCACCGCACTTGTGGTAGTTGGCGATGGCAATGGTCTAGTTGGCGTTGGTTATGGAAAAGCTAAAGAAGTTCCAGCCGCAATTGCCAAGGGTGTTGAAGAAGCCAAGAAGAGCTTCTTCCGCGTACCAAGAGTTGCCAACACCATTCCCCACCCGGTTCAGGGTGAAGCAGCTGCCGGTGTTGTGTTGCTTCGCCCAGCCTCAGCTGGTACAGGTGTTATCGCCGGTGGTCCAGTTCGTGCGGTATTGGAGTGTGCTGGAATTCACGATGTACTTTCGAAGTCCTTGGGATCTTCGAACACCATCAACATCGTTCACGCCACCGTCGCAGCCCTGCGCCAGCTCGAAGAGCCAGCAGCAGTTGCCGGACGTCGTGGCCTGTCGGTTGACGAAGTTGTCCCTGCCGGTCTACTTCGCGAGCAAAGAAAGGCTGTTTAGTAAATGGCTGCCCGTCTAAAAGTTACCCAGGTCAAAAGCAAGATTGGTGGAAAGCCTAACCAGGTAGATACCCTTCGCTCACTCGGACTAAAGCGAATTGGCGACATCGTCGTTAAGGAAGACAGTCCAGTGGTGCGCGGAATGGTTAAGGCTGTTGCCCACCTAGTAGTAGTCGAGGAGATTAACTAATGGCTGAAGAAAAGAAGCCAGCCGCTAAGCCAGCTAGCGAAAAGAAGCCAGCTGCTCCTAAAGCTGCTGCAAAACCAGCTGCCGAAAAGAAGCCAGCTGCGCCTAAGGCTCCGGCTGCTGAAAAGCCAGCGGCTGAGAAGGCAGAAGCACCGAAGGCTGCAAAGGTCGAAGCCCCAAAGAGCGCTAAGAGTGATGCACCACAGGCTAAGTCTCCTAAGAAGAAGGCAGAGCCTAAGGAAAAGAGTCCAATTCTTAAGCTTCACCACCTACGTCCTGCACCTGGGTCCAAAAAGGATCGCACACGTGTTGGTCGCGGTGAAGCCTCCAAGGGTAAGACTGCAGGCCGTGGAACCAAGGGAACCAAGGCTCGTTACCAGGTTCGCCCAGGTTTCGAAGGTGGTGGTGTTCGTCTAGTAATGAGAACCCCTAAGCTTCGTGGATTCAAAAACCCATTCCGCGTTGAATACCAGGTTGTCAACCTAGAGAAATTGCAGGAAAACTTCCCACAGGGAGGCGCTGTAACAGTGGCCGAACTTGTTGCGAAAGGTCTTGTTCGCAAGAACGAGCCTGTGAAGGTTCTGGGTGGCGGAGACATCTCGGTTAAGCTTGATGTCAAGGTTGACAAGGTCTCCGAGCAGGCGAAATCAAAGATTTTGGCTGCCGGCGGATCAGTTAGCAACTAGCAAAACTTTGGAGGCCCAAGTTGATTAATGCCGTAATTCGTGCGTTTCGCACGGCGGATCTAAGACGTAAGCTGTTGTTCACGCTTGCCATCGTCGCGATTTTCCGCTTGGGCTCTTTTATCCCTGCACCATACGTTGACTACGGAAACGTTCAACTTTGTTTGGCACAAACTACCAACACTTCGGGTTTGTATGAACTTGTGAACCTGTTCTCCGGTGGAGCGCTACTGCAGCTATCCATTTTTGCTCTGGGAATTATGCCTTACATCACGGCATCGATTATCACCCAGCTGCTTCGAGTTGTAATTCCTCGCTTCGAGGCACTGCACAAAGAAGGTCAAGCTGGCCAGGCAACCCTGACCCAGTACACCCGCTACCTGACCATCGCGCTTGGACTATTGCAGTCCACCACTTTGATTGCGGTTGCCCGTCAGGGTGCGCTCTTTGGCGCAGACTGCGTGCTTCCGATTCTGACCGATTCATCACCGCTTGCGATCACCATGATGGTTATCACCATGACCGCAGGAACCGGTTTGATCATGTGGCTTGGTGAGCTAATTACCGAGCGCGGTGTTGGTAATGGAATGTCGCTACTTATTTTCACCTCGGTAGCTTCCTCTTTCCCAGCGTCACTTCTAGCTATTGCCGAAACTCGCACCATCGAAACCCTGATTGTGGTTTTGGTTGTGGGTGTTGGAATTGTTGGCTTGGTTGTTTTGGTAGAGCAGTCGCAGCGCAGAATCCCAGTGCAGTACGCCAAGCGAATGGTTGGAAGAAGAACTTACGGTGGTCAGTCCACCTACATTCCTATCAAGGTAAACATGGCTGGAGTTATCCCGGTTATTTTCGCCTCCAGCTTGCTTTACCTTCCAGCTTTGATTGCTCAGTTCAACCAGCCAGATGCCGAAGGAAGAGTTGCTCCTTGGGTGCAGTGGGTGTCTAACTACCTCACCAAGGGTGATCACCCGCTATACATGTTGCTTTACTTTGCCCTGATTATTGGTTTCACCTACTTCTACGTTGCAATCACTTTCAATCCTGAAGAGGTAAGCGACAACATGAAGAAGTACGGCGGATTCATCCCAGGTATTCGTGCTGGAAGACCAACCACAGAATTTTTGGAATACGTACTCTCTAGAGTTACTTTCCCTGGTTCGATTTACCTTGGTCTGATTGCTTTGATTCCGTTGATTGCTTTCTCGCTGGTTGGCGCCAACCAGAACTTCCCATTCGGTGGAACAACAATCTTGATCATCGTTGGTGTTGGTTTGGAAACTGTTAAGCAGATCAGCGCTCAGATGCAGCAGCGTAACTACGAAGGTCTATTGAAGTGATGAGACTTCTCTTGATCGGTCCTCCGGGAGCGGGCAAGGGAACTCAAGCTGCCAAGCTTTCCGAGGTTTACTCGATCCCTGCTATCTCAACCGGTGACATCTTTCGCGAAAACGTAAAGAACCAAACCCCGCTGGGTATCGAAGCAAAATCTTTTATGGATCGCGGCGCTTACGTTCCCGATGAGCTGACCAATAAGTTAGTCCGCGATCGTCTGCAAAACCCTGACTGCGAAACCGGATTCTTACTTGATGGCTATCCCAGGACTTCTGATCAAGTAAATGAACTTGATGAAATTCTTCGCGAAGCAGCCACTTCTTTGGATGCTGTAATTCAACTAACCGCCGATACCGATGAGGTTGTTAGAAGATTAGCCAAGCGAGCAATTGAACAGGGACGATCGGATGACACCGAAGAAGTGTTGCGAAATAGATTGAATGTTTACGAAGAGCAAACTGCTCCGCTGATTTCGCTTTATGCAGCAAGAGGGTTACTTATCAAAGTCGATGGTCTTGGCGAGATAGAAGAAGTAACCTCTCGTATCGTTGAAGCCCTTGAAGCTCAAAACCAAAACTGAAGTTTTGTCATGTCACGCAGTGAATTTGAATTAAAAACCGCTGACCAGATTCTTGCGATGCGAGAAGCCGGACTCATTACCGCAAAAGCACTAGAGGCCGTGAAGAATGATTGTGTGGCGGGAGTATCCACACTGGAATTAGATTCCATAGCCGATGCAACAATTCGATCTTTTGGGGCCCATTCCAATTTCCAGTTAGTTGCTGGCTATAACCACACCATATGTGCGTCAGTAAATCATGAGGTGGTCCATGGCATCCCAGCACCGGAGCGAATCCTTGAGCCGGGGGATATCCTGTCCATTGACTGTGGTGCAGAGATAAATGGCTGGAATGGCGATAGTGCAATCACCATCATCGTGCCTGATTCCAATGGTGAGATCCCAGCAAACGATATTGTTCGCTCCAGAACCCAACTTTCCAGGGTCACTGAGGATTCGCTCTGGGTCGGGATTGCTGCCTTGGCCCAAGCTGAGCGATTGGGCGAGGTTGGTGCAGCAATCGAGGGCTACATTGAGTCCCAGGGCAAATACGGAATTTTAGAAGATTACGTGGGACACGGCATAGGTCGTCATATGCACGAAGAACCCCCGGTTTATAACTTCCGAACCAAAATTCTGGGACCCAAAGTGGAGCCGGGGTTGGTTATAGCCATCGAACCCATGGTGACAGCGGGATCGAATAAGACCAAGGTGCTCCAAGACGGCTGGACGGTAGTGAGTAAGGATTCCTCCGACGCTTCGCACTGGGAACACACGGTTGCCCTGACCGAAAGTGGGGTATGGGTGTTAACCGCAATTGATGGTGGCCGAGCGAGGTTGGAAGCGGCCGGAATCCCATACGGTGGGCCGAAAGAATAGCAATTTAATTTCCAATTACGGGGATTTTGGCCTAAGCTAGAGCTTTGGTGTCTAAACCCTAAATCCCATTTTTGGAGGCAGGTTTTTACGCCTGAAACCAAGTAGATAAGTGAGGCTATGGCCAACAAAGACGGTGTCATTGAGATCGAGGGCACGGTGGTTGAGGCTCTTCCGAACGCAATGTTTCGTGTTGAGTTGACCAACGGACACAAGGTCTTGGCACACATCTCTGGAAAGATGCGACAGCACTACATTCGCATTCTTCCCGAGGACAAGGTCATTGTTGAACTGAGCACCTACGACCTAACACGTGGTCGCATCATTTATCGCTACAAGTAAGTCGGTTCGCAAGAACCCTAAAGAGAAGTAAGAGACATGAAGGTAAACCCAAGCGTCAAGAAGATCTGCGACAAGTGCAAGGTTATTCGTCGCCACGGTCGAGTCATGGTCATCTGCGACAACCCTCGCCACAAACAGCGCCAGGGCTAGAAGCAAAACACAACTGAATAGATTCCAAAGCGTTGCTAAAGGTGAGAAATCACCTTCACCTCCGGAGAAGGCCGGAGCCAGAAATGGGCAGCAGCGTGAAGACCTTCTAACAAACAGGAGTAATCCAAATGGCAAGAATTGCCGGCGTTGATATTCCACGCGAAAAGCGTGTTGAAATCGCCCTTACCTACATCTACGGAATTGGTCGCACTCGTTCGATCAGAACTCTAGAAGAAACCAAAATCGATAAGAACATTCGCGTTAAGGATCTAACCGACGATCAGTTGGTGGTACTTCGTGACCACATCGAAGGCACCTACAAAGTCGAGGGAGAACTTCGTCGAGATGTTGCAGCCGATATTCGACGTAAGGTTGAAATCGGAAGCTACCAAGGTATTCGTCACCGTAAGGGACTACCTGTTCATGGTCAGCGCACCAAGACCAACGCTCGTACCCGCAAGGGACCAAAGCGCACCGTTGCAGGCAAGAAGAAG
>JBJTOG010000039.1:0-1733 GCA_046074425.1 Actinomycetota bacterium
ACGAGCATTCAATCTCGGTTGCCACCGCTTCCGGGGTGTTATCGGCTATCGACCGCTCTCGCTACGAGGTAATCCCGGTTGGCATCACCAAGGCCGGAGAATTCATTCCCTTTAATGCCGACCCTTCCTCGATCGCCTTGGATAAGGGGCTAATCGAACTTGAGGCAAAAGGTCCAAGCGTGAGATTTGAACTTGATGGTTCAAAAGAGTTGGTTGAGTTGGATGCCTCAGGCAAAGAAGTTTCTCGACGAGTGGTGGATGTGGTGTTTCCACTGCTGCACGGACCATACGGCGAGGATGGCACCCTGCAGGGATTTTTAGAAATGGCTCAGCTTCGATATGTCGGAAATGGAGTTTTGGCTTCGGCGGCTGCAATGGATAAAGAATTTAGCAAAGCTCTCTTCAAAGCCGCCGGTATCCCTTCTCCCGACCACGTCATTGTTTATAAATCCCAAATGCTGGATGATCCAGAATCAGCTTTAGAGAAAATTCGCTCGCTTGGCTCTTTCCCAGTGTTTGTGAAACCCGCTCGAGCTGGATCCTCGGTTGGGATAACAAAGGTGAAAGCAATCGACGGTATTGCCGCAGCTTTAGAGAGTGCCTTTGAGCATGATGATAAGGCCATCATCGAAGTTGCCGTTTCCGGTCGCGAACTGGAGTGTGGGGTGCTGGATGGAAAAGACGGTGCACCGCTTAGGGTCTCAGTCGCCGGAGAAATCAAAGTATCCGGCCGAGAGTTTTATGATTTCGAAGCCAAGTATGTTGATAAAGATTCAGCGAGTCTTATTTGTCCAGCTGCTTTGAGCGAAGCAGAGCTTTTTGAGATGCAGCAGCTGGCTAAAAAAGCATTTCGAGCTTTGGGTTGCAAGGGATTAGCCCGAGTGGATTTCTTTGTGACCGAAAAGGGCTTTATGCTCAGCGAAATAAACACGATGCCTGGCTTCACATCTATTTCGATGTTCCCAAGATGCTGGGAGCAAAGCGGACTTAGCTACTCCGAGTTGATTGATGAGCTGATTGAGCTAGCTCTAGAAAACTAATTTGTCACTTCAGTGCAGTTAGCACTTGGCTTTATTACCCCCACCGATCCATCCAGAGCTTCCAAAACGCTCACTCCGGCAACCTGGGTCGAATCGATAATTACCTCGGTCGCCGGTGAGCGGGCGAAGGTTATGAATCGGTAGTTCGGAGCCTTCGAATCATCCACCAACCAGTCGATGTTGGAAGCGGTGACGCAAGGGAGGGTGCTGACCGTAACCGCATCTAGGCCGCAGCGCAGAATTACCGCTACCGGTTCCCCCCAGGCTGCCGTGGATTGGGCATTTACACCTCTTGATTGAAGGCCAGAAATTTCATCAGGCAGTCGAACAATTACCTCGGCACAGCCTGGATCATTGGCGCCATCGGCCGGTTCTAAGGCAACTACCGGCGAGCAGCCAGCAAGCAGCGGAAGGCAAAGGGCAATTAGGGCCAAGGTGGATTTAGTAGACATCGCTATTAAGGCTACCTTTGATTGGTGAGCATCCAAACTCTTGAAACCCTTGGCGAGATCGAAAGCCTTCGGCGCACCATTTCACATTTAAAAAAATCCGAGAATGTCCTAATTGGCCCCGGCGACGATGCCGCCATGCTTCAATCTGGTGGTCGCTACCTGGTTTCCACCGACACCCTGATTGAAAATCACGATTTCAAAACCAGCTGGTCCACCGGTTTTGACATCGGCTTCAAGTCTG
>JBJTOG010000040.1:0-4661 GCA_046074425.1 Actinomycetota bacterium
CGCCTTTTTGATGTGGAAGTTGTAATCCCCACTCGTCCATTCCCACGAATCCCACTTGCCGAGGCAATCGAAATTGTGAAGGGTCGTGGCCACGAAGTGGCAAGGGGTGGAGACATGGATCCAGAAGGTGAGCGACAAATCGCTGCCCACGTCCAAGAAACCATTGGCCACGAGTTTGTGTTCCTAACCGATTACCCGTCAACAGTTCGTCCCTTTTACCACATGAGGCACGAATCTGATTCGTCGTTGACTCGAAGCTACGACTTGATTTGGCGTGGAACTGAAATAACCACCGGTGCCCAAAGAGAACATCGAATTGACGTTTTGATTGAACAGGCGAAGCAAAAGGGACTAGACCCCGAAGGCCTAAAAACATATATCGATTTCTTCCGCTACGGTGCACCAACTCACGGTGGATTTGGAATGGGATTGCTTCGAGTGATCATGCTTATGTTGCACCAACCAAACATTCGAGAAGTTGGATTCCTCTTCCGAGGACCAAACCGCCTAGAGCCCTAGAGAATCTTAGAGCGAAGCGCTTGAAGTAAGCGCTCGGGATCTATGCGCCAGTAAGCGTGGGTTTCACCATTTATTTGAAGCACTGGTATTTCTTCGGAGTAAAGATTTACAAGTCCTTGATCTTCCAAAATGTTTTTCTCATCGATGGAAAATTGCACGCTCGCCCACACCCCGGCATTCTCGCTTCTTATTTGGGAAACAACCGTATCCAGCACCATTTTGGCTTCATCGCAGAGGTGACAGCCTGGCTTGGTAAAGAGTGTGAGTTGTATAACTTGCGGCACCAGTTAAACTTACTGGGTGCACTCAAATGCAGCTAAAACTCCTAAACCAGATGCCAAGCTGGCAGCAGCGTTTTTTGACGTTGATAACACTATCTTGCGCGGTTCCTCAAGTTTTCTCTTTGGAAAGTCTGCCTTCGAGAGAAACTTTTTTAGTCGGAAAGACTTTTGGCGTTTTGCCTGGCATCAATTTCGTTTCATTTGGCGCGGAGAAAACAACAATATTCTCACCGCTTTAAAAGATCGTGCTCTATCGCTGGTTGAGGGACATAGGGTTGCCGACTTGGAGGCTCTGGTTGATGAGGTTTACGAAAAACACATCAGACTAAAACTCTGGCCAGAAACTGTTCGATTGGCTAAAGACCACATCAGTGAAGGCCGAGAGGTTTGGTTGGTAACTGCGGCTCCCCAGGAATTGGGCGATGTTATTGCAAACCGGCTCGGACTAACCGGGGCAATCGGAACCAAGGTGGAGCGAAAAGATGGGATTTTGACCGGGCGCCTGGTTGGTAAACCAATTCACGGTCCAACCAAAAAATCCGCCATCAAAGAATTAGCCAAGACCCGTCACCTAAGCCTCAAAAAGTCCTTCGCATACAGTGACTCATATAATGATTTGCCTATGCTGACTGCGGTTGGTCACCCGGTCGCGGTTAACCCAGACAAGGTTTTAACTCGGTACGCCAAGGCGGCTGATTGGCCGATTTATGATTTCAAAAAGCGGGAGCTCAGGGCAAACCGCGACTGACGCGGCTTACTTCTTATTGCGACGCTGGTGGCGTGTCTTGCGAAGTAGCTTGCGGTGCTTCTTCTTAGACATACGCTTGCGGCGCTTCTTGATAATTGAACCCACGGAAACCGTCCCTTAATTCTCGCCCGAATGGGCAACTCCAAAAGTTTAGCCCCTGAGAACCGTTAGCTCAACTCGGGCCAACTATCGGCACGAGCGACTTAGACTTGCCCCATGACAGAGGTTGCACCTTACGAGCTGGTAAAGGATTTCGGCGAGTTTGAACTTCGACGTTATCCACAACTAGTGCTCATTCAGACCAAGGTTTCTGGAGGTTTTTTGGCAGCCGGAAACCTGGGTTTTGGTCCACTTGTGAGGTTCATCAGCGGCAATAATCAAAGTCGCCAGAAAATTGCAATGACCGCACCGGTTATGCAGGAGTCAATCAACCAAGGTTTGCACGTTGTTAGTTTTGTGATGCCAACTGATTTAGGACGCGAAACTACTCCAGCGCCAATTGATCCTGCAGTGAAGGTTATAGAAATGCCTGAGCATCTCGCTGCGGCAAGAAAATTTTCCGGATCTTGGAATCAAGAGCGATTTCAAAAAGAAGGTCAGGAACTGCTCAAGGCAGTTTCTGGCGAAGGCCTAAAATCAATTGGCAATCTTTATTGGTCCCGCTTTGACCCTCCGTGGAAACCAGGGTTTCTAAAACGAAACGAAGTGCTGATTCGAATCGAAAGCTAAAGAAATTTGTTGGCTAGCCCTGCAAGCAACAAGAGTCAGGTTCTAGCGCTTAACTTTCCGCTTGACTTCTGAAATTAGTTTCTCGGCATCCTTAGCTACCTGCCGAGTTTCGGTTTCAAACTCTCGCTTAGTTTCAGCCAATACTCGACCTAATTCCCTACCCCACTTCTTGGGGTCAATGTCGACTTTGGAATTAACTCGCCCCTCGACCCACTCGGTTCCTTCGGCAACAACTTGGCCAAGTTTCTCGCCGAGCTCGGTTAGCTGCATTTCAACGGTTGCAACAACCTGAGTCTCCGCTACTTTCGCCAGCCAAGAGAGTACCGGGGTGAAACCCTTCGCGTTTAGCGAGAATTTCTTAGCTGCTCCTGATCCGACGCTTTTGACTAAGTCGGCTTCAACTGCTTGCAACATAGCTTTTTCAAATTGCTCAACGCTCAGCGAGCTGATTCCTTGAAGCTGCTTGTTGGTAGATGCAGGGTGCTCAGCCAAAGTTTCGAGAAGGTTCCTCAGGTTCTTATCGGCAAGGGTCTTGAAAATTTCGCTCATGAGTTAAGGCTACCCAATTCAACCGCTCTTGCCAAAGCGGATTTGGTGGCTTCGATAAACACTTGTTCCAAATCCGCCTCGTCAAAACGAGCTATCGCCTGCATCGTGGTGCCCCCTGGGGAAGTGACGTTAGCTCGAAGCTGTTGCGAGGTTTGATCGCTTTCAGTAAGTAATTTGCTGGAGCCCAAAAATGTTGCCTTCACCATTAGCTCTGCTTCACTTTGTGTAAATCCAAGTTTTTTTGCGGCCTCGATTAGTTTTTCGGCAAAGTAAAAAAGGTAGGCCGGGCCAGATCCTGAAATGGTGCTAAGGGCATTAATTTGACTCTCTTCAACAACTAGCACCTCACCTACTGTCCTAAAAAGCTCAGTCGCCAAGGCAAGCTGCTCCGGGCTGGCAGATTGGCCTTTTGACAATCCAGTAACCCCAAGTCCCAAAACGGCTGGGGTGTTAGGCATAGCCCTAATTACTGCAGCTCGGTTTCCGACAATTTTTTCCATAGCTGTTGTTGTGATTCCAGCAGCAACTGAAATTACAAGCGCTCCTGGCTTAAGGGCCGGAGCAATTTGTTCGAGAACCGAAAGAATCTGAGCTGGCTTGACCCCCAAGATTACTATGTCGGCTTCTTTAGTAGCCTCAACATTCGCATTTGGATTGCTCTCGGTTGCAATTGCCTGCACCCTGTTTTGGGTATGAAGCGATGAAGCACTCTCATTCGATTTAGAGGTCACTCTTATGGTTTCTGGATTGTGTCCAGATCTAAGGAGGCCAGTAAGAATTGCCCCGCCCATTGAACCAGTTCCCAATATCGAAATTTGAAGGTTTTGCATGAATTAAGCCTAGCCCCGATCACTATCGGTGGGTCAGGGTAGTTTGGTAGTTATGGCAAAAACCAAAGCGGAGTATTCCTGTGTTGAGTGCGGCTGGAGCACAGCTAAGTGGGTTGGGCGCTGCGGTGAATGCCAGAGCTGGGACACGGTTCAGCTAACTGCGGCTGGCGGTGGGCGCGGTATCGGCATAGTACGTTCTATAAAACCGGCTGCGATTGGAGATAGTTTTGCCGCCCGGCCCATCACCGAAATCTCAACAGATCGCGTTCACTCCAGAGCAACTGGTGTTGGCGAATTCGATCGAGTGCTTGGAGGTGGCATTGTCCCAGGAGCGGTGGTTCTTCTTTCAGGTGAGCCAGGGGTAGGAAAATCAACTTTACTTTTGGAGGTAGCTGCCAAAAGTGCTCGTGAGGGTTTAAAAGTCCTTTACGTAAGCGGCGAAGAATCGGTTGGACAAATTAAACTTCGAGCTGATCGCACCGGTGCCCTTTCGGATAACCTCTACTTAATTTCGGAAAATGATCTATCAACTATCCTGGGGCAAATCCAACACCTGAGCCCAGATCTAGTGATTGTTGATTCGGTTCAAACCATAATCGCTGGAGAGATTGATGGTGCGGCTGGTATGCCTTCCCAAGTTAGAGAAGTTGCTGCAAATTTGATTCGTGTAGCCAAAGAAACTAATTTGCCCATAATTCTCGTAGGTCACGTCACAAAGGACGGTTCGGTTGCCGGCCCTCGGGCACTAGAGCACCTAGTTGATGTAGTTTGTCATTTCGAAGGAGACAGGCAAACCTCATTGAGGTTTATAAGAAGTTTCAAGAACCGCTTCGGTCCAACCGATGAGGTTGGCTGCTTTGAGATGACTGGGGATGGGATTGCTGAGGTTCCAGACCCAAGCGGATTGTTTCTCTCCCGAAGTGATACTGCGGTATCTGGGACCTGTGTCACTGTTGCACTTGAAGGAAAGCGTGCGCTGATTGCTGAGATTCAGGCTCTTGTGGT
>JBJTOG010000041.1:0-2342 GCA_046074425.1 Actinomycetota bacterium
GTTCCCTGCGGTTTGATGCGGGAACCCATTTCACATCGCCACCGTGCTTGAGATTGGCATAGCGTGCCAGGACAAAAAGCAGATCACTTAGTCGGTTGAGGTATCGAGCTGCCAACACATTCACGCCACCGTTGTGATGACCTTTTTTGGCAGGATCAGTACCATAAGCCTCGATTGCGTGCCAGGTGGCACGCTCAGCTCTTCTAACTACGGTGCGAGCAAGGTGCAAACCGGCTGCTAAACCTGATCCACCGGGAAGAATAAAGCTGTCAAGTTTTTCAAGGTGTTTGTTGTAGTGGTCGATGGCTGCCTCGAGGGCATCAATCCAAATGGCGTCAACCCGGAGCGGTTCGTATTCGTAGTGTTCATTTAGCGGGTTAGAGAGGTCAGCACCCAAATCGAACAGATCATTCTGAATTTGGGCGAGCAAAGCTAAAGTTTCGGAATCAAACTCATTTTGGGCCAACGAAACTGCAACTCCGATTGCTGAGTTGGCTTCATCAACGTCGGCGTAAGCTTCAATCCGCGGATCGGTCTTTCGAGTTCTGGAAAAGTCGCTCAGCCCCGTCATTCCTTCATCGCCGGTGCGGGTGTATATCTTCGTAAGTTTGACCATGAAGCAAGTTTAGGCTTTATAAGTGATCATCCTTCTCCCGCCCAGCGAAAGTAAACTTTCCGGTGGCCAAAGCAAGGGTCAGCCATTGAGTTTTCCTTCCCTTGAACCAGCCCGAGACCAAGTGGCCATGGAGTTATTGGAACTTTGCCAAAATCCCGATCTGGCCTCCAAGGCACTAAAACTTGGCCCCAAACAAAGCTCGCTTATTGCCGCAAATTTGGAAATCCAAAGCGGACCATTCCTTCCGAGCATTGAGCGCTACGACGGAGTTCTGTTTGAGGCCATCAAGCGCAAACCTCTAAGTCCCGCAGAGCTGAAGTTCGCAGCTAAAAATGTATTTATTCAGTCAGCACTTTTTGGACCTATTGGCGCTACCGACCTAATTCCTAACTATCGGCTATCTGGAACCACTCACCTTGGACCAAAGTCCTTGAAGGCTATTTGGCAATCCGCCCATGCTGGGATTTGGGAGAACTTCAGGGGTGAGCTGATTTTAGATTTGAGATCAAATGCCTATAGCGACTTGGCGCCAATTCCCGATTCAATCGAGCACTTCGATGTTGAGGTATTAGAGCAAGATCAGGGTGGAATCAGGAAGACTCTGAATCACTTCAACAAAGCTGCAAAAGGAGAATTCGCTAGGGAGTTTATAGAAACTCAAAACCCAGACCTCTCCTTGAAGGATTTGAAATCCGTTGCCAAGAAGGCGGGTCTGGGTTTTGAAATTAGGGACCGGAAGGTCTTACTTATTACTCACCGATGAATCCTCGGCGGGCATTGGCATGATGTCGTATTCAATGGGTTCCGGAAGGGCAATGATTCCTTCTATCAAGGCAATCACCGCACTGAACCAACCTTGGTTGTTAACCATGATGTATCCAGGTACCAACCAAACATCGCCACTTGCATCCCAAATGGTCAGTAGCGTTGCTTCGGAACTTTCGATAGTCAGCTTCACGACCTCCGGCTCAAACGATGGCTGAGGGGCTGGTTCGGCAGAAGGATCTACCGCCGGCGGACTGGCTGGTTCGCTTCCTTCACCCGATGATCCAGACGTTCCTTGCTCACCATCGCTACTAACCGGTGTATCCGGAGATACACTCACTTCGTCGCTTCTAAGCGTTGCCTCGCCTCCATAGAAATTGCCCTGGTATCGCTCGTAGTAAATCGGAGAAGGTGAGCCACTCCAGCGCCAGTCGGAAAGTCTTTCAACTGCAGCTACCGGTGAGATGGTGTCAAAAGTTCCCATATTCTCAACCGCGACAGAGTGACCACCGGCGTAGCTAAGTTGACCGTTGGAAGACCAACCGATGTACCACTCGATGCTGGTTGAAACACCATCAACTTTGAGCGATGACATGATGTTCACACCCCACTCATCCATGTAAACCCTCAGGTCCTGCTCGCTAACTTCTAGGCCGGTGGCGCTAAAGACTTCGATTGCTTTTGCAATTGCCTCCTGGCGAGAGGGAAGTAGATCAGGAGTTGGCTTTATTTCAGTCCAAACTGAGCAGTTGCCATCCTTATCGGTGGTTTCACATTTCGATTCCGGGTAGGCAACTGGGTTCGAGTAGTACCAAGAACCGGTTCCGTTCCACCAGATGGAAACGGTCGGCTCGGTTCCACTCCAAGGCTCATTCGAATTGGAAAAGAAATAGCCAGGATTTTCCTCAGAGAACTCTGGATACTTTTTGACCTCTCCGGCAACTCCCATCACTGCAGCTAC
>JBJTOG010000042.1:0-2308 GCA_046074425.1 Actinomycetota bacterium
TTCGATGCCGGAGAGCAGCTTATTGAGCTGAGGCTGGGTAATCATGCCGTGCAGCTTGGCCTGGTAGGTCTTAGAAACTTCAAAGGATGGATGAAGAAGCTTGTGTGAAAGATCGCCATCGTTGGTCAAAAGCAATAAGCCCGTGGTCTCGGCATCCAACCTTCCAACGTTGAATACTCGCTCAAAATCCAAAACGAATTGCGATAGATCAGGTCTTCCGTGCTCATCGGCCATGGTGCTCACAACCCCCAGAGGTTTATTGAGCATCAGGTAAACCTTGCTGACATCAAGCTGCACCGGGGTGCCCTTGACAGAAACCTTGTCTCGCTCCGGGTCAATTCTGGTGCCAAGTTCTTTGACCACCTTGCCGTTAACCTTCACGGCACCTTGGACGATCAGGTCTTCACAAACTCTTCTGGAGGCAACCCCGGCATTCGCCAAAACTTTTTGTAGCCTCACACCCTCCGGGCTATCGCTCATTGAAATCGCTTTGGGCATCCGGCAGGTATGGGCTGATCGGAGGCAGCTGATCCAAAGAATTGATCCCCAGCTGCTCAAGCAGCAGCGAGGTGGTGCCGTAGTGAATGGCACCGGTCTCCGAGTCGGTATACAACTCGGTGATTAATCCGCGAGAGGTTAGGGTTCTTACCACCGAGTCAACGTTCACGCCACGAATCGAAGCAATCTGACCACGAGCGATTGGTTGCTTGTAGGCAATGACCGCCAAGGTTTCAAGGGCTGCCTGCGATAACTTGGTGGGGTTTTCATTTTGGATAAACATCTTCACTGCCCAGTCATACCGCTCCCGGACATAGATTCGCCAACCACCGGCAACTTCTCGAAGTTCATATCCCCGCGGAGCGATACCCTCAGCGCCTTCGTAATCCTGCTGCAGCTTCAAAACCGCATCGCGAACCTGATTCACTGGAACCTCGAGTGCTGTGGCCAGGGCAACCAGTGATACCGGAGCATCGGTAACCATCAGAATCGCTTCGATGGCACCTTCGATGGTGTCCTCTTGCAATTGGTATTCGTTTCCTTGATTCTCATCAAGCGTCATAGTCTGCTCCCAGGGTTGCTAATTGTTCATCGTCAAAGTCTTCGCCCACCCAGGCAATTTCCAAATCCGCAAGTGGACTCTCCTGCTTCATGGCAACTGCCGATAGCCTGTAGAGCTCCAATACCGCTAGGAACCTCGCCACCACAACCGCCCGATCGGCTTCGTCGCGAATCAAATCAAAAAATGTCAGCGTTCCAGCTTTTCTAAGCCTTGCAATAACTTCCCCGGCCTGCTCCCTAATGCTAATTGCCGGAGCATGCAGGTGGGTTAGACCAATTCCTGGAATCTCGCGCGGGGTAAAAACATCTGCGGCCAGGGCGTGAAACTCTTCCAAAGATATATGCCATACCAGCTCTGGGGTGGCATCGCGGAATCGAGTCTCAAGCGGAACATCGCGACCGATTCTTTTGGCTTCGACTTCGAATCTTCCTTGGAACCAGGTGGCAACTTCCTTGAAGGCCTTGTATTGCAGCAACCGGGCAAAAAGCAAATCCCTGGCTTCCAATAGTGCAACATCTTCGGCATCGACCAATTCGCCCTTGGGAAGCAGGCTGACTATTTTCAGATCCAACAAAGTTGCGGCAATGACCAAAAACTCGCTGGCCTGCTCCATCTCCTCGTGCTCATCCAATTGCTTGACGTATTGGATAAATTCATCGGTCACTTTGCTAAGTGAAACATCGGTGATATCCATCTCGTGCTTGGATATCAAAGAAAGCAATAGGTCAAATGGTCCCTCAAAGTTAGAAAGGGTGAGCGCGAAAGCGCTCTCCTTCTCCGGAACCAGGTGACTATGGGGCGTTGCCACGGGATACCAACTCTCTGGCCACGGTCTTGTAATACTCGGCGGCTTCGGAAGTGGGGGCAAATTCAGTTATCGGTAGAGCCGCTACCGTGGCATCGGGGAACTTCACGGTGCGGTGAATCACGGTGTCAAATACCTGCTCGCCAAAAGCTTCGTAGAGCCGGTCGATTACCTCTCTGGAGTGCAGGGTGCGCGGGTCATACATCGTTGCCAAGATGCCATCTAATTTGATGGCTGGATTCAGGCGATCTTTTACCTTTTCGATGGTTTCTATCAAGAGTGCAACTCCGCGGAGCGCAAAGAATTCACAGTTCAGTGGAATGATCACTCCGTGGGCAGCGGTTAGGGCATTCACTGTGAGTAGTCCAAGGGAAGGCTGGCAGGCGATGATGATCACGTCGTAATCGTTGGTAATGGGACGCAAGATTCTCGCCAAAATCTGT
>JBJTOG010000043.1:0-6428 GCA_046074425.1 Actinomycetota bacterium
ATCAACACGCATGCCAGCAGTTAGCGAATTAGTTAAGCAGCTAACCGGAGGAAAGGAACCTAACAAGGGAGTAAACCCTGACGAGGTTGTTGCTGTTGGTGCTTCGCTTCAAGCAGGTGTTCTGAAGGGTGAGCGCAAAGACGTATTGCTAATCGACGTGACACCTCTTTCCTTGGGAATTGAAACCAAGGGAGGCATCATGACCAAGTTGATTGAGCGCAACACCGCGATTCCAACTAAGCGAAGTGAAACCTTCACCACAGCCGATGACAACCAACCTTCTGTTTCTATTCAGGTTTACCAGGGTGAGCGCGAATTCACCAGAGACAACAAGTCGCTTGGAAACTTCGAACTAACCGGTATCGCACCAGCTCCACGCGGCATCCCTCAGATTGAAGTCACCTTCGACATTGACGCCAACGGAATCGTTCACGTTTCCGCAAAGGACAAGGGAACCGGTAAGGAACAGTCGATGACAATCACCGGAGGTTCATCGCTTCCGAAGGAAGACATCGAAAGAATGGTTCGCGAAGCTGAAGAGCACGCTGCTGAAGATAAGAAGCGCCGTGAAGAGCAGGACCTAAAAAACACTGCCGAGCAGATGGTTTACCAAACCGAGAAGCTGATCAAAGACAACGCTGACAAACTTCCCGAGGATGTCAAGAACGAAGTGCAGGCCGACGTTGACGCTCTAAAGAGCGCTTTAGCGGGCGAAGAAATCGAAGCTATCAAGAGCGCGAACGAGAAGCTCCTTGCCTCAAGTCAAAAACTGGGTGAAGCTATTTATGCTGCACCAACTACCGAGGAGTCAACTGAATCCGAGGCATCCAGCGAAGACGTGGTTGACGCTGAAGTTGTTGATGACGAGCAGGCCGAAGAGAACAAGTAATGAGCGAGGAAAACCAGGTTCCTGAAGAGGAGATCCAGCCTGACTCGGATACTGAAGCCCTGATCGACAAGATCGATCAGGAGCTTCAGGATCTGGTCGAGGAAACCGGTCCAATCAGCAAGGAGGCGGAACTTCTCGCTGACTTGCAGAGACTCCAGGCGGAGTTTGTAAATTACAAGGCCAGGGTTGAGAGAGATCGTGATCTAGCTCGAAATGCTGCCATTGCCGAAGTGCTTCGCTCGCTGCTTCCGGCACTGGATGATTTGGAACGGGCGGAAGCTCACGGCGATCTGGAGGGCACTCCTTTTCAAGCAGTGGTTAGCAAACTTCGTTCAGCAGGAGAAAAGTTTGGTCTAAAGCGATTTGGTGAAAAGGGAGAGAAGTTCAATCCAGAATTACATAACGCTTTGGTTCAAACTCCCTCCAAGGAAGTTTCCGAACCAACCATCGCTGATGTTGTTGAGGCTGGGTTCATGATTGAGGATAGATTGCTGCGTCCCGCGATGGTCGCGGTCTTTGTTCCCGAAGAGAGCTAAAGATGGCAAGCCAAGACTGGTTCGAAAAGGATTTTTACAAAGTCCTCGGTATTTCCAAGGATGCCTCGGATGCCGAAATCAAAAAGGTTTACCGAAAGTTAGCTCGGCAATATCACCCAGACTCCAACCCGAACGACCCAAAAGCTGAGGCTAGGTTCAAGGAGATTAGCGAAGCCTATTCAGTTCTTTCAGACACCGAACAGCGCAAGGAATATGACGCAGTTCGGGCCATGGGTTCAGGCGCTCGCTTCACTGCTGGCGGTCAAGGTGCCGGTGGATTTGAAGACGTGTTCTCAACTTTCTTTGGTGGCGGTCGCGGTGGTTTTCCTGGTGGCTTTGGCGGCTTCGGGCCAACTCCCGGTGCTGACCTAACCGCTAGAACATCAATTGACTTCATTGACTCAATTCGTGGAGCAACCATCAAATTGTCACTTCAGGGAATGGAACCGCTCAGCGTCAAAATTCCCGCCGGGGTTCAGGATGGGCAAAGAATCAAATTGCGCGGAAAAGGTGCTCCTTCACCAAGCGGTGGTCCATCGGGAGATCTACTGGTTACGGTCCGAGTCAAACCCCACCCTGTCTTCGCAAGAGATGGAAACAACATCCGAGTCACGGTCCCGGTTACATTTACAGAGGCTGCGCTGGGTGCAACGATTCCGGTTCCAACCCTCGGTGGTGATCCAGTGAAACTGAAAATTCAACCTGGCACCCCAAACGGCAGAGTCTTGCGAATTAAGGGTAAAGGAGTGAACGACGGGAAGGCGAGTGGCGACCTACTTGCAACCGTCGAGGTTGCGGTTCCTTCTCACCTGAGCGACAAAGCCAAGAAGGCCCTGGAAGAATTTGATTCTCTTCTTCCCAAAGAAGATCCGAGAACCGATCTTCTAAATAAAGCCGGATTGCTATAGCGGGAGGTGAAAGGTGAGCGAATTCGATGAAAACACTCCGCTGTTTGTAATTTCAGTCGCGGCCGAGCTTGCGCTGATGCACCCGCAAACTCTTAGGCAGTATGACCGACTTGGCTTGGTTTCACCATCTCGAACCAGCGGCCAATCCCGCCGATACACCATGCGCAATGTTGCCCAGTTGAGGCAAATTGCGCAGCTTTCTGCCGAGGGAGTTTCCCTCGAAGGAATCAAAAGAATTCTGGAACTAGAAAATCAAAATTTGGAACTGAAAAAACGAGTACGCGATTTGGAGCAAACACTCGCTAACGAGTTAATGAATCGCCCTGGTGCAAGAGTCTTTGCCGCTGGCGAAGCTGGCGTTGAATCCCTCGCTGCCGGTAAACGTCCAACCCGTTCAACCCAGGTTGTGTTGTGGAGATCAAGATGAATCAAAATCAGCAGGAACAAAAGTCAGCCCTTGAGCAATTTGGTGTTAACCTCACCGAGATTGCAAAGACAGGAAAACTAGATCCAGTAATTGGACGCGATGCTGAAATTCGACGCGTCTCACAAGTGCTATCTCGCCGAACCAAAAACAATCCGGTGCTTATCGGTGAACCCGGTGTTGGAAAAACTGCGGTTGTTGAGGGCTTGGCGCAAAGAATAGTTGCCGGCGATGTTCCCGAATCGCTTAAGGGTAAGCAACTTATTTCTTTAGATTTAGCTGCCATGGTTGCGGGTGCTAAGTATCGCGGTGAGTTCGAAGAACGTCTCAAAGCTGTATTGGCAGAGATAAATGCATCCGAAGGTCAGATCATTACTTTTGTTGACGAACTGCATAACTTAGTTGGCGCAGGAGCAGGTGATGGATCCATGGATGCGTCAAACATGCTAAAGCCCATGTTGGCCCGCGGTGAGCTTCGACTTATTGGTGCAACCACGCTGGATGAGTATCGAGAAAGAATTGAAAAAGACGCCGCTTTGGAAAGACGCTTCCAACAAGTTTTTGTTGGCGAACCAAGTGTGGTTGACACGGTTGCAATTTTGCGCGGACTCAAGGAGCGCTACGAAGCTCACCACAAAGTTGCTATTGCTGATTCCGCTTTGGTGGCGGCCGCAACCCTTTCCAACCGATACATAACCGGAAGGCAGCTTCCCGATAAAGCTATTGACCTAATTGATGAGGCAGCCTCTCGCCTTCGCATGGAAATTGACTCGGCACCAGTTGAAATCGATGAGCTCAGACGAAACGTTGATCGTCTCAAACTAGAAGAGCTTGCCCTTCAGAAGGAAAAAGATCAGGCCTCGAAAGAGCGGCTTGAGAAACTCCGCGAGGATCTGAAAGTAAAAAGCGAAGCCCTAGCCGACCTCACTAAGCGTTGGGAGCAGGAACGCCAAGAACTGAACAAGATTGGTGATCTGAAAACCAAACTGGATGCCCTCAGAATTGAGGCCGAAAAGGCCCAGCGCGAGGGAGATCTGGAAAAAGCCTCAAGGCTTTTATATGGTGAGATTCCTACCCTGGAGAAGCAACTTAGCGCCGAGGAAATTGCTGGCGATGGCGACAAAACCCGCATGGTCAACGACCACGTCACCGAGGAAGACATTGCATCGGTGGTATCGGCTTGGACGGGAATTCCAACCGGAAGGCTGCTTGCCGGAGAGAGTCAGAAACTACTAAACCTCGAAAGCGAGCTAGGTAAGCGACTTATCGGTCAAAAGGCTGCCGTGAAGGCTGTCTCGGATGCGGTTCGAAGAACCAAGGCCGGAATCTCCGATCCAGATCGCCCAACTGGTTCTTTCATGTTCCTAGGTCCAACTGGCGTTGGAAAAACTGAATTGGCAAAATCCCTAGCTGCCTTCTTATTTGACGATGAGAAGTCGATGGTTCGAATCGACATGAGCGAGTATTCCGAGAAGCATTCCGTTTCTAGGTTGCTCGGAGCTCCCCCCGGATACATCGGATACGAAGAGGGTGGTCAATTAACTGAGGCGGTAAGAAGAAGGCCCTACTCGGTAATTTTGCTAGATGAAGTTGAGAAGGCTCACCCAGAAGTATTCGATGTTCTACTTCAGGTGCTGGATGATGGAAGACTTACCGACGGCCAAGGTCGAACAGTTGATTTTAGAAATGTGATTTTGATTTTGACATCGAACCTGGGTTCACAATTCCTGATTGATCCAGAGTTGAATGATGAAGCTAAGCGCGAAGGCGTTTTGGCAATGGTCAGAGCACACTTCAAACCAGAGTTTCTTAATCGATTAGATGCTATTGTCGTGTTCTCAGCTTTGGACCGAACCGAACTTGGACAGATTGTCGAACTGAACATTGATCATTTGACCGAGCGCCTAAGTGAAAAGAGATTGCAACTCGCCGTGACGCCAGCCGCCAGAGCTTGGCTTGCCGAAAAGGGATACGATCCAATTTATGGAGCCAGGCCACTTCGCCGACTAATGAAACAACAGATCGACGATCAATTAGCAAATCTTATTTTGGCTGGAGAAGTTCACGATGGTTCGATTGTTAGAGTTGATCATGAGGTTGGATCTGAAGCCCTAAAAGTTTCCGTTACTAAATTAGATTAGCTGAGCTCAACGACAACCGGAACGTGATCGCTTGGACCTTCACCCTTGCGTTCATTTCTTTCGATAGTTGCTGATCTAACTCTTTCGGTAAAGGCATCTGACCCCAAAATAAAGTCAATGCGCATTCCTTCGTTTCTAGGAAAGCGAAGTTGCTGATAGTCCCAATAGGTATAACCATCAGGAACTATCGGCCTCACCACATCACTTAGGCCAATTTGTTCAAATGCTTCGAAAGCTTGTCTTTCCGGTTCCGATACGTGTGTGGAACCGGCGAAGAAATTAATGTCCCAGACATCGCTATCTAGCGGTGCGATGTTGAAATCTCCCATAAGGGCAAGTGGAATTTCGGGGTTAGATTCCAAAGTGTCGGCGGTAATGGCAGCGAGCCGATCCAACCACTCAAGTTTGTATTGGTAGTGCGGATCATCCAAAGTCCGCCCGTTTGGAACATAAAGACTCCAGAGCCTTACCCCATCAAAAGTTGCCGCAATCGCCCTAGCCTCGGCGGCTCCCTTGAATTCCGGCATTCCGGTAAAGCCAATTTCGACGTCTTCGGCAGGGATTTTGGAGGCGAAAGCGACCCCATTCCACTGATTCAACCCGTGCAGGGTGACCTGATAGCCAGCCTCTTCAAAGGGTGCGTAGGGGAATTGCTCTGGCTTGCACTTAATTTCTTGCATCGCCAAAACATCAGTTCCACTGGATTCCAGGTAGGAAACCACCCTTCCAACTCGAGTTCTGACGGAGTTGACGTTCCAGGTGGCTATCTTCACTCCTTAAACTTATAGGCATGACCTCAACCGCCTCGGACAAAGCACGACTGATTGAACTAATCAAGGAGTTAGCGGTAGTTCACGGCAAAGTCACACTCTCCAGCGGAATTGAAGCCGACTACTACGTTGATCTCCGCCGCGCTACTTTGCACCACGAAGCAGCTCCACTCATTGGCAAAGTCATGCTTTCGCTATTGGACTCATCCGGCATCAAAGATTTCGATTCGGTCGGGGGATTGACCATGGGAGCAGATCCGGTGGCAACAGCGATTTTGCATCAAGCTGCTTTTTTAGATCGAGAGATTGATGCTTTCGTAGTTCGAAAAGCTGCCAAGGAACATGGAATGGGCCGACAGGTTGAAGGTCCAGAGGTAAAGGGTAAGAAAGTAGTGGTGTTGGAAGACACTTCGACCACCGGTGGCTCACCGCTCACAGCTGCCAAAGCACTAGAGGCAGCAGGAGCGGAAGTGGTGGCGGTGGCAACCGTAGTTGATAGGTCAACTGGCGCTCAAGCAGCAATTGAGCAGGCTGGCTACCGCTACTTATTCGCAATCTCTCTCGAGGATCTGGGTCTTTAGTTGACTAATCAAAGGCGCCTAGCGCCATATCTATTTGTCGAGCTCTCCAGTATCACAAGCGTGATTGCCGGCTCAATGGTTTTTATCGCACTTCCTTGGCTAACTCTTGAAATCACCGGTTCTGCTACAAGTGCTGGTGTGTTGATTGCAATCACCTCAATTCCAGGATTGTTTTTGGC
>JBJTOG010000044.1:0-14727 GCA_046074425.1 Actinomycetota bacterium
AATGGAAAAATTGTGGCAGTTAGGGCCGGGAAGATAATGGCAACGGCTTTTCACCCTGAGATTGTGGGGGAGCGGAGAGTGCACGAGTACTTCTTGGGGATGCTTAGCTAGCTGGCAGCTATGTTGATTTAGAATTCAATGAGACAAAAGGGAGATTCATGTCCGGCCACTCCAAATGGGCAACAACTAAACACAAAAAGGCGCTAATCGATTCGCGCAGGGCGAAGCTTTTTGCCAAGCTCATTAAAAACATCGAGGTTGCGGCTCGCATTGGAGGTTCTGACTTAGATGGGAATCCGACTCTCTACGACGCAGTCCAAAAAGGACGTAAGTCTTCGCTACCCAACGACAATATCGAGCGAGCAATTAAGCGTGGTTCTGGCCAGGATTCCGACGCCGTTGAGTATCAAACAATCTTCTATGAAGGCTATGGACCAAATGGAATTGCGCTCTTAATTGAGTGTCTAACCGATAACAAGAACAGGGCTGCAGCGGATGTTCGATTGGCCGTCACCAGAAACGGTGGAACCATGGCCGATCCAGGAAGTGTCTCATATTTATTTAGCCGCAAAGGTGTCATCACAATCGAAAAAACTGGAGAGGCATCCGAAGACAGGATTCTAGAAGTTGGTCTAGAAAGCGGGATAGAGGACATCGAAGAGCGAGAGAACAGTTTTGTTGTCACAACTGATCCCTCTTCTATGGTTGGCGTTCGAACAGCCCTCCAGTCAGCCGGATTGGAATATGAAAGCGCCGATGTTGAGTTCGTTCCGGCGGCAACGATTGAAGTTGACGCCGAAACTGCCAGAACCGTTTTTAAGCTCATAGATGCACTTGAAGATTCAGATGAGGTCCAGAACGTTTACTCCAATTTCGACATTTCGACTGAAGTTCTTGCTGAGCTAGAAGCTTAATTGCCTAAAATTCTCGGAATCGATCCAGGCCTGACTAGGTGTGGCGTCGGTTTAGTTGAGCTTGGCAAAGCAAGGAAGATCTCGCTAGTCCATGTCGAGGTAATTCGATCCGAGAAAGAGCTTGATTTGGACACCAGAATCGGAATTATCGGCAATAGCCTTGAAGAAATAATCAAAAAGCATCGACCTGATTCAATAGCTATTGAAAGAGTTTTCTCTCAAGCCAACCTATCTTCTGTGATGGGGACCGCTCAGATTTCTGGTGTTGCGCTGTACCTTGCGAACATTTACCAAATTCCGGTTGCGATGCATACTCCAACTGAAGTCAAGGCGGCTGTCACTGGTTCTGGTCGAGCGAATAAGGCACAGGTTGGGGAAATGGTCCGACGGTTGCTCTCTCTAAACGAAATTCCTAAGCCAGCTGATGCATCCGATGCTTTGGCAATTGCGATTTGCCAGGCATTTCGTGGAGCGACTGTAAACAGCACAGCCTACACTCCAGCGCAGCTCGCCTGGCACACGGCGTCAGAATTAGCAAAGGCTAAATCAAAACGCTAGTTAGGCTTACTAAATGATCGCTTCGCTCTCTGGAACCGTGCTCTCTAAAGATGCACACTCCGCGATCATTGAGGTTAGCGGCGTGGGCTTTCGAATACTTGCAAGCTCCGCTACTTTGGCTCAGCTCACAGTGGGCGAAAAGGCGGTAATGAAAACCTCGCTTGTGGTGCGGGAAGATTCGATGACGCTATTTGGGTTTGGGAATTCCGAAGAACTTTCAACATTTGATTTACTTTGCTCCGTATCAGGAGTTGGACCTAAATCGGCATTGGCTATTCTCTCTCAACTTAGCGTTTCTGACATCACTAAGGCAGTTTCTGCCGAGGATGATTCCGCCTTTCGCACGGTAAGTGGAATTGGTTCAAAAACTGCAAAACTCATAATCCTCTCGCTGGCTGGAAAGCTCATAACCTCCTCTGCGACAGATGCCTCTTCACGCACCGTTCTGGCATTGGTTGGACTCGGATGGAGCGAAAAGGCTTCCCGATCGGCAGTCTCTGAAGTAATCAGCGAGGACTTAGATGAAGGACAAATCCTTCGAGCCGCTCTTCAAAGATTGTCTGCCAAGGCTGATGAAAAATGAGTGACCTTTTAGACCCAGCTGCATCGGTTGCTGAGTTGGAATACGAGAGTGCGCTCAGGCCTCGCACACTCTCAGAGTTTGTTGGACAGGAGAGAGTTAGAGCCCAGCTATCTCTGCTTCTAAAAGCCGCCAAGCTTCAATCTAGAGTTCCCGATCACATTCTCTTAGCTGGCCCACCTGGGCTTGGGAAAACAACTCTGGCAATGATAATTGCGGGCGATTTGGAATCCGGGGTGAGAATTTCTAGCGGACCCACAATTCAGCATGCCGGTGATCTGGCGGCCATACTTTCATCCCTTACACCGGGCGAAGTTTTATTTATCGATGAGATTCACCGAATGGCAAGGCCGGCCGAAGAATTGCTCTACCTCGCTATGGAAGATTTTCGGGTTGACGTAATGGTGGGGAAGGGGGCTGGTGCATCGTCGATATCTCTCGAACTTGCACCCTTCACATTGGTTGGTGCGACAACAAGAAGTGGCCTGCTACCTAATCCGCTTCGGGACCGATTCGGGTACACGGCAAACTTGGAGTTTTACGGGTCAGATGAATTAAGCACTTTGCTTGCAGCATCGGCTGCGAAATTGGATCTTTCACTCTCCATGGATGCCGCCAATTTAATTGCCCTTAGGGCAAGAGGGACGCCAAGGGTTGCGAACCGATTACTAAGACGAGTCCGAGATTTCGCTCTGGTAGAGGACATGGCTGATATCTCTAAAGAACTTGCACTTAGGGCGTTAGAACTCTTTGAAGTGGACTCACTCGGGTTGGATCGATTAGATAAGCAAATCTTGAGCGTATTGATTACCAAATTTGAGGGGCGGCCGGTAGGTCTTTCCACCCTTGCAGTTGCTGTCGGTGAGGAAATTGACACCATCGAATCAGTCGTCGAACCCTACCTGCTTCGGGAGGGTTTAATCGAGCGAACTCCCAAAGGTAGGCTCGCAACACCCGCTGCATACCGTCATTTCGGACTCAATCCGCCCCTAACGCCCTAGCCCAGAGCCCTACAGCTATAATCAATGAGGCTCTAAAAGCCTCTTATTTCTTGAATTAATTCTCAGAACGGGTTTGCTATGAACGATGTAATTTTTATGTTCGCCGCCTTGGCATTTTTGGGCTTCATGATGTTCTATTCCAGCCGTAAACGCAAAAAGGCAGCCGAAACCTTGCGTTCCAGCATCCAAAAAGGCAACTACGTGATGCTCACAAGTGGAATTTTCGGGAAGATTATTTTGGTAGAAGAGAGCAAGGTTGTTTTGGAGACCGCTCCAGGTCAAAAACTAACCGTTGCAATTGGTGCTGTAAGAAGCATCGAGGAAGAGCCAAAGCCTGCCTTGTCTGAGAAAAATGAGGCCAAAGCTAAATCAACAACCTCTGCTAAACAAACTCAGAAGACTGCCCAGAAAGCTGTTGCCAAGACAGCTACAAAACCAAAGTCTGCAACAAAGACCAAATAGATTAGGAAACTACTAGATTGGCCGTAAAGAGCACTGCTAATTCCGCGCGCAAAGCGTTAGTTTGGCTACTTGTATTAATCGTTTCATTATTCGGTGTTCTAACCCTTGGAACTCTGAATGATGACAATGCAAGTTTCCAGCCAAAGTTAGCGTTGGATTTGCAAGGTGGAACTCAAATCATTCTCTCTCCACTTTTGCTTGATGGTCAGGATGTCACTCCAGAGCAGTTGGACCAGGCGGTTGCGATTATTCGTCAGCGCGTTGACGCAAGCGGAGTGAGTGAAGCCCAGGTAATCACACAAGGCGATCAAAACATTGTTGTTTCAATCCCCGGTGTTCCCGATGAAAATACGTTGAAGTTGATCAAGGCAAGCGCGAAGCTAGAATTCCGCGCCGTTCTTTTGACTTCTGCAGGCGTTCCATCTGAGGTTGTTGACGGGGGAGAAGGGGCAGAACCATCTCCACAACCTTCACCTTCCGATGCCAGCGATCCGGCTTGGATTACTCCAGAATTGCAAGCCGAGTTTGACGCGCTAGATTGCGCGACTGAATTCCGAGAGCCCGGACAGGTCGATGACCCAACTGTGCCGCTTGTCACTTGTGATGTGACCGGAACTGAAAAGTTCATACTTGGTCCAGTTGAAGTTGAAGGAGCTAACATCTCCGACGCCAGCAACGGTACCGTTCAGACTCAAACTGGAGCTTCCACGAATACTTGGGCTGTTAATCTCGAATTCGATTCTGTTGGAACCACTGCTTTCAGTGATGTCACCCAGAGACTTTTTCCTCTGGAATCTCCCCGAAACCAATTTGCCATTACCCTTGACGGATTTGTCATAACAGCGCCAGCAACCCAGGCAGTAATTACAAATGGTTCTGCCCAAATCACGGGTAGTTTTGACAAAGATTCCTCGAAGGTTTTAGCTGATCAGCTGAAATATGGATCCTTACCGATAGGTTTTGAGGTTCAAAGTCAAGAAAATATATCGGCAACTTTGGGCTCTGAACAGCTAACCAATGGATTACTTGCTGGCCTTATCGGCCTGGTTCTAGTTGTTATTTATTCAGCCTTCCAATATCGAGGGTTGGCTATCGTCACCGTTGGCTCACTTTTGGTTGCAGCCGTTTTGGTCTATCTGTTTATCGCAATCCTTAGCTGGCGACAAGGATATCGATTGTCGCTTGCCGGTGTTGCCGGATTAATCGTTGCCATTGGTATCACTGTTGACTCATTCATTGTGTATTTCGAGAGAGTTCGAGATGAAATACGTGAGGGTAGAAACCTTGAGGTTGCGGTTGAAAATGCCTGGAAGCGCGCAATACGTACCATTTTGGCATCCGATGCCGTTAGCTTTACAGCAGCTGCTACTTTGTTCCTTCTTACTGTGGGCAATGTTCGCGGGTTCGCATTCACGCTTGGGCTAACCACAATTGTTGACTTGATCGTAGTGCTCCTCTTTACGCACCCGCTTCTGCAATTGCTTGCAAGGACGAGGTTCTTCTCTTCGGGTCACCCATGGTCTGGATTTGATTCAACCAAGTTGAAAGCTTCGGGATATGTTGGGCGAGGTCAGTTCCGAGTTGCCGAGAATCTCGGTAGCGGGAAGGCCGCAAAGGCATCCAAAGAGGCCCAAAGACGTCAAACCATAGCCGAGCGAAAGGCTCAAGAGGCCCTGGAAGCGGCCCAGAAAACAGGTGAGAAATAATGGCATCATTCAAGGAATTGGGAAACGATCTTTACTCTGGTCGTAAATCATTTGATTTCGTTGGTCGCCGTAAGCTCTGGTATCTCATTGCAGCTGGCTTAATTTTGGTATCGGTTCTAGCCCCCTTTATCAGGGGTGGTTTCAATTTCGGTATTGAATTCCGAGGCGGTAGTGAATTCAGAATCGACGGCGTAGCCGACACCTCACAGCAGATTGCTGTCGAAGCGGTGAAGTCGGTCGATTCAGTTATAGAACCTATCGTCACAAATGTTGGTGTTAGTTCGGTTCGAGTTCAAACCGAACAGCTTTCAGACATCGAGTCAGAGGAAGTGCGCATAGCTCTTGCAAGTGCTTATGGGCTGGATTCTTCCGCGGTGACCTCATCCTTTATTGGGGCAAACTGGGGACAGGATGTCACCCAAAAGGCACTAAGTGGTTTGTTGGTGTTCTTGCTTCTGGTGTCGCTTTTGATGGCGCTTTACTTCCGAACTCTCAAGATGTCGCTAGCTGCTCTTGCGGCTTTGTTCCACGACATCGTAGTAACCGTTGGAATTTACGCTCTTACTGGTTTTGAGGTCACCCCAGC
Source organism: Actinomycetota bacterium (assembly GCA_046074425.1). Lineage (GTDB taxonomy): Bacteria > Actinomycetota > Actinomycetes > Actinomycetales > Microbacteriaceae > Rhodoluna. Next base: position 5,808 of record JBJTOG010000044.1, read on the forward strand.
AGCCGTAATTGGTCTGCTGACCATTCTCGGCTATTCGCTCTACGACACAGTCGTAGTGTTCGATAAGGTTCGCGAAAATACTCTGGGCGTTGAATTCTCAGAGACTTCGACTTTCGGGTCCCAGGTTAATCTGGCTGTAAACCAGACCCTTGTGCGCTCTATAAATACTTCGGTGGTTGCAATACTCCCTGTTGCCGCAATTTTGTTTATCGGAGCTTTTGTGCTTGGTGCCGGTACCTTGCGTGACATTTCTCTGGCGCTCTTTATTGGAATGATAGTTGGTACTTACTCTTCGATTTTCATCGCAGCTCCTATCTACGTTCATTTGCGCGGGAAGGAACCAAAATTCGCCCATCAAGCCAAGGAGCTTGCCAAGTAATACATGCTTTCTCCTACTAGGCTTAAGCCAATAGGAGGCTGCAATGAGCGATGTTTCAACTAGCTCTATTCGCTCACGACTGCCTAAAATATTTGCTAAACCAGGTAGCTACAACGCTGAATTAAGCCAAGTAATCAGGACTGTCAGGTCAAATCACCCCAAAAGTGATCTTTCCATTATTGATCGTGCCTTTATCGCTGCCGAGAAAGCACATGCTCAGCAACTGAGGAAATCTGGTGAGCCTTACATAACTCACCCATTGGCTGTGGCCCAGATTCTTGCCGACCTTGGCATTGGCCCAACCACTATTGCCGCCGCGTTATTACATGACACCGTTGAAGACACAGAATACACGCTTGACTTCTTGCGGCGGGATTTCGGCAATGAAGTTGCCATGCTGGTTGATGGGGTTACCAAGCTAGATAAGTTGAAGTTTGGTGATCACACCCAGGCCGAAACCGTAAGAAAAATGGTTGTCGCGATGTCGAAGGACATTCGAGTTTTGGTAATTAAGCTCGCCGACCGTCTGCACAACGCCAGAACCTGGAAGTACGTTTCCGAGGAATCTGCAAGAAGGAAAGCACAAGAAACACTGGAGATTTATGCTCCGCTGGCCCATCGACTCGGAATCAGCACCATCAAATTGGAGCTCGAAGATTTATCTTTTGCAGTTCTGTATCCAAAGGTTTACGAGGAGATCGTCAACCTAGTTAAGCAGCGCACTCCTAAGCGGGAAGAATTTATTGATGCTGTTATTTCGGCGATAAATGAAGACCTGAGGGAATCCAGAATTAAAGGCAAAGTCGCAGGCAGACCCAAGCAGTTCTACAGCATTTATCAAAAGATGGTGGTTCGTGGGCGCGAATTTGATGACATATACGATTTGGTAGGAATCAGGGTCTTGGTTTCGTCTGTCAGGGACTGCTATGCCTTATTAGGAGCAATTCACGCAAGGTGGAATCCAGTTCCAGGGAGATTTAAGGATTACATCGCTATGCCGAAGTTTAATCTTTATCAGTCTTTGCACACCACCGTCATTGGACCAGAAGGCCGGCCGGTCGAAATTCAAATACGAACCTTCGAGATGCACCAGAGAGCAGAATATGGTGTTGCTGCCCACTGGAAATACAAAGAGCAGACTGGAAATAGCCAAGCCACAACCGAAGATGATTTGGTATGGCTAAAGCACCTATCGGACTGGCAAGCGGAAACGCAAGACCCAAGTGAATTCCTTGACGCCCTCAGATTCGAAATTGGAGCCAAAGAGGTTTATGTTTTCACACCGAAAGGAAAGGTAATCGGCTTACCTGCGGGCGCCACTCCTGTTGACTTTGCCTATGCCGTTCATACTGAAGTGGGACATAAAACAATTGGTGCGAAAGTGAATGGCAGGCTCATTCCGCTAGAAACCGCTCTCAACTCTGGTGATGTGATCGAAGTATTCACCTCAAAATCCTTGGACGCTGCGCCAAGTAAGGATTGGCTTACATTCGTAAAATCGCCCCGAGCGCGTGCCAAGATCAAGCACTTTTTTTCTCAAGAGAGAAAGGAAGATGCAATTGAATCAGGCAAGGAATCCCTAACAAAGGCAATGCGGAAGCACAACCTTCCGCTACACCAGCTTATGTCTTCTGAATCTTTGGGAAAGATTGTTGCCGATTTGAGAATGCAGGACGTTAGCTCCCTCTTTGCAGCAATTGGTGAGGGCCAGGTTTCGGCCCAGTCAATAATTGAAAAGCTCACTGCTTCAACTTCTATCGAAGATGAGAGCGATGTTGAATTTGAGCTGCCACCTGCCCCGAAATCACTGCGAAATCGAGGAGGGGCTGATTCCGGAGTATTAGTAAAGGGCGATAGCGATGTGATGGTGAAGCTTGCGCGCTGCTGCACTCCAGTTCCAGGCGACAACATCATCGGCTTTGTGACTAGAGGCTCGGGAGTTTCTGTTCACAGAACGGATTGCAAAAATGTCGGTCAGTTGGAATTGGAGCCAGAGCGGCTTATGGAAGTGAGCTGGGCGCCTTCTTCGAAACGAATCTTCCTGGTTCAAATTCAGATTGAGGCATTAGATCGTTCAGGTTTACTCAGTGATGTGACAAGAGTTCTATCTGAACACCACGTCAACATCCTCTCTGCCTCAGTTTCAACTCGCAATGACCGGGTTGCGCTAAGTCGATTTGTCTTCGAGATGGGGGATCCAGGTACTTTGGAGCACCTATTGAACGCTGTTAGGCGAATTGAAGCGGTGTATGACGTCTATCGAGTTGCCAATAACTAATTCGTAGTTGCTTTAACTGCGTCAAGCCAGCTCTTGCGAGCAGCTAGTGCGCCTTCAAGTTCTGATGATTTTTTAGTGTCTTTTGCCGCTTGCGCCTTTTCTAGATCAGCTTCCAGTTTGGCAATAGACTCCTCGAGTTGACTCAGCACACCATTGGTTCGCTCAATAGCGGCGGGGTCACTTCGACGCCATTGGTCTGCCTCGGCGTCCCGAATTCGTTTTTCAACTTTCTTCATTCGGTCTTCAGTTTCGCGAATCTTGTCTTTTGGAACCTTACCTGCTTTTTCAAAGCGGGTGGAGATCGCTAGGAGCGCCTTCTTTGCTTCCGCTAAGTCCTTTGATGGATCTAGAAGCTCGGCCTCTTTAAGAATTTGCAGCTTTAGTTGATAATTTGCCTCAAACTCAACAGTTTCCTTTTCAATCTGCTCCTTTCGCAAGGCGTAAATAGCGTCGCCGGCGGATTTAAATCTCTCCCAAAGCGCATCATCGCCCTTGCCTTGCGATCTCCCAGTGGTCTTCCAATCGTCCAGCAATTTGCGGTAGTCCCCGGCGGCAGAAGCACCTTTTGAAACAAGAGCTTCGGCCTTAGCCACAAGTTCGGACTTCTTTTCACGGGCGGCTTTGGACCCAGCAGTTAATTCAGCAAAAAAGGCACGTTTGTTTGATTCGAATTTATTTCTCGCCTGGGAGAACTTTTTCCAAATTGCGTCCGCGTCCTTGCGAGGGATTTTTGGTCCAGTTTTCTGCGATGCCTGCCATTTGTCAAAAAGTTCATTCATCTGAACAGAGGCTTGTTTCCACTGAGTTTTCTTTGGGTCTTTGTCAGCTAGAGTTTGGGCCTTGTCAGCAATCTCATTCCGAAGTTGAAGAGTCTGAGAAATGGCTAGTTGTATTGCCTCACTTTTTTCTTGGCGCATGGCCTCGATGTTGGGAGTAATCTCTGAGACTCTTCTTCTCAGCTCTTCTAAGTTCCCAACAGCTGCTGGTTCAAGCAATTCGGCCTGAAGTTTTTCAGCAGCCTTAGCGATTGAAGACGCGTCGGCCTTATTCTTAACCCGCTGTTCGAGGATCCTGACATTTGCTTCGAGTTCTTGGAATTTTCTTTCGAAGTAGGCGAGCGCCTCTTCCAATGCGACTCCAGGATATTGACCCACTTTACGTTCGGTTCCGTGCTCGAAGACGAAGACGTTATTTTCGTCATCTACTCGGCCGTGGGCATTGGAGATTGGTGACACCTGGTGCTCCTTTGGAAGGTTGGGAGTGCTTATTTATCTTAGTTCGATGGCGCCAAGTTTGGCTTCGAGGGCTGGGGCGCCATCAGAAGCGCCGCCTGCTACGCCAGCTTCAATAATGGGGGCCAACTTCTTAAGTCCCTTGGTTATTCTTCCAAATACGGTGTAGCCGCCGGCAGCGTCGGAGGGAATCATCGAGTCTTCGTAAACGATAAAGAACTGGCTTCCCATGCTGGCACCGTCCCCACCTTGTCTGGCCATAGCCAAGTAGCCTCGAAGGTACATGTCATCTGCAGGAGCATTTTCGATTGGACCAAATGAATAACCTGGACCTCCGGTACCATCACCGTTTGGATCTCCACACTGTAATACGTAAATTCCAGCAGTTGTGAGGCGATGACAAGAGAGCCCGTCAAAATAGCCATCTTTTGCTAGCGAAATAAAGTTGGCAACTGCCTGTGGTGCCTTATCGCCATCGAGCTCAAGCTCAATGGCTTCACCATTGATTTCCATCGAACCTTGCCAAGTGCGACCTTCCGCAATGTCAATTGCTGGCACTAGTTCGCTATTTTCAGGTTGCTCCGCAGCGGGATCGATTGACCCAGGACCGAAGCTGAAGTAAACCAGCTGAGCGAGAATCGCAACGACAATTGCCCCAGCAGCGACGATGAGGGAGAACCTGTTATCTCTGGTTCGCCGACCAGCCTTCTGTGCCTCAAGATCTTGCTTAGCCTGAAAAGCCTGCAGGCGAGATTGTGCAGTTGATGACAACTTTTGCGATTTGCTCACTTTTTGATTCTTCCTTGTAGGGGTTCCTAAGAGAGTTTACAAAGCTTTAGGGCTTAGTTGCCCTAACCTAAAGAGGTGGCCAATTCGTTGTTTTCCGACTTTGGACCGCTTGCCTCTCGCATGCGTCCAAGGACATTAGAAGAGGTTCTGGGGCAAGAACGAGCTCTTGAAGCAGGTTCCCCCCTCCAAGTACTTGCCAAACCCTTCGATGGCTCCTCTTTTCGCTCTTCGATTATCCTCTGGGGACCTCCAGGAACCGGAAAGACGACTATCGCCAAGGCTGTTGCAAATACCTCGGGAAGGCGCTTTATTGAATTATCGGCGGTTTCTTCCGGTGTAAAGGAGCTCAGGGAAGTAATTGACCGGTCTCGAACCGACCAAGAAATCTACGGTGTTGCAACAATCGTCTTTTTAGACGAAATTCATCGTTTTTCCAAAGCCCAGCAGGATGCTCTTTTACCAGCGGTCGAGGCTGGTTGGATTGTCTTGATTGCAGCAACAACTGAAAACCCTTCGTTTTCGGTTATTTCCCCACTTTTATCAAGGTCGCTCACCGTGAGGCTTCTTCCGTTAGGAAAGCCAAGCATCCTAAAGCTGCTTGAGTCAGCTGTAATCGACCCCCGGGGATTGGGAGGTGGCCAGAGCATTGCCGAGGCAGCGAAGGGCCAAATTGCTGATTTGGCGGGGGGAGATGCTCGCAAAGCTCTCACGATACTGGAAGCTGCTAGTTCAAGAGCAACAGCATTGGGGCGCACAATCATCGAACTCGAGGATGTCAACGCATCCTTGGAGGCGGCAATGGTGCGCTATGACCGCGAAGGTGAGGGTCACTATGACACTATCTCGGCCTTCATCAAGTCAGTTCGCGGCTCTGACGCCGACGCAGCCATCCACTATCTGGCAAGAATGCTTGAGGGCGGGGAAGATCCAAGGTTTATTGCCCGGCGCCTCGTTATTCTGGCCGCTGAAGACATCGGATTGGCCGACCCGAACGCTCTGCCCCTAGCCGTGGCGGCTTTCGAAGCGGTCAATTTAGTAGGAATGCCTGAAGGTCGGATACCGCTGGCGGAAACGACTATTTACTTAGCACTAGCCCCAAAGTCAAATAGCTCATACCTTGCCATAGATAGGGCGATAGCCGAGGTAAGAGCTGGGTTTCAACCCCAAATTCCCCTCTACCTCCGAGGTAGCCTACTTGCCCGATCCGGTTCCCAAGATAGCTACCGCTACCCGCACGATGAATCAATTGGAGTAATCAGGCAGGAATACCTCTCAGAGCCACGTGATTATTTTGATCCCAAACCAACTGGCTACGAACGCGAGCTACGAGAGCGCCTTACCAAGATACGTGCTATCGTCCGAGGCGAAGGTGCTTGAGTAGCTGTATTCAGCAGTGCTAAACTTTCAAGGTTGCCAATTTTCATCCTGAGCGCGGCTGCTAGGGGTAAGAAATTTGAGAGTATCTTTTAGCGGAACTTTCTTGGCAGGGACTTAGGTAGCTCTATCCGAGTCCACTTTTTTTGTTGAATAAATTGAGAAAGGAAGCTGTGTCTAAGACATCGCGTACCCGCAGCAAGACCCGCCTCTCCCGTTCCCTCGGGCTGGCACTAACCCCAAAAGCAGCCAAGTATTTGGAAAAGCGTCCCTACGCTCCAGGACAGCATGGTCGCACCAAGCGCAAAGCAGATAGCGACTTCGCCGTCCGCCTCCGCGAGAAACAGCGCCTGAGGGCGCAATACGGTATCCGTGAGGCGCAACTCAAGAAGACTTTCGAAGAAGCCAAACGCACCGCTGGTCTGACTGGTGAAAACCTAGTCGAGCTTCTTGAAATGAGACTTGACGCAATTATTTTGCGTTCGGGATTCGCCCGCACAATTGCACAAGCCCGTCAATTAGTAGTTCACCGCCACATTCTGGTTGATGGACAAAGAGTTGATCGACCTTCTTTCCGCGTGAAGCCAGGTCAATTGGTTCACGTTCACGACAAGAGCGAAAAGACAGAACCTTTCCAGGTAGCTGCAGCCGGTGGACATGCCGATGTACTTCCAGCAGTTCCTGGATATCTTTCGGTCGAGTTGGACAAGCTTCACACCACGCTAACTAGAAGACCACAGCGCGCCGAAGTTCCGGTCACCTGTGATGTTCAGTTGGTTGTTGAGTACTACGCGGCCCGTTAATAGATTCTTGTAGGGAGGGCACCATGAACGGCACTGAAATCGCTTCGCTGATTGCAGCTGGCGGATTCGTCGTTCTGGTGCTGTTCCTTGCAATACCAATTCTTAAATTGGGAAAACTGATTGACCGCAGCTCTGAATCGGTATCCAAAATGACCGATGAATTGACCCCTTTAGTGTCCGAGATGACCGTGACCTTAGAAGAAGCAAATCGTCAGTTGAAAAAGATTGACTCCATAACATCTGATGTTTCCCAGGTAACTACAAACCTCTCTTCACTTGTAGCGGTTTTCACATCATCCCTCGGTGGTCCACTTGCGAAGTTGGCTGGCCTAGGGGGAGTTCTAAAAAGATTTCTTGGAAAGAGGTAAATCATGAAGAAATTACTTTGGTTTTTTATCGGAATTACCGTTGGTGCAATTGCCACCAAGCAAATTGAAGAAAACCCCGCCGCTAAGAAGGCTTACGAGGATGCAAAGCTTTCAGTTGCGGAATTCCGTGATGCTGTTATGGAAGGGTATAAGGAACGCGAGGCCGAGCTCAACAAGCCAAAGCCAAAGCGCACAAGTTCCGCTTCTCGCCCTAAAAACAAACCCGCGAGCAAGTAGTTGAAGACCGCCGAGATTCGTCGGCGCTGGCTCGACTACTTCGCCAGCAAAGGGCATGAGATTGTTCCTTCCTCCTCGCTTATAAGCGATGATCCAACCCTCATGTTTACCGTTGCGGGCATGGTTCCCTTTATCCCCTACATGACCGGTTTGGTTCCGGCGCCCTATAAAAGGGCAACGAGCGTTCAAAAATGTGTTCGTACTCTAGATATCGACGAGGTTGGAAAGACAACTCGGCACGGGACCTTTTTTCAGATGAATGGAAACTTCTCATTCGGTGACTACTTTAAACGCGAAGCAATCGGCTTTGCTTGGGAGTTTCTAACAGCGTCTCGAGATAAGGGTGGCCTTGGTTTCAATCCGGCAGATCTGTGGGTGACCGTCTATCAAGATGATGATGAGTCGATTGCGCTTTGGCGAGAAGTTGCCGACATCCCCATGGAGCGGATTCAGCGACGTGGAATGAAGGATAACTATTGGTCAACCGGGCAACCTGGACCTGCAGGGCCATGTTCGGAAATTTATTTCGATAGAGGTCCGGCATACGGTGTTGAGGGTGGTCCGGAAGCTGATGAGAACAGATACATAGAGATATGGAACCTCGTTTTTATGCAATACGAGCGAGGTGAGGGTGATGGCAAAGATGGCTTTGCTATCCTGGGCGAACTTCCTTCTAAGAACATCGACACTGGGATGGGCTTGGAACGCGTTGCGTTTTTACTTCAGCAGGTAGATAACCTCTATGAAATTGATGAGGTTAGGCCGGTCCTTGATTTGGCGGCCAAGCTTTCCGGAAAAACCTATGGAGCTAACGAAACCGATGATGTTCGACTGCGAGTTGTAGCGGATCACGTTCGATCATCGCTGATGCTCATTGGCGATGGCGTATCCCCAGCAAACGATGCTCGCGGCTATGTTCTTCGACGACTGCTCAGAAGGGTTGTGCGAGCCATGCGGCTACTGGGCGTGGAACGCCCAGTTTTTAGAGAACTTTTCACAGCTTCCATGAACGCCATGAAGGCTAGTTATCCGGAATTGGAAACCGATTTCGATCGAATCGTGCGGATTGCAGTTGCCGAAGAAGAGGCTTTCCTTAGGACATTGAATTCGGGACTACTGGTTTTGGACGATGAAGTTTCAAAAGCAAAAGGTGCGGGCGAATCGTCGCTTTCTGGATCCAGCGCCTTTTTACTTCATGACACATATGGATTCCCCATCGACCTAACTTTAGAAATTGCAGCCGAGGCTGGATTGGAAGTTGATCGGGATGAATTCAAATCCCTGATGAACGTTCAAAAACAGCGCGCCAAGGACGATGCCAAACGCAAGCGTTCTGGAAATAACGACCTGGCAGTTTATGGTGAATTTCGGACGCTCGGTCAAACCCACTTCACTGGTTACGACGAACTTGAAACAGAATCAACTGTTGTTGGCTTGATCCGAGATGGCTCGTCAGTCAC
>JBJTOG010000045.1:0-3304 GCA_046074425.1 Actinomycetota bacterium
AGGGACTCGAACCCCCAACCTTCTGATCCGTAGTCAGATGCTCTATCCGTTGAGCTACAAGCGCTGGGCAACCTCAGTAGTTTAGCCGATGAAATCAGGCCCTTCAAACCTCAATTTCGGGGTGCTTATTGAGCTTGAGCGGTGTAAAAAATGAGGGTCTTAATTGTTAGGTTGAATACTCGGCTAGTTTGACCTGAGCTCAAACTAGCCGATTGAATAACTGTGGTCCTAGGTGCTGACTGAAGTTCTCCCATGAAAGCAATCAGATTCGCATAGCTCCCGGTAACCGCAAAATCAACTGGTATGGCTCGAATGCTCTCCCCCACTTTCGAAACATATGGTTGAACAGTTTCCTCGGAGGCAACGTACTCGGGAAGAACAAAAGGTGCAACATCACCGAAAGTTAAGAACTCGATAGCAACTGAATTTCTCTCGGCTAACACGTCCAGTTGGTCTACGTAGTTTGAAACTTCAATATCTCCAGGAACTGCTGCCGTTAAATAATCAAGTTGCTTCTCGATGGCTGGTTGGATTTCGGCTAGCTCCTGAAGTTTGCGAAGTTGATCCAATTCAATGCTGGTTAGTCGGTCAGTCTGTTCAGCGGATTTGAGTTTTTCGTTGAAATTTGCAAATTGGGGCAAAATCCCAAAGTTCACAGTAAGCCCAACGACTGCAACCAGTACGACCACTGTGAATATTTGTCTAATAAGAATCTTGTTCATTGGGCAACCGCCTCTTCACTTGGAGACGGTGTTGGAGTAGGGGAAGAAACTTGAGGCGAAGAAGTAGGAGTTGGTGTAGAACTCTTTACTGAAGAGCTCGAGCTAGATGAAGTGCTGGAAGTCGTCGGCCTGGGGGAAGGAGTTGGAGTATCCAAAATACTCAAAGGAACTGGATCTCCTAGGACCACATCTGCTGAATAAGGGCGAGAGAACAACTCGGTTGTGAAGTAAACCGTGAGGCTCGCGTTGATACCAGTTTCGGTAGAGGAAACTGAAGCTAGCTTGAAATCGTAAAAGGCTGCAAGCGTTGGCAAGCTATTTAAATATTGCTGCAAGCTCGGAAAATCTGAAAGCTGCATCGCTATCGACACTTTCACCGAAAATTCGTTGGTTAATCCCGAAGTTTTCAAATCCTGTTCGGCAAAAGGGCTCAGCTGCAGAGATACGTATTTTGCTCCTTCGGGAAGCACCGAAGTTAGGGAGCGAATTAATTGGCGAACATCTATTTCCGGTGCAGTTGCTGTTGCACGAGCAGCATGTCTGAAGATAACAGCTGTTTCAAGGTCTCGAATGTTGGCGTACTTAGCCTGCTCCGCTTTTACTGAACTGAGCCGCAATTCCGCATTTGCCAAAATCAAGTCACCAGAAAATGAAATGACTGCAGATGCAAGGAAAGCAAGGAAGGAAATTGACACCGTTGCCAGCGATGCTGCAAATAGTCTCCGTCTCACAAATTCGGCCGCATTGGCATCTTTAATTCTCTTAGGCAGAAAATTAGCTTTAGGTGGACCACCTACTTCAATCAACAACTTTGGAGACTTACTCTTAGGTGTAAGAGTCAACTCAATTCCTAGAAATTTTTTTGATCCTACTTGTTCTTTGCCTTTTGCAAACTGCTTTTCTTTAGCCACGCCAAACCCCCTTGGCAAGGGCTAGCGGCACCAGGTACTCGGATGGCACTGCATATTTCTGATTCTTCTTATCTTTAGAAACCATGTGATGGTATTCGCCTTGAACATGGCTTTCAGCTGGAAGCCAAATTTTTTGCCCAAGCAGTGTCAGCCATTCACTGTTATCAAGACCTTTTCCAGATGTGAAAAGTCTAGAGATTGGTTCTTCGGGGTGGTTCTTACCGTAGTAGGCCAAAGTGTCTCTAAGCTCTCGAAGAGCAACTTCTTGGAGAGCCGAGTATGGATTCTCAATTTCACCATCACTGGGGTTTTCTAAAGCATCCAAACTTTCATCTTTTTGTTCATCTTGGTTTTGCACAGTCTTTTTAGCCAATGGAAGCGGAACCAGACGAATAAAGGTCGGCGTCGATCCAGCAGCAACAATCACGCTAAGAAATCCTCCAGAAGCGTGAACGATTGCGGTTATGTCCAAATCAGCTTGCGAAGCTCCCAATTGTCTTAGTAAGGCAAAAGGAATCAAATCTATGGTTTGTGGTTTTAGGCCCGCTTGCTCTACGGCCGCTACAAGAGCGTCCGTGGCAGATTTAGTCGCTGCTAAGAGCAACCCGGAAACCATTCTTTGCTCTGCGTTAGCATTTATCCGCGCTGGATAAAAATCCAACATAAGTTCTGTAGTCGGCATCGGAAGGTTACCTTCTGCCAACGAGGGTAGAGCCGCTGCAAGAGACTCTTGCTTCATCTCGGGAACTGAGAATTCACGAACAAAGACATCAGTCCCGCCGACCCCCAAGGCAACGTGTTTTGAGCTAAATTTTGTGGAAATCCAAAGGCTTTTTATTTGCTTAGCCAGCAATTCAACGTCGACAATTCTGCCATTGGCATCCACCCCGTGGCTACCTAATACTTCGCCATACTTTTCTACAACCAGTTTTCCACCAAATTTATGGTGAATCTGAACAGCGCGAATCGATTCAGGACCTATTTCTAGGCCAACTATTCGACGCGACATGTTTGTGAGTTCCTAACTTCTCTTAGGTAAAAATACCATTGAGTGATAGGTAGCCGAACCAGATTGCATCGCCAAATGCTAATCCAACCCAACTTCCTAAAATCATCCACGGTCCAAAAGGAATTGCGCTCTTGCGGTTCCCTTTCTTAGCCAAAATAAGACCAATTCCGAATAAGGCGCCAAAAAGAAATCCAAGAAATAGCCCAGTTAGGAGAGTCCCAACACTTACCCAGCCAAGCACCAAACCAATTAGGCCGGCAAGATTCACATCCCCTTTGCCCATGCCATTTGGAACAACCAGGTGAATTACTAAGAAGAATAAATAGGCTGCAACGCCTCCAACTAAGGCAAATAGTAGGTTTGACCAGTCTCTGAGAATGACGGAACTAGAACCATACAGAAGGAGGGTTGATAAGGTGCCGTAAATAATTATCTTGGTTGGTAATCGGTAATGATCAATATCGATGAGTGCTAGAGCCAAAGATGTTGCAAAAAAAGATAGCAATCCAAGAAGCTGGAGAAGATTTGTCAGCAAAAACCAAGTCTCTGTATTGACAATAATAAATACGTAAGTAACCAGAGCAAAGAGTATTCCTGTAATCATCTCCACTAGCGGATAACGCCAAGAAATTGATTTGCCGCATCCCTTGCACTTCCCCCTG
>JBJTOG010000046.1:0-4223 GCA_046074425.1 Actinomycetota bacterium
CGCACCTTTCGCCATTGGATTCCACCCGTATTTTTGTTATGGAGAAAAGGTGGAAAATTTGAAATTGATTTCAAATGCGCGAACCCGATACGCCAAAAACCAGAACAAGATTCCTTTGCAACCAGAATCGGTAAGTGGAACAAAGTGGGATCTGAGTCAGGGCGTAAGAGTTGGCAATACCTCGCTTGATGATTACTTCACCGACCTGGATTTCGATTCTGGAATCGCCAAAACATTATTGCTCACCGAATCTGGCGAGGGGTTAGGGGTTTGGCAGGATAGCTCGCTGCCAGATCTGGTTATTTATACAACTGACTCTTACCCGGGTGTTGATGGCCCGATGCACGCCATCGCAATTGAACCAGTTGCGGCTCCAACAAATGCTTTTGCAAGTAAAGAGCGGCTACCTTGGATTGCACCCAATCAAGAATTAAGGGGCAGCTGGGGAGTTCGAAAAATTTAGGGTTAAGGCATCTGATTGACTGCAGCAGTCATTAGCCTGGTGCCATCCTCTAAAGTTTTGGCAACGTTTGTGAAGACAATCAGGGAAATGTTGTCGACAAAAGTGTGTGCGGTAAGAAATCCGCCGGCTTCTTCTGGCTCAATTAGGTAATAGGCTGCTGGTTCACCCAGTCCCAAACTGAAGGGTTGAAACGGGAGTTCATTTTCAGCTAATTCAGCGTTTAGCTGACTCATAGCTGTTTCCCACTCTGTTAGATCTGCTTCTCTCCAGAAAATATATGCGGCTTTTTCTGTGGTTGCACTTTTGTAAATGCAAACTAAATACTTACCGTCAAGGTAATCCTGGTAGTTCTGCTGATTAGAGTTCTGGCGGTTGACTGGATTTGGATCAGTTTCTACCGATTCGCCAGCAAGTTCGCTGACCAAAGTTTGAAGTTCTGGGAGTTGGCAGGTTTTTGGAACCCGATTATCCGCAATCGCTGGAGTTGGGTACTCTTCCGCACTTCCACCATTATCAATCTGGTCATTTGAGTTTGGAGTTTGAGCACAACCGGTTAGCAGCAACAAGCTTGTAAGTGCGATTGATAGGGTCTTCATGCGGCATCTCTGTTTCTATTTGGTAGCAATCCAGCCACTTCTAGTGGGTACTCAAGGTAATCCGCGTAAAGCTCCAACTGGGGTTCTTTCCAAGCATAATCTCTGACAACAACAGCTAAGGCTCCCCAGAAGTAAACATTCAGCAAATCAATAGAAAGAGTGCTCAAGGATTCATCTGGGAATGCTCGCCCTAGCATTCTCCGAAGCAATGTCGGCACATCAGAAATTCCAAAATCGTGAAGTGATGCCCTGATTCGAAATTCAAACTCTCGAGCTCGCCTTGGGTTCCACAAAGCATTACCTTCTGAATAGTGAAGAAGCTGATGAATTCTTACCGCTTGAGAATATCTGGCGTTATCAAGTGAGTCAAAAATAGGAATAAAACGATCGACTTCGAAGCCGTTGTGACGAAGGTCTAAAACATCTGGGTAGTGAAAGAAACGGTAGAAGGGGACGTGGGGGCGCACAGTTGAAAATGGCTCAAGCGTAAAGGAGGCTAGTAGCGGATCTTCTCCGAAAGCGGCCGAGCCCCACTTCTCAATGGCCTCATCACTATCGGCCAATTCACTCAGGTATTCAGGGTTTCCCACCCGTCTAGTTAACCAATAAATTGGGGCATCGGTGGCCTAGATTGAGGGTGTGCGAATGCTGCTAAAAATCGTTGCCTGGATTCTTATAGGGACATTCGCCTTACAGTTCTTCAGTTCAGCGCCTTGGCTGGTTCTCCTATTTTCAGTTGTGGCAGCTGGTTTTTGGCTCCTTTCCAAGCACACTAGGTCCCGCCTGGAAAAAGCAACTCTTGCTGAATTAGGAGATCAACCGCTTGGCAACATTCTGGACGAATTGGCTCGCCAGCGATTTGAAGCTGCGGAGAAACTTGTTGGCGATGGATCATATGATTTTGAAGTTGTTGAAGAGAATTTTTACTCGCAAAATTTCAACAGCTTGCAGCGAAACCTGAATCTTGGTGAAGCAAGCGATTGGGATGAAGAAGCGATTTTGATTTCAGATCCTGCCAATAACCAAAGCACCGATGCGGTTGCGGTTTTTGTTTCCGGCTTAAAAGTTGGCTACGTGCCACATGACAAATCTGTTCTAGTTAATAAGTTTTTGCTTCAAAACGGCGGCTTTGCTAAAGCCGATGCAGCACTTTATTTCTCGGAATCTGGAAACAGCATTTGGTTGGATGTTGTGAGACCGCTGGGCTTTAGGCGCGAAGTAGATCGTGACGAACAATAGTTGCATTTCGGTCTGGACCAACTCCAATAGCCGAAATCCTGGTTCCCGAAAGCTTCTCCAGCGCTAGAACATATTCTTGAGCGGTGATGGGAAGATCTTCAAAAGTCTTGGCTGACGTTATGTCTTCATCCCAACCTAAGAAAATTTCATAGATTGGTTTCGCGTGATGGAAATCTGACTGCGAAACAGGAATCTCCTCTACTCGCTTTCCATCAACCTCATAGGCAACACAAACTGGAATTTCTTTGATACCCGTCAAGACATCAAGTTTGGTAAGGAAGATATCCGTGAGCCCGTTGATGCGAGTTGCAAATCTTGCTACCGGTGCATCAAACCAACCGCACCTTCGCTCTCTTCCGGTTGTGGTTCCAAATTCGAATCCCTTCTCACGAAGAAATTCTCCCCACTCGTCAAATAATTCGGTTGGAAAAGGTCCTGCTCCCACACGAGTGGTGTATGCCTTTAGTATTCCAATCACTGAGTCGATTCGGGTTGGTCCGATGCCAACGCCGATAGTTGCTCCGCCGGCGATCGGTGAGCTCGATGTTACGAACGGATAGGTTCCATGATCGACATCCAGCAGTGTTCCCTGGCCACCTTCCAGTAATACGGTTTTGCCTGCCTCGAGGGCTTTGTGCAGCTCTAGGGCGGTATCCGCCACCATCGGTGCCAAACGTTCGGTGTAGGAAAGGAGTTCTCGGACTATCTCTTCAACTTTTATTCCAGCGCGGTTGTAAACCTTTGAGAGAATTTGGTTTTTTTGACTTAGGGCTGCCTCAACCTTTTGTCGAAGAATGCTCTCATCAAATAGATCTTGAACTCGAATACCGATTCTTCCAACCTTGTCACCGTAGGTGGGGCCAATGCCTCGTCCGGTGGTTCCGATGGCGCGCTTTCCTAAAAAGCGCTCCGAGACCTTATCGATAGTGACGTGGTAAGGGGTGATGATATGAGCATTAGCCGAAATCTTAAGCCTCGAGACATCTACACCTTGCGAGGTTAAACCATCGAGTTCTTTGAAAAGCACCCCGAGATCAATCACTACACCGTTTCCAATTACTGGAACGACTCCGGGTGTGAGAATTCCACTGGGCAGTAGGTGCAAAGCAAACTTCTTATCCCCAATGACAACCGTGTGTCCGGCGTTGTTTCCGCCTTGGTATCGAACGACGTAGTCGACTCGATCACCGAGTAAGTCTGTGGCTTTGCCCTTGCCCTCATCGCCCCACTGGGCACCAACTAGGACTATTGCAGGCACCATTTAACCCTAGCCCAAAGCGCATCACAGGATTTGATTTTCCAAAAATTGAAACTGGAAGCAGCTAATGAATTAGCTATGCTGCCGGAGCCAGGCATACATTGTGATGGCTGCTGCAGCACTTGCATTTATCGACCTGGTGGAACCATACTGCGTAATTTCAACAACATCTTTGGCAGCTTCGATTGCCTCGTCGGAAAGCCCAGGTCCCTCTTGACCAAAAAGCAGAACACAATCCTTTGGGAGTTCGTAGTTCTCTAACTGCTTGCAACCCGGTACGTTGTCGATAGCAATTATGGGAAGCTCCGATCCAGCATTCGCTGTGGCGCACCATGAGACAAACTCCGCAATTGTGGAGTGATGGCGGACGTGCTGGTACCGGTCAGTAACCATCGCACCTCGCCTGTTCCATCGCTTGTTGCCAATGATGTGAACTTCTTTGGCCAAAAATGCGTTGGCGCTTCGAACAATTGAACCGATGTTTAGATCATGCTGCCAGTTTTCGATTGCAACGTGAAAGTTATGGCGATTGGAATCTAGGTCGGCAACTATTGCTTCCATTGACCAGTAGCGATATTTATCAATTACGTTTCTGGTGTCACCAAGTTTCAGTAATTCTGGATCATAGACTTCGGAACCCGCGCCGGTGGGAAGATTTCCCATCCAG
>JBJTOG010000047.1:0-2453 GCA_046074425.1 Actinomycetota bacterium
GAATTGAGCGAGCCTTCCAAGAAGGGGTCAAGGTTTACCTACTTTGTTCGCCCCAGAATCCGGTTGGACTTATTCACAGCGAGCAGGACCTGAGAGAAATTGCCACCTTGGCAAAAAAGTATGACGCGGTGGTAATCTCCGATGAAATCCACGCTCCACTTGCCTGGGAGCCCTTCACACCCTTCCTAGCTCTCGGTGAAGACGCCGAAGCGGTTGGCATTACCATTTCTTCTTCCTCCAAGGCTTTCAATACCGCAGGTCTCAAAGCTGCCTTCTTGATCACTCAAAGCGATGAAATCAGAAGAAAAATCGCCAGACTCCCAGAAGCTCTGCACTTCCGAGCCGCAATACTGGGAGCTTTTGCTATGGCCGCTTCTTTCAAATCGGGAGATGCTTGGCTTGATGAAACGGTTGAACAAATTCGCGAGAACTACATCTTCCTAGGCGAGTTGCTAGAAAAGGAACTTCCCAAGGCCCGCCTTAGCGTTGCAACCTCAACCTACCTCGCCTTTATTGACCTCGCGGATTATGGCATTTCTCACCCGGCCAAAGTATTACTGGATCAAGGAAGGGTGGCTTTGGTGGCCGGTTCGGATCACTCAAACGATGGTAAATACGACAGTTTTGTTCGGTTCAATTTCGCCACCTCTAAAGAGAACATCGAAGAGGCAGTTGCCCGAATGAAAAAGGTCTTAGCTCAAAACACCTCCTCGTAATAGCAACCTTGAGAAATTTGGCATTTAGGCTGACCATGAAATGTCAATCGATCAAAGAATTCTCGAAGTCCCTAACCCAGAGCTGGTGGACTTGGATTTTCTGCACGATGTCTTCTCCCACCAGGAGTTTTACGAAGTAAGAACCATAGTCGCAATCGATAACCTTGAACTAACTCATAAGCTTTTGGAGCTTGGCTTTAGCAAGGCCAGGGCCTTTTCCAAAGGCAAGAAGAGATTTCAAAGACTTCGCCAGAATAGATTCGATTTCATCGAGGTGCTGGCAATTCAACAACTTATCCAGCACGGTCTGGAGGCTGACTGGGCTTTCAGCTTTGACTCTGCCAAGCAACGAGCGGGTCTGTGCAATTACAGCGACAAGATGATTTCCATTTCCAAATACTTCGTTCAGATTCACTCTGTGGATCAAGCCATCCAGGTAATTCTGCACGAAATTGCTCATGCTTTAGCTGGTAAGAGTGCCGGGCACGGACCGGCTTGGAAATCAGTAGCAAAATCCATTGGCTACCGAGCCGAGAAATTCACCGGCAATGAAATTGCCGAGGCAACCGCCAGGTGGGTGGGGGAGTGTCGAAATGGTCACAAGCACTACCGCTATAAAAGCCCGAGGGTTCAGCTTGCTTGCGGATACTGTGGCAAGGGCTTTAATCCAAAGCACCTAATTGTTTGGACCGATCGAGCAGCTTGATTACTTCAGGTAATCCAGAACAATCATTGTGACAATCGCCCCAGCTAAAAAGTTCAGGAAGATGAACTTTCGCCAACCCCGGTTCGCCTTTTCGGCCTCAGAATCCTCGATTTTCAAATAGGGAAAAATAATTGCCAGGTATGGCAAAACCGCAGCTGCCGCCAAGGAACCTGGCCAGCCGATGGTCAATAGCAGCAATCCTGAGGCAAGGTAAGCGCCAAAGCTAAACTGCACCGCTCCCTTGGCGCCAATTTCGGTGGCAACCGATCCGATTCCCGCCTCCCTATCGGCCTTGACATCCTGCACAGCACCAAAAGCATGGGAGGCAATTCCCCAGAGCATGAAGGCGGCAATCACGATGCTGATTCGAATGTTGCCAAAATCAGCGCTTCCCAGAGCAAGTCCATAGACCATCGGACCAACAAAGTGCAGGGCCGAGGTAAAGGAATCTAAGAATGGCTTTTCCTTGAAGCGAAGCCTTGGAACGCTATAGGCCAGTACCGAGAGCACGCTTACCATCAGAAACATCGTCGCAACATCGTCCCCGCGGGGAATTAGCAGGAACATAAAGCCAAAGGTCAGCCCAAGCGATACCCAGATCATCAGGGTGTGATACTTCTTATCCAGCAGCGCTCCCTCGATGCCACCTTTTCTTGGGTTTCTTAGATCACTCTCGTAGTCAAAGACATCGTTGATTCCATACATCAATAGGTTGTATGGAATAAGGAAAAAGATGGTACCTAGGATTAAGGTTTCATCTACTCTGCCGGTTGTGGACCAGTAGGCCAAAAAGAAGGGGAAGGCGGTATTGACCCAGGAGATTGGGCGAGATGAAATAAGCAGAGCTTTTAGTGCTTTCACTTTTTGCTCTTTCCGGCTAAGAACCAAAGCGATGAAATAACCAAGACTCCAAATACGGTGTATGCGAAATCCTCAATCGGAACCGCTCCCAGCATGATGCCACTTAGCAAGTTGGCATCGTAGGCAACCACCCCGGAGAGAACAATAAAGTTGTCAAAAACCAGTGTGAC
>JBJTOG010000048.1:0-14205 GCA_046074425.1 Actinomycetota bacterium
TTTCTTCCGCGATTATCGGAGCATCGAGGCCCGAGCAAATTCAGGAAAACGTCAAGGCTGTTGGGGTTGAAATTCCGACTGAGATTATGAAGCAGGTTGATGAAATCATTAAGAACTTTGTGATTTCAGATCCTAAGGAGACCAAGTCACCTCCGGTGCGACTGGTCTAGTTCTTTCATAAGGTTTCTAACCCAAAGCGGACCCCGATAAATGAATCCGGTATAGCCCTGAACTAAATTCGCTCCAAGTTCTAACCGTTCCTTTAGGTCAGCACCGCTAGAAATACCACCAACCGATATCACCACAAAATCCTGATTGAGTTCGCTGCGAAGTATTTTCAGCACTTCCACTGATCGCCTTTTCAAAACTGGCCCTGAGAGTCCGCCTTCACCAAATGATAAAACTTCGGAGGCTCTAGTTAGTAAATTTTCTCGAGAGATTGTTGTATTGGTCGCAATCACTCCCGCAAGATTTAATTCCTTGGCTAACTTCGCAACATCGCGAATATCTTCATCTGCCAAATCCGGGGCAATTTTTACCAAGACCGGTTTTCCTTTGGCCTCACGAATTACTGCTCGAAGAATTGGTTCGAGGGCCTCGATGGACTGCAAGGACCTGAGCCCTGGAGTATTGGGCGATGAGACGTTGACGGCTAGGTAGTCAGCGAATGGAGCTAGCACCCTCGCGCTATAGGCGTAGTCGGCTTCTGCCTCCGAGAGATCGGTCACCCTGCTCTTACCGATATTGACGCCGATGATTGGAAGCTTAGAACCGCTCTCCCGAAGCTTTTGCAGTCTGATGGCAATAGCATCGGCACCTTCGTTATTAAAACCCATTCGATTTATAAGCGCTTTATCGAGAGGCAAGCGAAACAATCTTGGCTTTTGATTACCGTCCTGAGGAAATCTTGTGACAGTGCCAATTTCCACATGCGAGAAGCCAAGCTGGCCAAGCTCATTTATCGCTACGGCGTTTTTATCAAAACCCGCTGCCATTCCAAATGGTGAATCAAAATCTAATCCCATCGCTCTAACTGGATGTTTTCTAACCCCAAGCATTGCAAGACGAGCAATGCCAGTGGCCCCAAGCAAGCGAATCATCGCCATGCCAAGGTGATGTGCCGATTCGGGATTAATTTTTTTGAAAACTAAGTCAAAGAAGAGGCGATAGAGCACCTTCTTAGATTACCCCTAGGTTAAATGAAAGAGGGCCAGCGCTAAGCGCTGGCCCTGCATTCAAATACTCTTTAGCTGCAACCAGAGGTTGAGCCACAACCTTCACAGACGTGGCAGGAACCAGATGGTCTCATCTTGATACCACAGTTGAAGCAAAGTGGTGCATCAGATTCTTTACCCTGAAGCAGCTCAAACAATTCAGCTGATGAGTGAGCTTCTTTCTTTGGAGTGATTTCAACCGACTGCACGCTCTTTGGAGCCTCGGCAACTACTGCTTCGGCAACCGGCGCTGCTTCGACCGCTGGGGCTGCTTGGCCATAGCTGGCATCCAACTCAGCCGATCTTTCTTCTGTGGTGAAGATTCCGAGTGCTGAACGAGTCTCGTAAGGCAGGTAGTCAAGCGCTAGACGACGGAAGATGTAGTCCATCAGCGACTTCGCCATGCGAATGTCTTTGTCATCGGTGAGTCCGGCTGGCTCGAAGCTCACGTTGGTGAACTTCTGCACGTAGGTCTCAAGTGGAACACCGTACTGCAAGCCAATCGAAACTGCGATTGAGAAAGCATCCATCACACCGGCCAGGGTTGATCCCTGCTTACCGAGTTTGAGGAACACCTCACCCAATCCGCCATCTGGGTAGGAACCTGCGGTTAGGGAACCCTCTGCCCCACCAACGGTGAAGGAAGTTGTTGAGGATGGACGAGACTTTGGCAGACGCTTACGAACTGGGTGTGACATTCCAGTTGGAGCAGCCTTATCGCTCTTGGTTTCGGTCTTCGCCTTGGCATCGCTAAGTGGCTGACCCACCTTGCAGTTGTCGCGGTAAATAGCCAACGCCTTCAGTCCCAGCTTCCATCCCTGGAAGTAAACCTCTGCGATTTCTTCGATGGTTGCGGTCTCTGGCATGTTCACAGTCTTTGAGATTGCTCCCGAAAGGAATGGCTGAACTGCAGCCATCATGCGAACGTGGCCCATTGGTTCGATAGCCCGAATACCAACTGCGGTGTCGAAGATCGCATAGTGCTCGGTCTTTAGTCCTGGTGCGTCAACAACGTGACCGTGCTGACCGATGTAGTCAACAATGGCTTCGATTGTTTCCTGGGAGTATCCAAGACGGTGCAGTGCAAACGGAATGGTCTGGTTCACAATCTGCATCGATCCACCGGTTGAGAGCTTCTTGTACTTAACCAGCGAGAAGTCAGGCTCGATACCTGTGGTGTCGCAGTCCATCATGAAACCGATGGTTCCAGTAGGTGCAAGAAGCGATGCCTGAGCGTTTCTCCAACCGTTGCGGGTTCCGATCTCGGTGTTCAATCTCCACTGTTCGGTGGCTGCAGCTAGCACTTCGCGGTCGATTTCACTCACTGGAGTTAGCAGAGCGTTTGCTGCCTCGTGCTTTGCCATAACGCGGTCATGACCAGCTTTGTTCTTGGCATAACCATCGTAAGGACCAACCACTGCGGCCAACTCAGCAGAGCGGCGGTAGGCAGCTGCCGTCATCAGCGAGGTGATGGCAGCCGCAAGTGCGAAGCCCTCCTTGCTGTCGTAAGGAACTCCAATTGCCATAAGCAGCGCACCTAGGTTGGCATAGCCAATTCCCAGCTGGCGGTAGGCGCGAGTAGTCTCACCGATCGCCTGAGTTGGGAAATCCGCGAAGCAGATCGAGATATCCATTGCAGTGATGATCAGCTCTGAAGCTTTGCCAAATTTGTAGCTGTCGAAAGAACCATCCGGGTTTAGGAACTTCAGCAGGTTCAAGCTCGCAAGGTTACAGCTCGAGTTGTCAAGGTGCATGTACTCCGAGCAAGGGTTCGAAGCAGTGATACGACCGGATTCTGGAGTGGTGTGCCAGTCGTTGATGATGTCGTCGTACTGGATTCCAGGATCGGCACAGGCCCAGGCTGCCTTGGCCATTTGGTTGAACAACTCTCTAGCATCAACCTCTTCGATAACTTCACCGGTGGTGCGAGCACGAAGACCGAACTTGGTTCCGTTCTCCACGGCGTTCATAAATTCGGCATTTACGCGAACCGAGTTGTTGGCGTTTTGGTACTGAACCGAGTTAATGTCGCGGCCACCGAGTTCCATGTCATAACCGGCATCGCGGAGCACGCGAATCTTTTCTTCTTCCAGCTCCTTGGTTTCGATGAATTCGACGATGTCTGGGTGGTCAACATCCAACACAACCATTTTGGCTGCACGACGAGTGGCACCACCAGATTTGATGGTTCCTGCCGATGCATCGGCTCCGCGCATGAAGGAAACCGGACCAGAGGCGGAACCGCCAGAGGACTTCAGCAACTCCTTCGAGGAGCGAATGCGAGAGAGGTTAAGGCCGGCACCAGAGCCGCCCTTGAAGATCATTCCCTCTTCGCGGTACCAGTTCAAGATTGAGTCCATTGAATCATCCACCGACAGGATGAAGCAGGCCGAGACCTGCTGCGGGCTCTTGGTTCCAACGTTGAACCAAACCGGTGAGTTGAAGGAGAAGATCTGGTTCAAAAGCATGTATGTCAACTCGTGCTCGAAAACGGTTGCGTCTTCTTCGGTGGCAAAGTAGCCGTTGTCTCTACCGGCCTGGGTGTAAGTGAGAACGACACGGTCAATTAACTGACGAAGGCTGTACTCACGCTCCGGAGTTCCTACCGCACCACGGAAGTACTTGGTGGTGACGATGGTGGAAGCGTTCAGGCTCCAAAACTCTGGGAACTCAACTCCGCGCTGCTCGAAAATTGTTTCACCATTTTTCCAGTTGGTCTGGACCACATCGCGATACTCCCAGGTCACCTGGTCGTAGGGGTGAACACCCTCGGTTGTGTAAATGCGATCAATGGTTAGCTTCTTGCCTGATACGGAACCTGAGGCTGAGCTGTATGCGGTGTCGGTCACTGGTGTTGCCTTTCTTGAGTTGGTTACTTCGTTGTAAATTCGGTGTTGCTTGCTCGAAGCACGTTAATCGCGGCTTCGAAATCTTCTAGGCTCTCCCAGCCCTGGTAGACGCTGGCAAAGCGCATGAACGCCACTTCATCCAGCTTTCTAAGTGGTTCCAAAATGGCAAGGCCAATTTCGTGAGCCTCCACCTGGGCCGAGCCAGAGGAACGGATGGTTTCTTCAACCTGCTGCGCTAAAAGCGCCAGATCGGCATCCGAGACCGGCCTTCCCTGGCAAGCCTTTCCTACACCACTGACAATCTTTTCCCGGCTGAAGGGCTCGGTGACCCCGCTTCGCTTAATTACGGTCAAAGACGCAGTTTCAGTGGTGCTAAAGCGCTTCCCGCACTCTGGACACTGCCTACGGCGACGAATGGTTGAGCCATCCTCGCTGGTTCTGGAGTCGGTCACGCGGGAGTCGGCATAGCGACAGAAGGGACAGTGCATCTACCTACTCCTTACGTTTTAGGCTAAATTTATGGATTTTCCCCAGGATTTGGGGATAACTATCCACAACATGTGGAGAGAATTCCCGTTTCCGTCCCTATATCTTGTGGTTTTTGGGGGTTAAGCGCAAGTCTGACGAATATTCGGCGTGTCGCGCCTATTTGGCGCGGAAACGCCGCGAAACCGCCTCGCCGTGAGCCGGTAAATCCTCGGCTTTGGCGAAGATTTCTAATTTTTCGTTGACCGCCTTAAGGGAAGTGGAGCTGTATTCCACCAGCTGCTGCGGCTTCAAAAAAGTGTGAACGCTGAGTCCTGAGCTGTGCCTAGCGGTACCGCCGGTGGGTAAGACGTGGTTTGATCCAGCCAGGTAATCCCCCAAGCTAACCGGTGAATTTTCACCGATAAAAATTGCCCCGGCGCTACGTATCTCCTGAAGCAATTCGGCCGGATTTTCAAGCTGGATCGAAAGGTGTTCGCTCGCGTAATGATTTGAAATTTCAACCGCATCACTAATTGAATCCACCAGCACCAGGGCCGACTGCTGAGCGGCCAAGGCCAACTGAATTCGCATTGAATGTTTGGACGTCTTAATTTGAATAGCCAACTCTTCCGATACTTTTTGAATTAGCGCTTCACTTGTTGTGACTAATACCGCAGCTGCCGCCTCGTCGTGTTCTGCCTGAGCGATTAGATCGGCTGCAACATACTCAGCATTAGCCGAATCATCCGCAATGATCATGATCTCTGTGGTGCCGGCTTCGGAATCAATAGCTGCCACAGAGCGTAAAAGTTTTTTGGCAGCAGCAACATAAATGTTTCCAGGGCCGGTGATCATTGCAACCGGGTCCAGTCCAATTTCAGGCAAACCAAAAGCAAAGCCGGCAATCGCTGCCGCCCCTCCCATGCAGTAAACCTGATCGATTCCGAGCAATCCAGCGGTTGCCAAAACCGTTGGGTGCGGTCTTCCGCCAAAGTCTTTTTGACCGGGAGAAGCCACTGAAATATTTTTTACTCCGGCCACCTGAGCGGGAACCACATTCATCACCACACTCGATGGGTATACCGCCTTGCCGCCGGGTGCATAAAGTCCAACCGAATCAACCGGAACAAATCTTTCGGAAACCATAGCCCCCTCGTCCAATTCAACGCTGGATGGCTTTGGTTTTGTTGCTTCAGATACCGCTCGATTTCTGCGGATGGCCTCTTCAATTGCCGCTTTCAAACTTGGTTCGAGATTTTCAACTGCCGCTTTGATTTCACTTTGCGAAACCAATATGGGTTCCGAAGAAAAACCATCGAATTCCAAGCCAATTTCGGCTACCGCTTTGGCCCCGTAGGTTTTAACTCTTTCGATAAGCGGAGCAACGGCCTTGGCAGCCTGGTCGATATCCATGGCCGCCCTGGGAAGAAATTTGGCAACCGATGTCGCATCAAGCTGCGAACCGCGTAGGTCCAGGATGCGAATTATGCTCATGAGGCTCTTTCGTGGATTATTTGTCCATTCTATTTGGTTAGCTAGATTGAATACCTCAGCTAGCGTTAGAGATGATGTTGAATAAAGAATTGAACCACGATCCTTCCGATGCCCTAAAGGCAGCCTTTCGTCGCCACGCTTCCGGCGTTGCAGTAATCACCACCCTTGATGAACAAGGTGGCCCGGTTGGCTTTACAGCAACCTCAATGACCTCAATGGGATCAAACCCGGCCCTGGTGACGTTCAATGTGGCGCGGGGTTCTTCTTCCTGGCCAGCTCTATCTAATGCCACCCACCTCGCACTACATATGCTCGGATCTAAAAATCTCGAACTTGCCAAAAAAATGGCGGCCGATCACACCCAAAGATTCCTAGGCGATGACTGGGAGTCTGGGGAATTTGGCCTACCGGTGTTTAGAGATGTCAATGCTTTGCTTTATGGGAAGGTGCGCGAGTATCACCATGTCGAGCAGAATGCAGTTTTTATTGTTGATGTGATCTCAGGCTTGGTTGGAGAATCGGATGCTGGATTGCTTTACTACCAGCGCGGCTATTTCACTCCTGCCGATACCGGACTCTGAACTAGGGCTGAAACCCCTAGCAGTGCCTTAAGTTCGGCTATCAACTCAGCAGTAATTGAAACAGTTGGTTGCAACCTAAAACTTCGCGGATTGTTTTCATCCAAAAAGCTCAGCTGAACTTCTTCTCGGCCCTGGTGCCGACGTAAAATGGCATCCAGTTCTTCTAAAACTTTTCTGGTTGCCTCTGTCTCAGCTATCTGTATCCGAAGTGGGCCGGTTGCAATTCTTCCCTCAGCGCTGGCAGCTATGGTTTCCATCGAGAATGCGGAAATGGCAAAGCCATCATCGCGGGAGTTGATTCTCCCCCGAATCACCACCACCTCGTCATTAATTAGTGCCTCGGAGTATTCACGGTAAGTCTTGCCCATGAACATAACCGTTATCTCACCCTCGAAATCCTCAATCACCACGTTGGCGTAGGGGTTGCCGGAAGCTCTGGCAACTCGATGGGTCACCGAAGAAATTAGTCCGGCAATCGAAACAGTTTCACCATCCCGAATAGCTTCGCTGCTGAGCAACTCTCCAATTGTTAGCTCGGCAAATCCAGCAAGCTGCTTCTCCCGCCCTGCAAGGGGGTGATCGGAAACGTATAGCCCCAGCATTTCTCGCTCGAGAGCGAGCTTTTCTGTTTTGGACCATTCCGGACGATTTGGAATCTCAACTCCAGCACCAACGTCTTCAAATAGATCTCCAAAAAGATCAACCTGTCCGGCTGATTCGTTTTTCTTGATAACCGACTGGGCATCAACTGCTTCCTCGTGGATTTCAAAGAGCGAACGTCTGGTGTGTCCAAGAGAATCAAAGGCACCGGCTTTGATCAGTGATTCGATAGTTCGCTTTGAGCAAACCACCGGAGGCACACGACGAAGGAAATCATTGAAAGATTCAAATGGCTTTTCTTTTCTAGCCGCGATGATTCCTTCCACCACGTTTGCTCCAACGTTTCGAATCGCTCCAAGTCCAAATCGGATGTTGTCTCCCACCGCGCTAAAGGCACCAATCGACTGATTAACATCCGGAGCCAGCACCTGAATGTTCATCCTGCGACATTCGTTTAGGTAAATCGCCAACTTTTCTTTGGAATCTCCAACCGAAGTAAGCAGTGCTGCCATGTATTCCGAAGGGAAGTTGGCCTTGAGGTAAGCGGTCCAGTAGCTGAGCACCCCGTAGCCAGCACTGTGTGCCTTGTTGAAGGCGTAATCCGCAAAAGGAAGCAGCGTTTTCCATAAAGTTTCAATTGCGGCCGGTGAATATCCTTGGGCCGCCATGCCGGAGCTAAAGTCCTGGTAGCTTCGATCCAGTTCTTTTTTGTCTTTCTTTCCCATCGCCCGACGGAGCAGGTCAGCTTGCGCCAGCGAGAAGCCGGCAACTTTCTGAGCAACCGCCATTACCTGCTCTTGATAAACGATAAGTCCGTAGGTTGGATCCAAAATCTCTGCCAGTGGTTCGGCTAACTCTGGGTGAATTGGTTCGGAAACCTGCAGCCCATTTTTCCTAAGCGCGTAGTTGGTATGTGACTTCTCACCCATTGGGCCAGGACGATATAGCGCAATCACCGCCGAGATGTGTTCAAACTCACTTGGCTTTAGCATCCTAAGCAGTGACCGCATGGCGCTGCCATCGAGCTGAAAAACCCCCAGGGTGTCCCCGCGGGAGAGCAATTCAAAAGTCTTTTCGTCGGCGTTTAGATCTAAATCCTCAAGCACCACATCAACCCTACGGTTGGCGCGAATGTTTTCAATGGCATCGTCCAAAACCGTAAGATTTCGAAGGCCCAAAAAGTCCATCTTTAAAGACCCAACTTTTCGCAGGGCGGTTGATCGAACTGGGTAATAATCGCACCATCATCCTCGCGACGCATGATTGGAATCACATCGATAAGTGGTTCGGCCGACATGATGACTCCGGCCGCGTGGACTCCCCACTGTCGTTTCAAATTCTCTAAACCTCTGGCCAGTTCAAAGATTTCTGCCGAGTCAGTATCTCCTTCGATGGCATCGCGAAATTCGGTTGCCTCTTTGTATCTACTGGTAGCCTCGGCCTGCTTGTCCTTCGGCTTTTCGACAAGCTCCGAAAGTGTGACATCCCTACCTAAAACCATCGGGGGCATTAACTTGGTTAGCTTCTCACCAGCAGCATATGGCTTTCCTAGCACTCGAGCCGAATCTTTCAAAGCCTGCTTTGCTTTGATGGTTCCGAAGGTGACAATTTGGGCAACTCGGTCCTCGCCGTATTTTTGGCTAACGTAGCGGATTACTTCGGAGCGCCTACGGTCGTCGAAGTCAACGTCAATATCCGGTGGCGAAACGCGATCCGGATTCAAAAACCTCTCGAAGATTAATCCGTGTTCAATTGGATCTAATTCGGTGATGCCAAGTGCGTAGGCCACAATTGACCCGGCTGCCGATCCTCGTCCCGGGCCAACTCGAATTCCCTGTGCTCTGGCCCAGGCAATAAAATCGGCCACTACCAAAAAATAACCGGGGAAACCCATTTGAACTATGACGTTAACTTCGTAATCTGCTTGCTTTGCTGCACGCTCCGGAATGATCTCGCCGTAGCGCTTATGCATTCCCTGGGAGACTTCCTTAGCCAGCCAGCTGGCTTCGGTTTCGCCTTCTGGAAGAGGGAATTTCGGCATCAAATCGCGCTTTTTAAATTCCACATTGCAACGTTCGGCTATAAGCAGGGTGTTGTCGCAAGCCTCTGGATGGTCGCGGAATATCTCTCGCATTTGCTTAGGAGACTTCAGGTAATACTCGGAACCTTCGAAACGGAACCTTCCAGGATCAGTTAGGTTGCTTCCGGACTGCACGCAAAGCAGTGCTTCATGAGCGTGAGAATCTTCAGCTTTGGTGTAGTGAAGGTCGTTGGTCGCAACAAGTGGAAGCTGAAGATCCTTTGCTAGGCGAAGTAGGTCAGCTGTTGCCCGCCGCTCAATGTCGATGCCGTGATCCATTAGTTCCACGAAATAATTGTCCTTACCGAAAACTTCTCGGTAGTAGCCAGCCGCCTCGACCGCCTTCTGATACTCCCCTAAACGAATTAGGGTTTGCACCTCGCCTGAAGCGCAACCGGTGGTTGCAATGATTCCCTTGCCGTATTGCTCAAGTATTTCTCGGTCCATGCGAGGTTTGAAGTAATAACCATCGAGCCATGCCATCGAAGAGAGCCTGAAGAGGTTATACATTCCTTCGGTACTCTCGGCAAACATTGTTAGGTGGGTGTAAGCACCGCCTCCAGAAATGTCGTCCTCGCCGCCCGATCCCCACTTAACCCGGCTGCGCTCAGTGCGCGGCGTTCCAGGGGTCAGATAGCCCTCGATGCCGATAATTGGCTTTATGCCATTTGCTTTGGCGGTTTGATAAAAGTCATAGGCACCGTGATTGTTACCGTGGTCGGTAATTGCAATCGCTGGCATTTCCTGGGCAGCCGCCTCTTTGATAAGCGGTTCGATTCTGGCCGCGCCATCAAGCATCGAGTATTCAGTATGCACATGAAGGTGCACAAAGGAATCTTTGCCTGACAAGGAAAACTACCTCTAACAAATTGTTGGTTTGGATTTTTAGCCTAAGGCTTTCTAAACCCTTAGGCGCTCAACCGCTTCGGCCAAGTCCTTCGGATAGCTGGATTCAAACCTAAGCTGCTCCCCAGAAATCGGATGAGCAAAGGATAATTCCATGGCGTGCAGCCACTGACGCTCAAGCCCAAGCCTGCTACCAAGTCGCGGATCAGCCCCATACATCGTGTCCCCAACTAGCGGGTGACGGAAGGCAGCAAAATGAACCCGAATTTGGTGAGTCCTACCAGTCTCTAAATTCACCTCGCATAGCGTGGCGCCTGGAAAAACCTCCAGGGTCTCGTAATGAGTGATCGAGGGCTTTCCCGAATCCATCACCGCAAACTTGAATTCGGCCTTCGGATGCCTTCCAATTGGCGCATCGATTGTTCCACTTGCTGGAT
Organism: Actinomycetota bacterium; assembly: GCA_046074425.1. Classification (GTDB taxonomy): domain Bacteria; phylum Actinomycetota; class Actinomycetes; order Actinomycetales; family Microbacteriaceae; genus Rhodoluna. The sequence goes on from JBJTOG010000048.1 coordinate 10,570, forward strand.
CCAGATGCCCCTGTACCAAGGCGTGGTAAATCTTTTTGACTGCTCGATCCCGAAAGGCCTGTTTCAACACCGAGTAGGCCCGCTCTGACTTTGCCAGAACCATTAGCCCGCTGGTTCCAACGTCCAAGCGCTGGACAATCCCCTGACGTTCCTGAGCTCCAGAGGTTGAAAGAGTTATCCCTCGGGCAAGCAATACACCAGCAACAGTTGGTCCATCAAAACCAACGCTTGGGTGCGATACGACACCAGAGGGTTTATCGATGACGATGATATCGGCATCTTGAAATACAATCTTCAACTCGGAAACATCCCTAGCAACAATTTCCAAGGGGTCGATCTGCTCAATCTCCTCAACCCTGATTCGATCGCCGAAATTGAGGCGATCAGATTTAGCGAGAGTTATTTTTCCCCGAGTTACCGCACCTGCTTCACACAAACCTGCGGCCTGGGACCTAGAAATTCCTAGTAATCGAGCGAGTGCGGTATCGACTCGCTCCGAAGCCAAGGACTGATCTATTTCAAAATTGGTCATTTGACCTTCGTTGGTAACCCGCCAACGTTTTCGCCGCGCATCACCCGAATTACCGTCAAGCTAGCCATTGTGAAGATAAACGTATCGGCCAAATTGAAAACTGGAAAATTAAACGGTATCTGAATGAAATCAACCACGTGCCCAATCCCAAACCCAGGCTCCCGAGTTAACCGATCGATGAGGTTTCCAACTACGCCTCCCAAAAACACTCCAGCCGTAATCTGCCAAGAGCGAGAAGAAATTTTTCTGGAGTACCAGATGGTTGCCAGCATCGCGATAAAGGAAATGATGGCCAGAATCCAAGTTTGGCCAAAACCCAATGAAAAAGCTGCCGAGTCGTTATAGGCCAATCGCCACCACAAAATTCCATCGATAACCGGAATTGCCTGACCCATGGACAAGGAAGCGATAGCGACTTCCTTGGTTAGCTGATCAATGGCAATCGCCAGAAGAGCAATTAATAAATAGCTATAGCGCCTAAGAAATGTCACAACTTTGAGCGAACCTTAGCCGATGCTGGTCATTGGAGGCTGCTCTGGTTGTGGAGCAACTCCAGCGGTATCCAGCTCTGCCAGTTGTGATTCGATGTATGACTTGAGTCTCAGTCGATACTCACGCTCGAAACTACGAAGTTCTTGAATCCGGTGCTCGATAACTGCCTTCTCTTGCTCGAGACGGTTCATATCGGCGCGCTGCTGAGCTTCTGCTTCACGAACCAAGCGAGCTGCCGTCGCGTGACCTTCCGCGATTAGCTCATCGCGCTTGACCATTCCTTCGCGAACGTGCTCATCGTGGAGCTTGCGAGCAAGTTGCAACAAGTTGTTGGTGTTGGAAGAATCTAAAGTTGCTGGGTCGGCTACTGGCTCTGGGAATGCCGACGGAGTCGGGGTAATCGGAGTTGGTGCCAATTGAGCGGGTAGATCTGCTCCGCTGCGCTGTAGCTCAGCGATTCGACCATCGGCGGCTAATAGCCGGCGACGCAGGTCATCGTTTTCCTGATAGAGCCTTCTGAACTCAACAACGATCTCGTCGAGAAAATCATCGACCTCATCCTGGTCGTATCCCTCGCGGAATTTGGTTGGTTGAAAGCGCTTGTTAACAACATCTTCTGGTGTTAGGGGCATTACTTACTTCCTTTTTCGACTGACCAGCTCGGGCCAGACCTAGCCTAACGCATCAAGCATTTGCCTGCTAGATAAAGCCCCTGACAATCCCCTGAACGAACACGGTCACAAGTATAAGTAGGGTCCAACCGAAATCCAGCGCCATGGCGCCCATTCGAACCGGCTTGATGAATCTCCTAACGAACCTAAGCGGCGGGTCGGTTATGGTCATCACAATTTCGGCAAGTGGAAGGATCAGTCCCTTTGGTCGAAATCCAGGATTTATTGAAAGCATTAAATCCAGAATCAATCGCCCAATCATGGCGTAGAAAAAGAGTTGTAAGGCCCAGTATAAAACCGTGGCGATAATGCTCATTTATAAAAACTATGGACGAACTAGCAGTTCGTCAACTTCGCTCTCTGGCGTAGCTGACTGCTCCTGGTTCACCGCAACGTGAGTTGGGGTTAGCAAGAAAACCTTTGGGGTAACCCGTCTCATGTGACCCTCAAGCCCCTCTTTGAGACCAAGCATGAAATCCAGCATGCGGCGAGAATCAACTTCGCTCATCTCTCCCATGTTGACAATCACTGGAATACCAACACGATAGTGAGCTGCAACCTCGGCAGCGTCCTCGTAGGACTTGGGCTCAATTGTGAAGATCTCGGCAACATCCGATGCTCCCCGACGCGGACGCGGAGCAATCACTCTGGTTGGGCGCTGAGCGGTGGTTACCGGCTCGGCCCGAGTTGGTAGCTCATTGGATTCCTCGGCGAATCCAAGAAATTCCATGCTGCGCTGAAAGATTCCGGCCATTTGTTCCTCCTGGGACGTTTACTTATTCAAGAATATGGCTAGTAGCTGCGATTCCCCGTTATTGCGGTGCCAATGCGCAAGTGTGTCGCGCCATAGCCAATCGCAACCTCGTAATCCCCCGACATGCCAATTGATAGCCCGCTGGCTGATGGATGGGAGAGCTGTAAGCGCTTGGAAAAACCCGCCATTCGCTCAAAATCTCGAGCGGCATCGGTTGCTAACCCGGCCACCCCCATAAGCCCAACCAGTTCGATGCCTTCACTTTTTACAACCTGGTCGGCAAAGCCATCCAGCTCCTCAGGCTCAATGCCTCCGCGGCCAACATCGTCAGTTAGGTTCACTTGAATAAACACCTTGATTGATTCCCCTCGGCCAATACAGCGCTTTTGCAGTTCGGTTAAAAGCGATGGTCGATCCAGCGAGTGTAAGAAGCTGGCATATTCCAATACCGACTTGACCTTATTGGTTTGCAACTGGCCGATGAAGTGCCAAATTGGAGCAATCTGACTTTGCTGAGCAACTTCCTTTGCTTTCGGAGCTGCCTCTTGATCTCGGTTTTCACCGAAATTTTTGGCGCCTAAATCTAATAGCTCTAGAGCGAGCGAAGTTGGATGGTTTTTGGTGACAGTAACTAAAGTTATTTCTTCAGCCAAACGGCCGGCGGCCTTAGCGGCCGCCTCGATTCGCCCAAGGACCTCGTGATATCTATTTGCTAGTTCGCTCAATTAGCCGCGAAGAAACTCTGGGATATCCAGATCATCACCGAAGGTACCATCAGCGGTCTGAGGACGCCGTGGCAGCTCATTCGATCGATCGATCACAATCTCAGTTTCCTCAAATTCAAAGCTGAATTCCTCTTCGACTACCTCATCCTCTATTGCTGGTGTGTCAAAGAAAGATGTTGAGGTAACCGGAGCTGGTGGAATCGGAGAAGAGATAGGCGCGGCTTCGCTAACTTCGGCAAAGACCGTTCTTGGAGTCTTTCTAGCCTTTGGTGCTCCGCCGTCGAACCCGGCCGCGATCACAGTAATTCTGACCTCATCACCCAAAGTGTCATCGATGGTAGTTCCGTAGATGATATTGGCCTCTGGGCTAACAGCTTCTTGAACCAGACGTGCAGCTTCGTCAATCTCGTGAAGACCGAGATCTGATGCACCCTGAATCAAGAGCAACACGCCGTGTGCGCC
>JBJTOG010000049.1:0-12224 GCA_046074425.1 Actinomycetota bacterium
CTTTTGGCCACTTTTTGTCTTCATGGTTATCGTCACTCAGGCGCTAAGCGAATCAAGATTGCTTATAGAAAATGGCTGGATGCTTCTGGTACTACTAGCCCTCAAATCTGGTGAACCATTTGAGAATCTAGGTCCGGTAGGCATAACACCAAAGCTAAAGAAGCTTGCTAAAACTATCTCTGGTCCCTTTGGTCGTTAGCGGGGATAAACTTAGGTAGTTTCCCAAGCGATTTGGGTTAATCGCCACCTTAGCTCAGTCGGTAGAGCAGCTCCCTCGTAAAGAGCAGGTCAGGAGTTCGATTCTCCTAGGTGGCTCTTCGTAAAGCAACTAAATTTTCATAAAATCTCATGACTATGCTTATTTCACACAAGGATTGGGGTTAATGTGGAGGTCGTCCTAGGTGGTCTAATTAGCGTTTTGGCCACGTTCATTTTTAATTTATTTTTCAACAAAAGGCAGGAAAACCTTCGTTGGGATCCAGAGAAATTGAACGCCTTATTATCAGCCAGGATTTCCTCTCAACGAGCGGCGGGCAACATGGAAGCTATGGCAGTTGGACATATCCCAATTCAAAATCCTGGAAAAAGGCCTGAGGAAATCAATCAGGCTTTAGATAAAGTTTGGTACGAGCTCGAAGCGCTGGCTGTGCTGATTCCAAAAGCCGAAGGCATAATTGCAGAACTGCAGTCAACTTTGGGGAAAAGGCTCAAAGTTGCTTTTGAGGCTGCAGCTCTGGAAGAAGGAAAATATGAATATTTTAAATCGCACGGTTATGAGAATGAGCTAAAAGAACTTCATTCGAAGCTTCTGATTTTGTGCCGCCAAAATTTGGGAATTCGATAAAATACTTTGCTCGGTGTTTGAATTCTGGCCCAAAACATTTAAGAACAGTCCTTAATTTGCATCTTCAAGGGGTTTCCGGGATGAGTAACCTAACCTTGAAAATTTTTGAATGTTTTCGGCCAAGCTCTCTAGTAAGTTATGTATGTGAACGCTCACAACAGTTGACCTGAAAGGGAAGCTCAGATGCAGAATTTGGAAATTTGGTTTGTAACCGGCAGTCAAAACCTTTACGGTGAGGAGACTCTGAGGCAAGTTGCTGAGCAGTCAAAAAAGGTTGTTGAGCAGCTTTCCGAAGGATCGTCCTTCCCAGCAAAGATTGTTTGGAAAGAGGTCGTAAAGACCCCAGAGGAAATAAAGCAAACTCTCATGGATGCCACCAGTTCTAAAAACTGCGTTGGTGTCATCACCTGGATGCACACTTTTTCTCCAGCAAAGATGTGGATCAACGGATTAGAAGCTTTGGGTAAGCCGCTTCTTCACCTGCACACTCAGGCTGGTCAATCATTGCCATGGTCAAGCATTGACATGGACTTTATGAACTTGAACCAAGCGGCTCACGGAGATAGAGAGTATGCCCACATCCTCACCCGCCTAAACGTCCAAAGAAAGATTGTCGTTGGCCACCCAAGCGAGCAGGCAGTAAAGTCTCACGTCGCAAGTTGGATCTGGGCGACAGTTGGGTGGAATAAGTCTCAAAATCTCAAACTCGCTCGATTTGGTGACAACATGCGATACGTAGCCGTAACAGATGGCGACAAAGTTTCGGCTCAGATGAGCTTTGGTATGTCAATTGAGCAACTCGGGGTTAACACTTTGGTTGCCGAAGTTGCCAAGGTGAGCGATGCCGAAGCTGAAAAACTTTGTGAAGTTTACGATGCCGAATACGATGTCCAGCCAGAATTACAAAAAGGCGGAGCAAAGCGAGATTCGCTAGTGTACGGAGCGAAAATTGAGATTGCCCTTCGCAAGATTCTGGAGCAGGGAAATTTTGATGCCTTTACTTCAAACTTTGAAGATCTAGGCGAGCTTAGACAGCTTCCCGGTTTGGCAGTTCAACGCTTAATGGCAGATGGTTACGGTTTTGCCGGTGAGGGAGACTGGAAGACAGCAGCCTTGCTAGCAATTGTTAAGGCAATGACGCCAAATGGCGGCGGCAGTTCCTTCATGGAGGATTACACCTACCACTTTGGCCCCGGCACTCCAAAGGTTTTAGGTGCCCACATGCTGGAAGTGTGTCCAACAATCACCGAATCAAAACCAAAGATTGAGATTCACCCCCTTGGAATTGGTGGTAAGGAAGATCCGGTTCGTATGGTCTTCACAGCGAAACCTTCGAGTGGTCGGGTTTTGTGTCTAACTGACCTTGGCTCCAGATTCCGAATCATCTCGAACGAAATTGAAATTGTCGAGCCAACCGAAGATTTACCAAAATTGCCGGTAGCCAGGGCGGTTTGGGAGCCAAAGCCATCACTGGCTCTTTCCGCTGAGGCCTGGATGCTCGCTGGTGGATCTCACCACACCGTGCTCACGAATTCGGTAAGCCTCGAAACCATTGCTGACTTTGCAAGAATCGCCGAGGTTGAACTTGTGAATATCGATGACTCGACAACTTCAGATTCGATTCGAAAAGAGCTGCAGTGGTCGGCTGCTTATTATCGGCTTGCGGGTCGTTTATAGTCCGAGGCTTGAGACTTGGACCCAAAAGGTAGGCTAAGAAAATGAAGTGGTCTCTCTTTGGCTCAAGGCCCTCAAATCCAGCTCCAGCTTGGACCGGGTTAGTTCTTGCTTTTGTTTTTGCCGCACAGACCTTCATTGATAACAGTGCCGGTTACCCCGCTCCAATGATTTGGTTGGCACTCGCCGCCTCTTTAGGTTTTTTGATTTTAGGAATCAGATCCAAAGCCTTTCTAGGTTTTGCCTTTATTCCAGCCGGTTCATTATTTTTATTGCCAGCAATTGGGGTTGATGATTTTTCAACTCCCTCGGTGGCAATGTTTATGGCGCATTCTTTATTAGCGGTGTTATTCGCTATTTCTTCCTATACCTTTTTGGCAAGGGAGCGGAAAGAAAAATGAGTGACAATTTCGTTGGCTTTGCCAGATCGCCCAAACCGGATAAAGACCGGAAGGTAAGTTCGAAAGAATTTGTAATTCACTCCGACAAGCCATTTAGTGATTGTCACGGTGTGTTCACCACGCAAGGCGGGGTTGAGAAGTGGCTTGGTGAGATTACAAAATTTGATTTTCGACCAGGTGGCAAAACCCGCTATAAGCTCAACGGCGAAGAATTTGGGGCGACCTACGCATCAATTCGAATTCCAAAACAGGTTGTCTTGATTACCGAAACTCTTGGCGAGATCGTGTTCTCAGCCAAGGTGAAAGATTCTTCTTTTGAGCTAACTATTTCCTTCAAGAAAGCCCTAATCATTGATGAAAAAGCTGATTGGGATAACGCAACAGAAGCGGTTAGCAACATTATTGCGAGCGAGCTGAAATGACAAACGTTCAGAAGCAGCCAAACATATACGACGTCGCAAGATCGGCTGGAGTTTCCCATCAGACTGTTTCCAGAGTCATTAACGGTCACACCTCGATAAGGCCGGAGACCAAGGAACGGGTTATTACCGCAATGCAGGATTTGGGTTATCGACCCAACCTTGCAGCTCGAGCCTTGGCATCTTCCAAGACACACATGCTCGGAATTCTTTCTTCGGATACTGATTTCACCGGTCCAGCTTCGATGGTTCATTACATGGAAGTTGCTGCAAGAGCACAAGGTTATTTTGCGGTATCAGTGGGAATCGATGCCAACAGCGAGTCCTCTGTTCTTTCCGGGGTTGAGCATTTACTCAAATTGGGTGTTGAAGGTTTGGCGGTTGTAACTCCCCAGCTGCATGCTGTGGAACTGGTTAGAAATGTTGCAACCGGGATACCAGTTGTAACTTTGGACAGCATGTACCGCATGGATGAACTTGCTGTGTCAGTTGACAACTTTGCTGGTGGTAGCAGCGCAACCCAGTTCTTGATTCAACTTGGGCATCGTAACATTTGCCACATCTCTGGGCCAAAAGATTGGTTTGAATCTACCGCGAGGGCGGCCGGCTACACCTCGACCATGCTAAATGCCAACTTGCTGCCACAGGTAGTGGAGGGTGACTGGGAGATTGGCACTGGTTATCGAATTGGTAAGGAACTGGATTTGGATAGCCGTGGCATCACGGCGGTATTTGTTGCCAACGATCGAATGGCGCTTGGACTTATGCACGCCATGCGAGAGCGGGGAATTTCGATTCCGGAAAGATTGAGCGTTATTGGTTTTGATGATTTGGAGGAAAGTGCTTACAGCGCCCCACCGCTGACCACTTTGAAGCAGGACTTTAAGGAGTTGGGACTTAGGGCAATGAAGCTGTTGCTGGACGAGTTGGATGCTCGTCCACATAAGACCCCAGCCCGCCTGGTTCCAAAGCTAATAATTAGGGGCACGACCGCCCCGCCAGCTTTATAAAAGCGAGATAATTTCCCTCCAAATTACGGGGATGTTATCGCTAACATATAAGAACGGGAAAGGTCAGAATTGACTGAAAAGTATGTGGTCGGAGTCGACTATGGCACCCTCTCCGGGAGGGCTGTTGTAGTTTCCGTAGCTGATGGCACCGAGCTCGGCAGCGCTGTTTTTGATTACCCACACGCAGTTATGGATCAAACCCTGGCCGCAACCGGTGAAAAGCTTCCTCCGGACTGGGCGCTTCAGGACCCTATGGATTACGTTGACGTGCTGAAAAATGCAGTGCCAAAAGCCGTGGCTGCAAGCGGGATAGATCCCAAGGATGTTGTCGGAATCGCAACTGACTTTACGGCTTGCACCATGGTTCCAGTTCTTGAAGATGGAACCCCACTTTCCTATTTGGACCAGTACAAAAACAACAAGCATGCCTACGTGAAATTGTGGAAGCATCACGCTGCCCAACCACACGCAGATCGAATTAATGAAGTCGCCAGAGATCGCGGCGAACAATGGCTGGCTCGCTATGGTGGACAAATCTCCTCCGAGTGGGAACTCGCTAAGGGATTACAAATTCTTGAGGAAGCTCCTGAGATTTATCAGGCGATGGATAAATTCGTCGAAGCTGCCGACTGGATTGTTTGGCAACTTTGTGGTCACTATCTGCGCAATGCCTGCACCGCGGGATATAAAGGCAACCTGCAGGATGGCGAATATCCATCGAAGGAATATTTCAAAAGCCTAAATTCTGGATTTGAAGATTTTGCCGAAACCAAAATCAAACACGAGATTGGCCAGTTGGGGGAGCGAGCTGGTGGACTATCCGCCGAAGCGGCTGGTTGGACCGGACTTCCAGAGGGAATCGCTGTTGCGGTTGGAAATGTCGATGCTCACGTAACTGCACCGGCTGCGAAAGCAACCAAGCCCGGACAGATGGTTGCCATCATGGGAACTTCAACCTGTCACGTCATGAACGGAAATCAGCTTGCTGAGGTTCCGGGGATGTGCGGGGTAGTTGATGGCGGAATTATTTCTGGACTATATGGCTACGAAGCGGGCCAAAGCGGTGTAGGAGACATATTCGCTTGGTACGTAAACAACCAGGTTCCTGGAAGATATTTTGAAGAGGCCAAATCCATTGGTAAGACTATCCATGAGCACCTAACTGACCTCTCGGCTGAACAAAAAATTGGCGAGCATGGCCTGGTTGCACTTGATTGGCACAGCGGTAACCGATCAGTTTTGGTTGACCACGAACTCTCTGGAGTTCTGCTTGGAGCTACGTTGACCACCAAGGCAGAAGATGGTTATCGAGCACTTTTAGAAGCCACCGCCTTTGGAACTAGAAAAATTGTCGAAACTTTTAGAGCATCCGGTGTTCCAGTTGAGGAATTTATTGTTGCGGGCGGGCTGATCAAGAATAAATTCCTAATGCAGCTTTACTCAGATGTCACCAGGCTCCCACTCTCAGTTTTGGAATCTGAGCAGGGTCCGGCTTTAGGCAGTGCAATTCACGCGGCTGTTGCAGCCGGAGAGTATCCGAGTGTCAATGACGCCGCTGAAAAAATGGGTAAGGTTTCAAAAGCCTTGTATGTTCCAAACGAAGAGCGCGCTAAAAAATACGATTCGCTTTACGCCGAATATGAATTGCTGCACGATTACTTTGGCCGTGGGGCAAACGATGTCATGAAGCGCTTGAAAAGAATTCGCAGGGAGGTGCTGGGTGCTACCGAGTGAGTCAGGGGCGAGAGAGTCCCTTGCAAAACTTCACCAGCAACTTTTTGAAGCTGGGCTTGTGGTCTGGTCAGGTGGAAACATTTCTCAGCGCATCGAAGACGGATTTGTAATTAAACCCAGTGGGCTTTTGTATTCGGAGCTAACCGCAGATTCGATGGTGGTTTGCGATTTGGATGGAAATCCTAAGTCTGAGGGTAAAAAACCTTCTTCAGACACTGCTGCGCACGCTTTCGTGTATCGAAACCTACCCAAGGTTGGAGGAGTGGTTCACACCCATTCCAACTATGCCTGTGCTTTTGCGGCGGTGGGAAAGCCAATTCCCTGCATCCTGACCGCAATCGCTGATGAATTTGGCGGGGAAATACCGGTTGGACCATTTGCTCTGATTGGCGACGATTCAATAGGCCGGGGGATCGTTCAGACCCTCCAGGGTCACCGCTCAAAGGCGGTGCTAATGAAACAGCACGGAGTATTTACCATCGGAGATGATGCCCAGGATGCCCTCAAGGCAGCTGTAATGTGTGAGGATGCTGCCAAGAGTGCCTTTTTGGCGGCCCAGCTGGGCGGTGCCCAGCCCCTGGCTCAGCCAGATGTTGATGCTTTATTCAGTCGTTACCAAAACGTGTACGGACAGTTATCAAATGAGGGCTGATGGCTGGATTTTCAGTGAGAAACTAGGTTTTATAACCAATGTGAGCGGTCACTCGCTAAGAGTGCTGCTGCGGCGGGCATAAAAAAGGCTCACTCGCCAATGGTCGAAATGGCCAGAAGTGAAGTGACAAGAATCTGGGCGGGATGGACGCGTTCGGATTAAAACCTTCGGAAGGTCCAACCGAATGAAAGGAACACAGTTGTTTAAAAAACTAATTGGCATTGCAGCTGTCTTTACAGCATCTGCACTTGTCCTATCTGGTTGTGCTGCAACTCCTAGCGAAGAGCCAGCCGCAGAAGGTGGTCTGATTGGTGTTTCGATGCCTACTCAGTCATCGACTCGTTGGATCAGCGATGGAGAGAGCATCAAGTCAGAGCTAGAAGCTCAGGGCTACCAGGTTGACTTGCAGTATGCAGAGGATGACATTCCTACTCAGGTTGCACAGCTTGAGGGAATGCTAACTAAGGGAGCAAAGGCCCTTATCATCGCTGCTATTGATGGTACTCAGCTAACCGACGTCCTACAGGCTGCTAAGGATGCAGGTGTTCCTGTTATCTCTTACGACCGCTTGATTCGTGACAGCGCAAACGTTGACTACTACGCAACCTTCGACAACTTCCAGGTTGGAGTTCAGCAGGCAACATCCATGCTGGTTGGTATGGGCGTATTCGCATCAGAGGCTTCAACCTCTGCTGATGGAGCAAATGCTGCTGGTCCTCTAAACGTTGAGCTATTCGCTGGTTCGCTAGATGACAACAACGCATTCTTCTTCTTCAACGGTGCGATGAGTGTTCTACAGCCACTGATTGACTCTGGAGTACTTGTTGTCAAGTCTGGCCAGACCGACATCGAGCAGGTTGCTACCCTTCGTTGGGACGGCGCTGTAGCTCAGAAGAGAATGGAAGACATCTTGGTAGTTAGCTACGCAGATGGTTCTAAGGTTGATGGTGTTCTATCTCCATACGACGGTCTAAGCCGCGGTATCATCGCTGCTCTAACCGACGCTGGTTACACCAAGATGCCAATCATCACCGGACAGGACGCAGAGGTTCTTTCTGTAAAGGCCATGCTTGCTGGTGAGCAGTACTCAACAATCTTCAAGGACACTCGTGAACTTGCAAAGGTTGCTTCCGGAATGGCTCTTGCCATCCTGAAGGGTGAGACTGTTGAAGTTAACGACACCGAAACCTACGACAACGGAGTAAAGGTAGTACCTTCTTACCTACTTACCCCATACATCGTCACGGTTGACAACTACAAGGAACTCCTAATCGACTCCGGATACATTTCCGAGGCTGACCTAGGCTAATTTCCCTTGTTCTGAGGTGACCCCTTGGGAGTAATCCCAAGGGGTCAACCCTCGGTAGGCTAATAACGAATCGACCAACGGAGTTCAGGAGGCTAAATGTCCAACGCAATTCTCGAAATGCGGGGCATTACCAAAACTTTCCCCGGCGTTGTTGCACTAGACGATGTCACCCTAAAGGTTCAGCGCGGAGAGATCCATGCTATCTGCGGTGAAAACGGTGCCGGTAAGTCAACTTTGATGAAAGTTCTTTCGGGGGTTTACGAGTATGGCTCCTATACCGGTGACATCGTTTTCGAAAATGAAGTAAAGAAATTCTCCAACATTCGTGACTCAGAGCACGAAGGTATTGTGATTATTCACCAAGAGTTGGCGCTAAGCCCTCACCTTTCTATTGCCGAGAACATCTTCCTTGGCAACGAAATCAAACGTTTTGGATTCATCGACTGGAATAAAACCAACCAAGAAGCTTCCAAACTCATGGCCAGAGTCGGCCTAGAGGAAAACCCAAACACCGCTATTAAAGACATTGGTGTTGGTAAACAGCAGCTTGTGGAAATTGCCAAGGCGCTTTCCAAACAGGTAAAGCTACTTATTCTTGATGAGCCAACCTCGGCGCTAAATGACGAAGACTCGGCTAACTTGCTTGACCTGCTAAGACACCTAAAAGGTCAGGGAATTACTTCCATCATGATCTCTCACAAGTTGAATGAGATTGAGGCAATTGCCGACACCACCACCATCATTCGCGATGGCAAGGTTATCGAATCTCTTGAAATGAAGGCTGGAAAAATTAGCCAGGAAAGAATCATCAAGGGTATGGTTGGCCGCGAAATGGAAAACCGCTACCCGGCGAGGAAGCCTGAGATCGGCGATGAGATTCTTCGAGTTGAGAACTGGACTGCCTACCACCCGCTTTACAGCAACCGATTGGTTGTCGACAACATCTCGATGAATGTAAAGCGAGGAGAGATAGTTGGACTAGCGGGAATCATGGGTGCGGGTAGAACTGAATTTGCCAGAAGCCTGTTCGGTCACTCCTACGGAACCCACATCTCGGGCAAAGTTTACAAAAACGGAAAAGAGATCCAGGTAAAGACCATTTCCGAGGCTATTAAGAACGGCCTTGCCTACGCAACCGAAGACCGCAAGCGCTTTGGGCTAAATCTGATTGAAGACATCAAGCGCAACATTTCCCTGGCTTCACTTAAGTCATTTGTCTCGATGGGATTTGTAAACGGCAACGAAGAGTTCAAAAAGGCAAACGAATATCGCGAGTCGATGAACATCAAAGCCCCCTCGGTGCTATCTGTGACCGGTCAGCTATCTGGTGGAAACCAGCAAAAGGTTGTGCTTTCAAAATGGATAAACGTGAATCCTGACGTTTTGATTTTGGATGAGCCAACCAGAGGTATCGATGTTGGTGCAAAATATGAAATTTATCTAATCATTCAGAGACTGGCCGCGGAGGGCAAAGGTATCATCGTGATTTCCTCCGAGTTGCCAGAGTTGATTGGAATTTGTGATCGCATCTATGCGATTTCTGAGGGAAGAATTACCGGCGAAGTGGAAAGAAAGAACGCTAAGCCAGAAACACTTATGAAATACATGACCATGGAGAAGGGCAGGAACTAATGTCGGCGTTTTTAGGGACCGTAAAGAACGGTTTTGGAGCAGTTAAGTCTCGGCTGGCTGACATCAACCTTAGGCAAAATGGAATCTTTTTAGCCCTTATCGGACTAGTTCTATTCTTTGCCGCCACCACTCCAAACGCAGCTTCAATCACACCGACCAACTTTTCTAACTTGGTGGTTCAGAACGGATACATTCTCGTTCTAGCTATTGGAATGGTGATGGTCATTATTGCCGGCCACATCGATCTTTCGGTGGGTTCAGTTGCTGCCTTTATCGGTGCAGTCGCCGGTATATTGAGCGTTCGTCCGCTTGAGCAAGATGGTTGGGAATGGCTTCCAGCCCTGCCTTGGTGGGCAGCGATTCTAGGCGCAATTTTGGTAGGTGCCATCGTTGGTGTTTGGCAGGGTTTCTGGGTTGCTTATATCGGGATCCCTGCATTTATTGTGACCCTGGCCGGAATGCTTTTGTTCCGCGGTATGGCACTGCTGACTTTGCAAAACAGCAACATCGGCCCTTTCCCAGAAGAATTCAGAGCTATTGGAAATGGATTTATCGACAAGGCAAAAGATCTAAACGCAGTGGTCGGTTTTCCTGACACCTATAACCTAACTGCGTTGATTGTGACTGCACTTGGAATTGTCTTGCTGTGGGTTGCAGCACTACGTCAGCGCTCTGGAAAGATCAAATACGGTCAAATTGTCGAGCCAAGAACTTGGTTCTATGTAAAGAATGTGGTTCTAAGCTTGATGGTTGCCTACGTAGGATTCCAGCTATCGCAGGCCAACGGTATTCCTATCACTTTGGTATTGCTAGCGTTCCTAATCGTTGCTTACAGCGTAGTTATGACGAGAACACCTTTTGGTCGATACATTTACGCAATCGGTGGAAACCTAAACGCAGCCATTCTTTCCGGAATCAACGTTCGCCGCGTCAACTTCTGGCTATTTGTCAACATGGGTGCACTTGCAGCCCTTTCTGGTGTCCTAATTGCGGCCCGAATGAACTCAGCAGTTCCCAAGGCCGGAGACGGTTTCGAGTTGGATGCAATTTCATCTGTCTTCATCGGTGGTGCCGCTGTCCAAGGTGGTGTTGGAACAGTGACTGGATCGATGCTTGGTGGAATGATTCAGGGTGTCTTGGCCAATGGTATGAACCTAAACTCGGTTGGAATTGACATTCAGATGACCATTAAGGGATTGGTTCTGCTCCTAGCCGTTGCATTCGATGTTTGGTCAAAGCGCAGAAAGTAATTTTCAAAAATAATTAGAGTAAATAACCTCGCAACTGAACGGTTGCGAGGTTATTTATTAATCCAAGAACGGACGGAGTTCTACTTTTCGATTGCAACTGAGCGAGCCTTGCTTTGCTAGCTCGGTAGCCACTTCCAGGCTTGGCGCCTCAATAATCCAAAATCCACTCACATATTCTTTGGATTCGTGAAGTGGGCCAGGGAAAACCTCATTCTTATCTGCGCGATTATCGAATCGAGTGGCCTTTAGCGGCTCGCTCAATCCACCAGCAAAAATCAATTGCCCATTTGCCCTGAGCCCTCGATTGAACTCCGTAATCGCATCCATCTCCTCGGAAGTGCCGGTATTAGTCGCATCATCAATTACGGATATCAGAAATTGCATTTCTCTCCTTGGGTAAGCTTTGACAAGCTGACACTACACCTAAGCTGACAAAACTTCCTAAGCAGGGGAATTTTTTGGCTACCCCAAATGGTTGGGAGCAAAGTGAGCAAACGAAACAACAGGTTCCAAGAAACCCTTTCGCGAAGGTTTCGCAGACTGCTCTCTGGCGACCCCAACGGGGTTCCCCCTTGGCTTGGGGTAGTGGCTGGTGGAGACGAGCCTGGCTACTTCGTTCCAACCGACGCCCCTTGGGTGGTCCACGCAGACTTCGGAACCCTAGTTGGCGGGATTAGAGCGCTGCTGATGCAGGCTCTTCACCCAGGTTCACTGGCCGGAGTCAGGGACCACTCGAGATATGAAAGCGATCCGCTGGGACGGCTTTCGGGAACCATCCGATGGCTAACCGTCACCACCTTTGGATCGAAATCGGCAGTGGCTCAAGAGGCCAACCGAGTGAATCGGATGCATTCCAAAGTTGCCGGAAGTTATCAAACTGGCTCTGGTGCAGAGACCTCCTACCGAGCCAGTGATCCAGATTTACTACTTTGGGTTCACATCGCCTTTATGGAGTCATTCCTAGTTGCCCACCAAATGTATTCCTGGAGAAAGATACCAAATGGTGAATTTGATACCGGTGCCGATAATTACGTGAATCAATGGTCGGTTTCAGTTCAACCACTTGGTTTAGTGAATGTTCCACTTTCAGAGCGAGAGCTAGAGGACCTAGTGACCAAATTCTACGATTCAGGCACTTTGAAGGTTTCTGATGACACAAAGAGAATTATTGGATTCATTAGAAATCCTCCTTTGCCAATCGCAGCAAAGATTGTATATCGATTGTTATTTGAGGCGGCTGTTGTTTCGCTTCGGAAAGAGTTTGCAGAACTACTTGAATTACGTCAGAAACCAAAATGG
>JBJTOG010000050.1:0-2585 GCA_046074425.1 Actinomycetota bacterium
CCGAAACCGCCACCTACATTGAAGAACTCGGTGGCATGAACCTATTCTTTGTTCACAAAGATGGCAAGGTTTCAACTCCTTCACTTGATGGGACCATCCTTAGAGGTATCACAAGAGATTCCATCATCACCTTGCTGAAAGATCGTGGCCACGAGGTTTCAGAGCGCAAGATTACCTTGAACGAAGTTAGGGAGGGCTTCGCCTCCGGTGAAATAAGCGAGATATTTGCTTGTGGGACGGCAGCGGTTATCACCCCGGTTGGCATGCTCAAGAGCAAGGTTGAAGAAATTGGCAGTGCCGATAGTGAGCCTGGAGCGCTGACGGTGTCGCTCCGGGAAGAGCTAACCGGGATTCAATACGGCAGAATTGAAGATAAACACGGATGGATGCATAGGCTATCTAAATGAAGATCGCAAGATTCAGCAACGGCGCTGATCCCCGCTACGGAATAGTGGACGGGCCAGAACTGGTGGTGCTCAAGGGCCACCCGCTGGCGGTTGGTTATGACACCACGGGAGAGCGAATCCCAATCAAAGATGTGAAGCTATTGGCACCGACTATTCCTTCAAAGATTGTTTGCATCGGTAAAAACTTTGCCGATCACGCCGCCGAGATCGGCGAAGAAGTAACCGAAGAACCGCTAATTTTTCTAAAGCCTTCTTCGGCAATCATCGGCCACTTCGAGGCAATTGTGATTCCTCCGCAAAGCAAGCAGGTAGAGCTGGAGGCAGAGCTAGCAATCGTGATCGGAAAGCTAACCAAGAACGTTTCCGAGAAAGATGCTTTGGGTCAGATTTGGGGCTTCACCATCGCAAACGATGTCACCGCCAGAGACTTGCAGTTCAAAGATGGGCAGTGGGCGAGATCAAAGGGTTTTGACACCTTTTGCCCACTTGGACCCTGGGTGGAAACCGAGTTTTCTCCAGAGGATCAACTAATCGAATCCAGAATCAATGGCGAGATGAGGCAGCATGTTTCCATCTCCGAGATGGTTCACAAAATCCCACAGATAATCTCCCACGTTTCCAAGAACATGACCCTGTTGCCAGGGGATATCATCCTCACCGGCTCTCCGGCTGGGATTAGCACCATAGTTTCTGGGGATCTGGTGGAGTGTGAGGTTGAGGGAATCGGGATTCTTACAAGCCACGTTGCCTAGACTTATAGAACAATGACAACTCTGAATGCCCCTTTTTCCACTGCCCAAGGAAGCGATATCCGGGTTCGCTTTTGCCCATCTCCTACCGGTACTCCGCACGTAGGACTGGTTAGAACAGCGCTATTTAACTGGGCCTACGCTCGTCACACCGGTGGAACCTTTATCTTTCGCATCGAAGACACCGATCAGGAAAGAGATAGCGAAGAGAGCTACCACCAGATTGTTGATGCCCTCAGCTGGCTTGGACTTGATTGGGATGAGGGAATCGATGTTGGTGGACCAAGTGAGCCCTATCGTCAATCCCAAAGAGGTGAGATTTACCACGAGGTAATAGAAAAGCTAAAGGCTTCGGGACACCTCTATGAAAGTTTTCTAACCGCCGAGGAAATTGAAGCTCGAAACCTTTCCAATGGCCGCGCTGTTCAGCTTGGCTATGACAACTCCGAGCGAGAGTTGGATTCGGAAACTAAGGCTAAGTATTTGGCAGAGGGTAGAACCCCAGCGCTAAGGCTCAAGGTTCCAGATATAGACATCACTTTTGATGATTTGGTTCGTGGCCCAATCACCTTTCCGGCCGGATCCTTTCCTGATTTTGTGGTGGTGCGCCCAGGAGGTCAACCCCTTTACACGCTGGTGAACCCAGTTGATGATGCCTTGATGGGAGTCACTCATGTGCTTCGAGGTGAGGATTTACTCTCCTCCACTCCAAGACAGATTGCACTGTATCTGGCCATGATTGAGGCTGGAATAACAACCTTCATTCCTCGCTTTGGTCACCTCCCCTACGTGATGGGGGAGGGAAACAAGAAACTCTCTAAGAGGGATCCAGAAAGCAATTTGTTTCACCACCGAGACCGCGGCTTTATCCCAGAGGGACTACTGAACTACCTGGCACTTCTTGGCTGGGGGCTAAGCCACGACCAGGACATATTCTCCTTGGATGAAATGGCAAAGGCCTTTGATGTTGCCAACGTCAATCCAAACCCGGCTCGGTTTGATCTGAAAAAAGCTGAGGCCATTAACGCCTCACACATCAGAGCCTTAGAACCCGAGGATTTCAAAAATCGCCTAGTTCCCTATTTGCAGAAGTCGGGATTAGTTGCAACCCCTCCTACCGCCGCAGAATTGGAAATTCTAAAAAAGGCAGCACCGCTGATTCAGGAGAGAATCACGGTTTTGGGCGAAGCAAGCGGAATGCTTGGTTTTCTCTTAATGGAAACTATCGAGATGGAAGAAGAAGCCCTCAAGGGACTTCCAGAAAACGCCAAGCAAATAGTTTTGGCGGCGGCCTAAGTTCTCTCTGGTTTGGATGAATTCACCACCGAGAAGATTCAGGATTTGATGAATAAGACTCTGGTCGAGCAAATGGGAGAAAAGCCCCGAAACGCTTTGGTCCGCTCCGCACTGCGATCTCGGGCAGAAGGGT
>JBJTOG010000051.1:0-6174 GCA_046074425.1 Actinomycetota bacterium
CCCAGGGCATTTTCATCCAAATCGTTTAGCTTTCGGGCGGTAACCAGCACTCGAGTTTCCAGCGAAGAAACGAAGCTGTTGTAATCCTTGACCGTGGAAGTTATTGAGCGACCTAGCTTTTCGGCGTGCTCGGCGATCTTCCCAACCCGTTCGTATAGTTCTTTTCCGAGTCGCAGCATGTTGCGAACCGAGCTTTCATCGGCATTTTGCCGCCAAATGTAGTTGATGGTTTTTAGCACCGAAAACAAACTCACTGGAGAAGCCAAGGCGACATTCTTCTTGAAGGCGTATTCCAGTAGCGCAGGATCCGCATCGAGTGCGGCCGAAAGTAAAGACTCTGAGGGCACAAATGCAATTACAAAATCTGGGCTGGCAGCAAGGCCGCTCCAGTATTCCTTAGTAGCAAGGGCATCAATATGTCCTTTCATCGCCTTCACATGCGCCGCTAATAATTCTGAGCGACGTTTTGCTTCATCCCCCTCGGCCAGTTCCGAGATTGCTGAAGCCTCCTGGTAGGAATTGAATGGGACCTTGGAATCAATTGCCAGAGATTTTCCGCCTGGCAAGGTGATGACCAAATCCGCTCTTCCCGAACCAGCGTTGGTTGAAAAGCTAGCCTGCTCTTCGAAATCGGCATGCTTTATCAAACCAGCAAGTTCAACTAACCTACGAAGTTGAGTTTCTCCCCAAACTCCTCTGATCGAATTTGAGGAAAGCGCCTGTGAAAGCGCAAGGGTAGTTCGCCTCAGTTGTTCATCGGAGGCGACTGCATTTTTGAGCTGCTCCTGAATAGTGCCAAACTGCTCGGTGCGTTCCTTTTCCAACTCGGCAACGCTTCGCTGCATTTGCTCCAGTCGGTCTTTAACCGGAGCCAATTCTTTGAGAAGGCGATTTTCTTCCCGCTCCCTCTCTTCCCGTTCTTTACGATCCGCCTCGGCACGTTCTAGCTGAGCTCGCAACCCTTCAACCGTTGCCTCGGCAGCGGCTAGCCTGGAATTGGAGTCCGACCCGGCTTTTCCGCTAGCCGATAACTTTGCAACCAAGTAGCCAATTAACGCGCCGACCGTTAGACCAATTGCCAGATAGATAAGTTCCATGCTTAGAACTATGCCATTCTCAGCCGACAACCGAGTTCTTTCTAAAGGGTTTTTAGGGCGAGCCGAGTAATTTTGGCTAATTCGACTAGGTCATTGGCTCCGTGCCTTGCTGCCGCATGAATTACGATCCGAGCGCAGGCATCGCTGTCAGCCAAGGCATCGTGGTGCCTAAACTCTTCATGGCCGATAGCGTAAGAAACTTCATTTAGACGATAGCTTTCGAGGTTATAGGTTTTCCTAGCTAGCTGCAGCGAGCAGAGGTAGCTTAGTGTCGGTAATTCAGTGCCGATGAGCTCGGCTGATGCTCGAAGCACTCCCATATCAAATGGGGCGTTGTGTGCGATAAGGGTGTCGGATTCAATGAACCCCAACATTTGTTCCAAAGCGTCAGGGAATTCAGGAGCATTTTCAATCATTTCTGGTTTGATGCCGTGGACTCTGATGTTGAATTCGCTAAACCAGTTATTTGGATAGGGAGGTCGAAAAAGCAATTCCAGCGTTTCGCTAATTTCACCACCGCGAACTCGAACCAGCCCAACGGCACAGGGACTGGCTGGCGATGAATTGGCGGTTTCAAAATCGATCGCCGTGAAATCTAAAGACACCACAACAGTTTGCCACCTGCGACTAGAGTGGTATCCCGTGGCTCTAACAATAGGTATCGTGGGACTTCCCAATGTGGGAAAGTCAACCCTCTTCAACGCACTCACTAAAAACAACGTTCTGGCCGCGAACTATCCCTTCGCCACCATTGAGCCAAATGTGGGCGTAGTGAACCTCCCCGATGAGAGACTAGCCAAATTAGCCAAGATTTTTGGAAGCGAGAAGATACTTCCTGCACCGGTTTCCTTCGTAGACATCGCTGGAATCGTGAAGGGTGCCTCCGAAGGAGAGGGGCTAGGCAATCAATTCCTGGCAAACATCAGAGAAGCTGATGCTATTGCCCAAGTGGTGCGAGGCTTTACAGATTCTGACGTAGTCCACGTTGATGGCAAGGTCGAACCGCAAAGCGATATCGAGACCATCAACACAGAGCTGATTCTGGCCGATATGCAAACTTTAGAAAAAGCTCGTCCCAGAATTGAAAAAGAAGTGAAAGGCAAAAAGGTCGAACCTGAGGCCCTCACTGCAATTGATTCGGCTCTGGCTTGGCTAAATCAAGGAAAACCACTTTCCGCCAGTGAATTGGATTTGACATCCATCAAGGAGCTCGGGCTCCTGACTTCAAAACCAATCATTTACGTTTTCAATGTTGATGAGGGAATCCTCACCGATAGCGGCAAGAAGGCTGCGCTCGCCGCCTTAGTTGCTCCGGCCGAGGCTGTGTTTTTGGATGCCAAGGTGGAATCTGAGCTAATTGATTTAGAGCCAGAGGAGGCAGCTGAATTGCTTTCCTCGCTAGGCCAGGATGAATCCGGCCTTGATCAGCTGGCCCGAATTGGATTTAGAACTCTTGGATTGCAGACCTACCTCACCGCTGGACCTAAAGAGACCAGAGCCTGGACCATTAGACAGGGTTGGAGTGCGCCACAGGCTGCTGGGGTAATTCACACCGACTTCCAACGCGGATTCATCAAAGCTGAGATTGTTTCTTTTGATGATCTGATTGCGGCCGGGTCAATGGCCGAAGCTAAAGCAAAAGGTAAAGTTCGCATGGAAGGCAAGGACTACATCATGCAAGATGGTGACGTGGTGGAATTCAGGTTCAACGTCTAATGGAAAAGCCACTTTATTTCGTCGAACGCGAATACCCAGTTACCATACCAACTCTTTGGGAGGCCTGGGTTAATCCGACCGCTTTAGAAAAGTGGTACTCGCCGGTATTTCTGAATGTGGTTCCAGGTTCCGCTACATCCGAAACAGTTGTTGGAGGGTCCTGGGCAATTGCTGTGGATGTTTCGGCGAATGGCTTCAATGCCTACTTTTGGGGATTGTTCTCAGAAGTTGAGCTTCACAAAAAATTGGCACACACCATGAACTACTCCCAGGACGAGTTGGAATTTGCCGCCCGAATTGAATCACCCGAGGCACACAAAATCGTGATTGATTTTGAAGACCGGGGCGCATCAAGTTGGGTTAGGTTTTCTCAGTTTGGGGAAATGCCAAGCGAACAAGCTGATGCCTCTCGCGAGGGCATGGAGAGTTACCTAGACAATCTTGAGCTCTTCCTAAAAGGTCATAACTAACGCCCATTTCGGCATTTAGGCTTAGTGGGTGAAAAGAAAATTAGCCGCTGGCTTGGCCGTAGCCTGCGCAGCAACTTTGGGAATTTCAAACCCGGCTGCCGCGAGCATTGATCCACTATTTGGCTACGACGTTTCTTGGCCGCAATGTTCCGTCACTCTTCCACTTGATGGTGCCTTCAAAATCATCGGTGTCAACAACGGACTTCCATTTTCCGAGAACCCTTGCTTACAGCAGCAATTGAGCTGGGCGGGTGCCACAGCACAGCTTTATATCAATACCGCAAACCCCGGCCCTGAATTATCTTCCTTTTGGCCAATTGGTCAAAAATCACCCAAGAGCTGTATAGCGTCTGACCCTGACAGCTCTGGTTGCGCTTTCAACTACGGTTACAACTTTGCCAAGGACTCAGTAGCCAGGGCCGAACTGGCCTTTCAGAGCCTGGGCTATGGGGATCCTAAGCAAAATTTCATATGGTTAGATGTTGAAACCGAAAACAGTTGGCGCAATTCGAGCGCTAAAAATGTTGAAGTTCTCAAGGGGGCACTTAGCTATCTCAAATCGATTGGAGTGAGAAGAATTGGTTTCTATTCCAATTCCTACCAGTGGGGTGAAATAACCGGAGGAACCACAATCTTTTCCGATTATCCAGCCTGGGAAGCAACCGCGAGCAACGCCCTGCTTTCTATTGAGCGCTGTTCGACGAGGGTGGGCTTTACTGGCGGCAGGTTGCGACTCGCCCAATACATCGATCCCGAACTGAATCTGGATGTCAATGTTGACTGCCTGAACTCTCCAAAACTTCAAACCGAACTTGAGAATCGCTCCGCATCCGAAGTGAATCGCTCAACCAAAATCTCACTAAAGGCAAAGTTGGTTGCCGAAACTGGAAACCCAGTAAAGAATCAAAAGATTACTTTCCGCTATCGCGGCAAAAACTATTCGGTGAAAACCAATAACAAGGGAATTGCAAAGATTGAGGTTTTATCGCCAAGCAAAAAGGGTGAATACAGCTTCCGCATCCGTTTAGAAGGCGCCACTTACTTCCTCGATAATTCCGTGACAGCAGATCTTTTGGTTAGGTAGCAGGCAATGAGCGCCAAAGAGGTAGATAGCTATCTAGCAAAGATTCCTGAGCCCGCCCGCAGCAATCTAATTGAAGTTAGAAGGCGCATTCTTGAGGTGATTCCAGAAGCCGAGCAGGTTATTTCTTACGGTTTTCCAGGTTTCAAATTAGATGGAAAAGTAATTTGTGGCATTGATGCCTTCAAGAATCACTGCAGTTTCTTCCCGCACTCCTCGCTGGTAATTCCAGAGCTATATGAAGAACTGAAGGGCTATGAGACTTCGGCTGGAACTTTGCGATTTCCTAGCGACAAGCCACTCCCTAAAGCACTAATTCGAAAGCTAATCAGGGTTCGCCTAGCAAAAATAGCAGAGGCCAAAGCCGGTAAAAAGTCTTAGATCACGTATTCGTGTGAAGTCCAGTGACCATCTTCAGCGTCTTTTTTGGTTAGCACTTTCCCAGTTTGTCCGACCACGGTCGATCCAGCTGGGACATCTTTGGTTACCACAGTGTTGGCCCCGACATAGCAGTTATCGCCAACCTGTATTCGGCCAATTATTTTCGATCCGGCGCCCAAAACGACGTGTGAACCAATGATGGGGTGTCGATCGGTTTCGATGTTTTCTTTGGCGCCCAAGGTGACACCGTGATAGATCAATACGTCATCGCCAATGATTGCCGTTTCACCGATTACCACCCCGATGCCGTGGTCAATCACGAAACGTTTGCCAATTGTTGCCCCGGGATGAATTTCAATTCCACTAAAAAATCGTGCCCAGTTTGAGAGCATGCGAGCCAAAATTCTTCGCTTTGCCTTCCAAAGTAGGTGGGCAATTCGGTAAACCCAAATCGCGTGCAGGCCGGGGGAGGTAACAAAGAGCTCCCAACCAGTTCTGGTTGCTGGATCGCGGGCCAAACCCGCCGAAATATCTTCTCGAATGCTCAAAAGTTACTTTTCTTCTTTTAGATCGGCATAAAGCACAGTCGAAAGGTATCTTTCGCCAAAGGAAGGAATGATTACAACCACTTTCTTTCCGGCAAATTCTTCTTTGGCAGCCACCAAAGATGCTGCGTATAAAGCAGCACCAGATGAAATTCCGGCCAAAATTCCTTCTTCGGTTGCTGCTCGGCGAGCGAAGGCGATTGCCTTTTCTGCTGGCACATCGATAACTTCGTCATAAACTTCACGGTCCAAGATTTCTGGAATGAAGTTTGGACCAATTCCTTGAATCGGGTGAGGACCTGGCGCACCGCCGTTTAGTAGCGGTGAAGCTTCTGGCTCAACGGCAAATACTTTAATGTTTGGGTTGAGTTCTTTTAGACGTTGTCCGGTTCCAGTTATAGTTCCGCCGGTGCCAACTCCGGCGACCAATGCGGCAACCTCGCCATCGGTATCTCGCCAGATTTCTTCGGCGGTGGTGCGGCGGTGAATAGCTGGATTGGCCTCATTGGCAAACTGTCGAACTGGAAGCGCTCCGGTTTCTTTGGCAATTGCCTCGGCGCGATTAACAGCTCCAGTCATCCCTTCGGAGGCGGGAGTGAGAATGAGTTCAGCACCGAAGGCACGAAGCAGGGTTCGGCGCTCTAAGCTAACGGATTCTGGCATTGTGAGAATCGCCTTGTAACCGCGGGCTGCAGCCACCATGGCAATTGCGATACCGGTATTTCCACTGGTTGCCTCAACCACGGTGTCACCGGGCTTGAGCTGGCCATTTGCTTCGGCGGCGTCAATGATGGCAATACCGAGCCGATCCTTCACAGAGGCGGTCGGGTTATAAAACTCCAACTTGGCTAGCACCTCGGCTCCGCCTTCAATCAGGCGGTTAA
>JBJTOG010000052.1:0-4427 GCA_046074425.1 Actinomycetota bacterium
GAATGCTCCATCGTAGGCCTTCAAGATGGTGTTTTTGGTGGAAAGGTATACCGGATAGTTTCTTGCTAGACCGTAGTTAAACGAAGCTCTGGCAAAGTCGCGAATCGACTCCATGTAGTTATACATTCCCATCGCAACTCCGCCTGCCTCGGGGTAATCAGCGATGGTCCAGGTTTGAGGTTCGCCGTTCTCTGGAGTAAAGGTCATGGTTACAGTTCCCTTACCGGGAATCTTTATATCAGTTGCTTTGTACTGATCTCCGTGAGCGTGACGACCGATAACAATCGGCTTTGTCCAACCGGGCACCAGTCTGGGAACGTTTGAAATGATAATCGGCTCTCGGAAAACCACCCCATCGAGAATGTTTCTAATGGTCCCATTGGGCGATTTCCACATCTTCTTGAGTGAGAACTCTTTGACTCTTGCCTCATCCGGAGTGATGGTCGCGCATTTCACCCCAACCCCGTGCTCGCGAATCGCGTGGGCGGCATCAATAGTTACTTGGTCGTCAGTGGCATCGCGGTTTTGAATCGAAAGGTCAAAATAATCTAAGTCCACGTCCAAAAACGGCAAAATCAAAGAATCCTTGATGTTTTGCCAGATGATACGGGTCATTTCATCGCCATCGAGCTCAACGACTTTGCCAACTACCTTGATTTTTTCCATAACCAAACTTTCCTAAAACGGGGTTTCAAACCCTTCCAGACTACCGAATTCGCAACTGCACCGTGGCTGAGAGCTAGGCTATCTGGCATGCGCAGCTCACCAGCAATTGCCTTTTTTATCTCGGCAGTGCTACTTCTATCTGGATGCTCGGCTAACCAACAAGATTCGGATGTTGGAATTCAGCTGTTTATGTTCAACTGGAATTCAGTCGCAAGAGAATGCAAAGAGACCCTTGGCCCACAGGGAATTTCTTGGGTACTTATTTCGCCAGCTCAGGAGCACATCACGGGAGATCCGTGGTGGGTGCAGTATCAGCCAGTGAGTTACCAAATTGAATCCAGACTCGGTTCTAGGGAAGAATTTGCCCAGATGGTTAGGACCTGCGAGCAAAGCGGAGTTTCGGTAATTGCCGATGCCGTTATTAATCACATGAGCGCTTCTTCCGGAATTGGCTGGGCCGGAACTCAATTTGAAAAGTATGACTACCCCGGGCTATACGAGGAGTCCGATTTTCACAATTGCGGTTTGACCGACGACAACCAAATTGCCAGCTACAGCAATAAGGCACAGGTTCAAACCTGTGAGTTGCTTGGACTCTCGGATTTGGCAACCGAGAAAGACAAGGTACAGAGCACCATCGTTTTATATCTTTTGGATCTTCTATCGCTTGGAGTTAAGGGATTTCGAATTGATGCCGCAAAGCACATCGACGCCAAAGACTTAAAAGGGATTGTTAGCCAATTACCTGCTGGAACCAATATTTACTCAGAAGTAATCAAGGGCTATGGCGAGCCAATTCAACCAGCTGAATACACCGAATTCGGAAAAGTCTGGGATTTTGGTTTTTCTTCGCTGGCAACCTCGTTCGATAAACGACGAGTTCCTAACATGGCTCGAGCGATAAATTCCGGAGAGATTGAGGAATCTCAAAGTGCAATTTCCTTTGTTTCTAATCATGACACCGAACGTAATGGGAGATCGCTATCCCCAAGCGACAATCCCGAAGCGTTTGAATTAGCGACACTTTTCATGCTGGCAGTAGATTTTGGAACTCCGATGCTTTATAGCGGTTACCAATTCGATGACTACGATGCCCCACCACCGCTTGATGAAGGCGGAAAAGTCAAAGACGCTAATTGTTCAATCGGTTGGTTTTGCCAACAGAATTCCAAAGCGATCGGGACAATGATTGGCTGGCGAAGCGCGACCAAAGGATTAGAAACCACCAACTACAGCTATCACTCTTCCTACGCCTCATTTGGTAGAGGAGATAGGGGCTTCTTTGCCATAAATGCCGGTGCCAAAGCGATAACCAAGATTTTTCAGAGCTCGCTTCCCCAGGGAACTTATTGCAACCTTTTGGAAAAACCAGGCGTCAAAAATGACTGCCCAGGTAGCGAGATTGTGGTGGATGGAAGCGGGAAACTGAACCTCACGATACCAAGTCAAAGTGCTGTTGCAATCCTTCGTTAAACGAGGGAATTGCGCCAGGCTGCGTGCATCTTGGCGAATTTGCCAGTTCCAGCAATCAGCTCCTTAGGAGAACCATCCTCCAGCACCTTGCCGTGCTCCAAAACCAGCACCCGATCCGCTATCGCAACAGTAGAGAGCCGGTGGGCAATAATGATTGCGGTTCTGCCCCGAAGCAGAGTCCGCAGTCCATACTGAACCAAACGTTCAGAAGGAACATCTAAAGAACTGGTGGCTTCGTCCAAAATCAGCACCGCAGGGTTGGCTATAAAAGCACGGACAAAAGAAATTAACTGTCGTTGTCCAGCGCTTACTCGACCACCACGTTTATTAACATCGGTCGAATACCCATCCGGTAATCCCATGATGAATTCGTGAGCTCCTACCGCTTTAGCAGCCGCTTCGATCTCATCCGGAGTTGCATCGGGCTTTCCCAGAGCAATATTGTCGGCGACCGAGCCGGAGAAAAGGTAGGCCTCCTGGGTTACCATCACGACTGCCTTGCGCAAATCCTTTGAGCTGATTTCGCGAAGATCTATTCCGTCTAGGCGAAGCGAACCGCCAGTGGGGTCATAAAAACGCGAGATGAGCTTGGCGATAGTTGACTTACCTGCTCCGGTGGTTCCAACTAATGCAACCGTTTGACCAGCTGGAACTCTTAGTTCGAGCTTTGGAATAACCTCAACGCCATTTGAATAATGGAAAGCAATGGCATCAAATACCAATTCACCTTTTGGCTCAGTAAGTTTCTTCGGATTTGACGCCTCCGGAACCGATGGTCTCTCCTCTAGGACACCAGAAATCTTCTCAAGTGAGGAGTTAGCGGACTGGTAGGAGTTATAAAACATCGCCAGATCTTCCATTGGATCAAAGAACCTGCGAGCGTAAAGAATCGCTGCGGTTAAAACGCCTAGCCCCAAAGAGCCATCCAGAACTCTGGCTCCACCAAAGAGCAAAATAGCGGCAACAGCAATGTTTCCAATGAAGATAAGACCTGGATCATAGATTCCAAAAAGCTGAATCACTTTGGCATTAATATCTCGATAGTTTTCTACCAAGACGCCGTAGTCCTTCTGATTACGTTTTTCCTTGCGGAAGGCCTTTACTGCTCGAATTCCGGTCATAGTTTCAACGAAGTGAACAATCAGTTTCGCCGAAGCAACCCGAGACTCTCGGAACATAAGTTTTGAGCGAACTTGGAACCATCTGGTCAAGAAGTAAAGCGGTATCCAACTAATAACTAAAACCCCAAAGCTTGGGGCATCGAGTAGCACAAGAGCGGTGGCAGTAAAGAGCATGTAAAGAATTCCGGCAATCATCTCGTTGCCACCAGAATCTAATAGCTCTTTGATGGCATCGAGATCAGAGGTCTGCCTAGAAATTACCCTGCCGGAGGTGTATTTTTCGTGGAATTCCAAGGAAAGCTTTTGAGTGTGAACAAAGATACGCTGCCGAAGATCAAGCAATACATCCTGGTTAATTCTTGCCGCGTATCTCATGAACCAACTAATCAAGGAAGCGGTTGCAACGGCAGCAAAGAGATAGCCGCCGACCACTAAAAATAATGGAGTGGTTTCAGACTTCATCGCCTGTGGCAACGCCCAGTCGATACCAAGTGCAATCAAGGCAGGCCCTGTCACCCTCAGAGCCTGTGAAACAACCACAATGGCAAAACTGAGAATGAGCCTAAGTCGAACTGGATAAATCAGCGAGAACAGAAGCTTTCGCGCCCTGAGCTTTACAGCAAGTGATTCCTCTTTGCTCAGCTCAATCTTGTCTTCGCCGGCTACTCCCTGCATGCTCATCGTCCCACCTCGATTTCATTTCCCTGAGAATCAAGTGATGAAATTACAAATCGATAGTGCTCATTTTGAGCAAGCAAGTCGGCGTGCTTCCCAAATGCAACGATTTGGCCATCCTGCATAAGCGCAACCTTGTCTGCTAACTGAACGGTTGAGGGCCGGTGAGCAACGATTAGTGCTGTGGTGTTTTGAAGTACGTCTCGAAGCGCTGCTTCGACCAAAGCTTCGGTGTCAACATCCAGCGCGGAAAGCGGATCATCAAGCACCAGCACTTCTGGCTTTGCAGCAACCGCTCTGGCCAGTGCCAATCGTTGGCGCTGGCCACCAGAAAGGGAAAGACCTTCCTCGCCAATTTTTGTGTCTAATCCTTCGGGCAAAGAATAGACAAAATCAGCCTGGGCAATTTGAAGTGCCTGCTTCAGATCTTCTTCGCTAGCCCCCTCGCGACCTAGCAGAACGTTGTCTCTGACCGAGGCGGAAAACAGTGTT
>JBJTOG010000053.1:0-5229 GCA_046074425.1 Actinomycetota bacterium
TCCGTCACCGCTTCTTCTGGTTGCCCAGAAAGAGGGGACTGGTCGGTTGAGCTGCCAAGGGATCTTGCTCCAGGTGAATACATCTTTGAAGTGAAGTCAATTTCTCCGAAGGATGGCTCGGCCGAGGCAATTGACAACAAACGCTTTAGCGTGAACTAGCCAAAAAAATGGCTTTTGCAAAAGTAGACGGACTCAGAACCATTGAGTTTGGCAATCCAGGTGAATCAAGAGCGCGAATTCTCGATTGTCTTTTGAACGGTAACAAACGAGCAACGGCTGGATTACTGAATGAGGATTACATCCAAGAAGGTGAACCAATCGAAACAGTTGGCGAAGTCTTGGTGGTCCTTGGAAACAATTCCGAAGAAGTCGGCCGAATCAAGGTGACCAAGGTGGCGGTAGTGCCCTTTGCTGAGGTGTCCGATGAATTTGCTCTAGCGGAAGCGGAGGGCGATCTAACCGGGGATGATTTTCGAAAATCACACCGAGAATTCTGGGAAAGTTGCGGCTATGAAGTTCGCGACGCTAGCCAAATAGTCACTGTTTACTTCGATTTGCTTTGAACAAAAGGCCTGTGAGGCTATAGCCTCTTGAGCTTCTTTGGTTATTTTTAGGAGTAGAGTTCTAGCTTGTGTCAGAAGAACTTAGCCCCAAACGGTTAATTATCGGCAGCAAGCTAGCCAGTTCTAATTTGAAGCACCAGCTGCTGCCCAAATCTATTGCATTACCCATATTCTCCTCAGACCCGCTATCTTCAGTTGCCTACGGACCGCAAGAGTTACTAATGATTCTCACCCTAGGTGGGATGAGCTTTTTGGCATTTGCACCACCGATTGCGGCTGTGATTGTTTTATTACTTGCGGTTGTGATTCTCAGCTACCGCCGCATCATCGCCGCTTATCCTTCTGGTGGTGGTGACTATGAAGTTGCCATGACAAATCTAGGTAAGAAACCAGCCCTGCTGGTGGCATCGGCATTGTTACTTGATTACGTGATGACAGTGGCTGTATCGATAGCCGCTGGTACAGATAACATCATTTCGGCTTTTCCAGAATTAAACCCTTACCGTGTTGAGCTGGCTATTGGATTTCTAATCCTGCTAACAGCGGTCAATCTTCGAGGTGTAAGAGAATCGGGCTTCGCTTTCGCTATTCCGACCTATTTGTTCGTGGGATCCGTTCTAGTGATGATAGGAAGCGGCCTGGTAAAAGTTTTATCCGGCGCACAGCTGGTGGCTCCAAGTGCCCAATATGATCTTCAAGTGGTAGATGTGATGGCATCTAACACTCAAGCCGCCTTCATCCTGCTTTTACTTCGTGCCTTCGCCTCCGGTTCGGCTGCTCTAACTGGAGTCGAAGCGATCTCAAATGGTGTCCCTGCCTTTAGGGAACCAAAGATCAAAAATGCACAATTGACACTGATGATGATGGGTGTCCTTTCGATCACCATGTTCGTTGGGATCATCAGCCTGGGCCTGATCGCCGGAGTTAAATACGCCGAGCACCCCTGTAAGCAACTAATTGACTGGGCGGGCTGTGCTACCGATCCTCAACTTTCGGTAATGGCTCAAATTGCCACGGCGGTGTTTGGCTCTGGTTCGATTATGTTTTATTTGATTCAGGCCGCTACCGCCTGCGTTCTGCTGCTTGCAGCAAACACAGCATTTAACGGATTCCCCCTTCTCAGCAGCGTTTTGGCAAAAGACAAGTTTGCTCCCAAGGCTTTGCTAACGCGGGGAGACCGCTTGGTCTTTTCAAACGGAATGCTTTCGCTGATGCTGGCAGCGATGGGGCTACTACTTATCTATCAGGCCTCGGTAACTGGGCTAATTCAGCTTTACATCCTCGGAGTCTTTACCGCCTTCACCGTTGGCCAGATTGGAATGCTCAAACACTGGAAGCGAATGTTGGATGGAAAGAGAGGGCATACCAAGGAGGAGTATCGAGGCCGTCGCCGCGAGGCACTTTCCGGAATCGTAATTAATGGGCTTGGGGCTGTACTCACCGGGACGGTATTAGTGATCGTGACAATCACTAAATTTACTCACGGTGCTTGGCTGGTTTTTATCATCATGCCGACGCTTTTTGCAGTGATGTTTTATACCAGGAGGTATTACGAGCAGGTTGAGAAAGAAGTCGCGCTAGATTCCAAGACTGTTTTTGGTGCCAAGGGTGATTATGCGGTAGTGCTGATGGACAAGCTCAATAAGCCACAGCTAAAGGCGCTGGATTACGCCCTGTCTTCTAGACACACCAAATTGGAAGCGGTTCACATCGCTATTGATGAGGCAGCTGCAAAAGATTTTGCTAAACAGTGGAAGAAATATCAGAAAGAGCTTGGATTACCGCTTCGGATAATCGAATCCCCATATCGAGAATTCACTCAACCGCTAATTGAATTCCTGAGAGATCACCGATCCAAGCACAAAGATGAGCGCATTTCGGTATACCTACCGAAGTTGGTAGTTGGGCACTGGTGGGAACACATATTCCATAACCACCGTGCTTCCAGATTGCGCAAGCAGCTGATGTATCTACGGGGTGTGATGGTTACTTTGGTTCCTTGGAGACTTGAATCGGCAGAGTATCGAGATATTTTCACTCGAAACCCGCTTCCCGGTGATGATCGGCGAGGTGAGGTGCGTCCAGCACCTAGAGTTCATCGTGGCTCCTATAACCGAATTGCAAAAGTTAGCAGCAAGCGAATTGACGAGGACTAGCCCAAAAATCCTCTAAGTAATGCAGCCGATCCGGCTAGGTGATCCCGCATTGCGATTTCCGCCTCTGAAGAATTACCTCGCAGGATTGCGCTAATAATTGCCTCGTGCTGCTGATTTGAGTGTGCGATGTTTGGAGGCAGCAGTGGAATCTGATCCAGCAATTCGTTCACTCGCATTCTTGAGTAGGCCACTTCGGTGACAAGTTTTCCGGAGCCGGTTACCTCTGCGATGAGCAAATGAAGCCTTGAATCCAATCTTCGATATTCCCGAGGTTTCGCAGCGCTTGTCTCTTCGTGCGCTACCCAAAGTGCATTGCGAACTTCTTTGGAAAGTTCGGCGCCGGCGGCGGCATAGGCCGCCCCGCACTCAACAACTTCTCGAAATATCAAGACATCGTCAATTTCACTAAAAGTGCTCTGAGCTGAACTCTTTTTGTCTTCCGGAAGAGTTTCGGCAACGAAGGTTCCTCCGTAGCGACCTCGGCGAATAACTAAAAAGCCAGCCTCAGCAAGAGAGGAAGTTGCCTCTCGAATTGTGTCTCTGGAAACTGCGAGCATGGCGGCAAGCTCTCGCTCACCCGGCAATCTATCGCCGGGGTGAGCGAGGCCAAGCCTTATGGTTTGAAGAATACGTTCGACGGTTTCCTCAAAGGTGTTACCACTTCGAATTCTTTTAAGCAGCAGCGAAGTATTCCCGAGTTCAACGGGAAGCATTTCGCCTTGCTCATTCATCACTCTGGGGTTACGTAGTGACCAGAAATTCCACCGTCAACTAAGAAGGTGGAGCCGGTAATGAAAGAACTATCATCGGAGGCTAAAAACGCTACCGCGGCTGCCAATTCTTCGGGCTGGGCAAATCGACCAATTGGGATGTGTATTAGTCGACGAGCAGCGCGAGCTGGGTCTTTGGCGAAGAGTTCCTGAAGCAGCGGGGTGTTAACTGGTCCTGGGCACAAAGCGTTTACCCGGATGCCCTGACGAGCGAACTGGACGCCTAGCTCCCGACTCATTGCCAGCACCCCACCTTTGGATGCGGTGTAAGAGATCTGGCTAGTGGCAGAACCCATCACGGCGACGAAAGATGCAGTATTGATAATTGATCCCGAACCTTGCTTGGTCATGTGACGAAGGGCTGCTCGGCAGCAGAGGTAAACGCTTTTTAGATTGACATTTTGAACTTTGTCCCAAGCCGGTAGCTCGGTGGATTCAATCGAGTCATCGTCGGCGGGAGAGATACCAGCATTATTAAACGCGATGTCTACGCTTCCGTAGAGTTTGGCAGCGGTATCGAAAAGATTGTTTACCTCATCTTCTACCGCAACGTTTACCTGAACGAATCTGCCGCCGACTTCGGCTGCAGCCTTTTCGCCGGCCACTGGGTCCATATCTCCAATAACCACTTTGGCGCCTTCAGCTGCAAAGCGTCGAGCGGTTGCTAGCCCGATTCCCGAACCACCGCCGGTAATCACGGCCACCTTGCCAGCTAGTCTCTGAGTTAGATCCACTTTTGCTATTGTCATTTCTTTTTTCTCCTAGTCGGCTGGGTAGTAAACGATTTTTTCTTCGGTGAAATGTAGTGGTGCGTCAGGGCCAAGCTCGCGACCGAGACCAGATTGCTTAAAACCACCAAACGGTGTGTTGTATCGAACTGAGGAGTGTGAGTTGACAGATAGATTGCCACTTTCCACCTCTCGCGATACCCGAATGGCTTTTCCAATATCGCGCGTCCATATCGAACCGCTTAGGCCATATTCGGTGCTATTGGCAATCGATATCGCCTCGGCCTCGTCTTTGAATCGATAGACCGAAACCACCGGTCCAAAGATTTCCTCTGCCATGCAGCGATCGGTTGGGGATTTAGCCTCTAGCACTGTGGGGGCGAAGAAGTAACCCTTACCTTCTGGAGCTGAGCCACGGAAGGCAATGTTGCCATCGGTAAGGTAGCTGGAAACTTTGTCAAAGTGCTTTTTAGCAACCAGTGGACCCATTTCGGTGTCTTCCTTTGTCGGATCGCCAACCTTGAAGGCCTTTACCGATTTTTCCAAGCCTTCCATGAAGCGGTCATAAACTGAATCTTGAACCAGAATTCGACTTCTGGCACAGCAGTCTTGACCGGAATTTTCAAAAACCGAACCAGGCGCGGTTGCAGCTGCTTTATCGACATCGGCATCGGCAAAGACGATATTGGCGCTTTTGCCACCTAGCTCAAGAGTTACTCGTTTCACTTGATCGGCTGCCTGGCGCATTACGAGTTTTCCTGTGACCGTGGATCCGGTGAAGACTATTTTTCCAACTTTAGGGTGACAAATCATTCCAGATCCGATAACCGAACCTTCGCCAGGTAAGACTGTGAAAAGCCCCTCAGGCAATCCGGCTTCCAGAGCTAATTTGGCCAGAAACATACTCGATAACGGAGTCCACTCCGCTGGCTTTAGAACCACCGCATTTCCGGCTGCCAATGCGGGAGCAAATCCCCAGCTGGCAATCGTCATCGGGTAGTTCCACGGAGTG
>JBJTOG010000054.1:0-24862 GCA_046074425.1 Actinomycetota bacterium
ACGATGGTGATTAATTTGCGCGATGAGAGTATCAAAACAAACCTCCAAGCAGGCCGCTAAGGGAAACCAGAATTGGAATTCCGAATATCAGGTTAAAGGGAAAGGTAATTCCAAGCGAAGCAGTTAGGTAAATGCCTGGGCTAGCCTCCGGAATAGCAAGACGCACGGCAGCTGGAGCTGCAATGTAGGAGGCCGAGGCGGCCAGCACTCCAACCACCGCAGAACCACCAACCCCCATTCCCGAAATCTGGGCAACAACAATTCCGCTTGTACCAGCAACCAGCGGGAAGGCTAATGCGAATCCAACCAGCCCAAAACCAGCTTGGCGAATGTCGGGAAGTCTTCTACCCGCAACGATGCCCATCTCCAATAGGAACAGAGTCAATACACCTGTAAAGAGCGAACCAAAGAAGGGTTCGATTCTTGCGTAACCGGTAGATCCGGTCAGTAATCCAAGCAGCAGGCCACCAGCGAGCAGCAAAATTGACCTGCCGGTGAGCACCTCGCGAAGCGATTCTGCCCAGTTCAACTTTCTGCTGATGCCTCTTCCGGCTAGCAGTAAACCCACCACTATGCCAGGGATTTCCATGACTGCCAGAAGCGTGGTGACGAATCCTTCATAGGGAATCGATTGAGCCTCTAAGAAAATCAGTGCTGCCGAAAATGTGACCAGAGAAGTTGAGCCGTAGTGAGCAGCTAGAGCCCCACGATTAACAACATCCAACTTGGTTAGAGCTCCCAAGAAGTAAAAAGCAGCAAATGGAATCAAAGTTCCAAGCAGCATAACTGAAAGCAGTGGCCAAACAACATCCATCAAGGAGGCAGAAGAGAGAGCAACACCACCTTTAATTCCGATGCCCAGTAAAAGGTAAATAGAAAGTGCTTGATAAACCGGTTCTGGTAATCGAAGATCAGACTTTAGTGAAACCGCAAGCAGACCAAGGGCAAACGCCAGAACTGGTGGCGAAGTTAGGTTAGCTATAGCAACTTCAAGCAACTACTTTCTTCTTTCTGAACAAAGGCTGAAGCTCCTTCATCTCTTCCTCGCTAGCGTTTTCGTAAACCTGACGGGAATCAACGTCAACTTCGTGCCTAGTCTGCCCTCTGGTTTTTATTAGCGAAGCAATGACTGCTACTGCAATAACCAAAATAATTACCGCTAGTGAGATTGTGGTTGGGACTTTGTAAAAATCGTGAAGCGCCATTTTGATTCCAACCCAAACTAAAATCACTGATAAACCGTGCTTGAGATATATAAATCTGTGAATAAGATCAGCGAGTAAGAAATACATCGCTCGCAAACCCAAAACCGCAAACGCATTTGCTGTAAAGACCACAAACGGTTCATCGGTCACAGCAAATATCGCTGGAATGGAATCAATAGCAAAAACAATGTCGGTGAATTCAATCAAGGCGAGAACCATTAGTAAAGGTGTTGCAACAACCACACCACCGATGCGAACTAGAAGTTTTTGTCCATAAAACCGATCTCCGGTAGGAACTACCTTGTTGAACCATTTCACAAATTTGTATTTTGTTGGATCCGGATGTTCGTTTCTTTTTCTAAGCATTTGAATTCCGGTGAAGATCAAAAACGTGGCGAAGATGTAAAGCACCCAAGAGAAACTTGAAATCAGTGCGTAGCCAGCAGCGATAAATATTCCGCGGAAGATTAATGCACCCAATACACCCAGAAACAGAACTCGGTGTTGATACTTTCTTGGAACTGCGAATGCAGCAAAAATGATGGCCCAAATGAAGACGTTGTCCACGGCGAGTGATTTCTCAATTACGAATCCAGAAAAGTACTGCTGTCCTATTTCAGGTCCATACCTGAACCACAGAAATCCACCAAAACCAAGTCCAAGCGCCACCCAAGCGGCTGACCACCAAGCGGCCTCCCTCACGGTGATCACATGGGCATCGCGGTGAGCTATTAGGTCGATTGCCAACATGGCCAAAATGAGACCCAGGACACCAAGCCAGAGCCAGAGTGGTACGTCCACAATCCTCCAATAGTAGAAAAAAATTACCTGAAATATATTTCTACTATTATCGACTCCGAATTACAAAATTTCAAGTCAAAACGGCTAAATTACTTGAATTTTCCTAGGTAATCGAGCAATTCACCAACGGTCTTTCCGCTGCTGGTTAGGTGTCGAAGTGGAGCGTCACGATTGATCTCGTACTTGTTTCTTCGGCCCGCACGTAGCCGGGAGAGGTAACCACCTTCGACCAGGTCCGTAAGTACGTTCGTAACCGACCGGGCCGTGATTCCCAATATCGACGCAAGCTCGTCAATTGTGTAATCCGGGTTTTTATCTAGAGCAATAAGCAGGTGAGCGTGGTGACCGAGAAAGGTCCAGTTTTTGCTCAAAATGCCTCCGTAAACTTAGCGGGTACTCCATCAAAAGTAGCGTAAAAACTCGAAGGGTAAAAATTGGACGAGGACTATCTAGAAGTGAATCGCCGCAATTGGGATTCCCGAGTTCCAATTCACATCAAAGGCTATGCCCTAGAGGAATTTCGTAAAGATCCAAATTACCTCTCCGCTGTGGTGCGCTTCGATCTTCCTTACCTTCCGAAAATCTCTGGCCTAAAGGGAATTCATCTTCAATCACATATCGGTACTGACACAATCTCGCTAATACGACTCGGTGCGAAAATGACTGCACTTGATTTTTCAGTCCCCGCCCTTGAGGCAGCGAAGGGCTTGGCAAATGAATTAGGACACGAGCTTTCAACTATTGAAAGTGATGTTTACTCCGCACCCGATGTGACCAATGAAAAGTTTGATTTTGTCTATACCGGAGTTGGTGCAATTTGCTGGCTACCTGATATAACCAAATGGGCAGCTGTAGTAGAGAAACTTTTAGTGCCTGGTGGTTTTCTATTTATTCGAGAGGGACACCCGATGCTCTGGACTCTTGAGAAATCTAGGCCTAATGGGGACATTGCTATTGATCTAAATTATTTCGCTGGAGCGGGTTTTGAAATGATTGAAGAGGACACTTACGCTGGCGAAGGTAAAGTCGAGCACTCCAAAAACATAAGTTTCAATCACGCACTCTCAGAAATATTTAATGCACTTTGGGATGTTGGATTACAAATTGAACTATTCAAGGAACATCAAACGGTTCCATTTAATCTGCTTGGTGAGGAATTTGAACAAGTGGGAGAGTTGGGCGAGTGGCAACTAAGGCAAAATCCTTCGAGGTTAGCTGCTAGCTACACCTTGATAGCGCGCAAACCAAACAAATAAAAAAATGCAACTTAACTTACTGCGCCATACACCTGTCTTCTTTGTTTACAAACTCGAGAAAGTTATCGCGTCCTTAATTGAAAAACTAAATTCACAAAACGATTTTTGGTCGCTAACAATTTCTCCCAAGGAGGTTTCGGTGGTTTGCTCCTTGGAATTACAAGAATCTGTTCAATCCAAGGAAGGCCCTTGGGTTCTTTATGAAGTTGAGGGACCTCTGGATTTCTCACTCACTGGAATTCTGGTGGCCGTTGCAAAACCGCTCGCTGAAGCTGGGATCAGCATTTTCGCTATTTCATCCCACGACACTGATTTTGTGTTGGTCAAAAAAGAAATGGCAAATCAAACCGAGAGGGTTTGGGAAGAATCTGGCTTTAAAGTCAGCAAAACCTAAGGAGCTAGGCCGCCTTTGCTGCAATAAGTTCTCGGTAGCGAGTCACCATCTTTTTGCTGACCTCACTTTGTCTTAGCCAAGATCTCTCCAGTAGAAGTTCCCTTCGAGGGTTCCCTTCAGAAATTTCTTTATTGGCCTTTTTTATGGTTTTGGCAAGACCTTGGATAGTTTCGCTCTCATCTAACCAAGCACTTCCAGCGGGAAGCTCATCGGCAATTTTGGAATCACAAAGCAAAGTCGGTGTTCCAACCGCCAATGCCTCGTAAACCGTCAGCCCTTGAGTCTCAAATCCAATGCTGGTTTGCATCACGCAGTCAGCATCGGCAAAGACCTGCAAAATCTCTTGGTGCTTGAGCTTGCCTTGGAATTTAATACGTTTTGATAGTCCCCGAGCCTGAACCAGTCGTTTGGCAACTTTCTCCAATGGGCCAAATCCGTAGATACCTAAAGTGGCATTGGTTTTAGCTTTGGCGAATGCCTCAATGGCTTGAATTAGCCTCTTTTCCGGCTGCATTCTTCCGGCCCAAACAAAGTGAACCGGTTTTTGAGGTGAGGGGGTTTTTCTCTCTATCTTTTCGATTAGATCATCATCGACACCGGTGATCATTACCTCAGCCCTGTCGCTGACGTCATTTTCTTTTAGCAGTTGGGAAAAATGCTTTGACGGAGCAATCACTAAATCAGCAAATTTGTGAATGAAAGCCATGTATTCAAAAGCAGTGTTTGGTTTGGGGCGATTTGAGATTCCAAGAAAATGTGCGTATTGCCAGGTGAAAAAGCGAAGTAAAACTATTTTGAATGGTTTTCCAATCAGCTTGTTGGCCATGACATCGATATTGGTGTGTGAGGTGTAAACCAGCGGAAGGTTGTGCTCCTTTGCCAGCGCAACACCAAGACTTGCGGCAGCAAAATCACCCTGGATGTGGACGACATCAAATTGAGTATTTTTGTAATTCTCTTCGCAGAATTTAGATGCTCGCCTTAGCGACCAAACCACCGAGTACTCTCTGCCAATCGGGAGGTAGTGGGACGGCAATACTTTGATGTTGGGGTCGGGCTGTGCTTTATTGGACTTGGGGGCAAAAACAGTAACTTCAACGCCTTGGCGATTTAAGTATTTTCTTTGTAGCTGCACCGAGGTCTGAACTCCACCTAGGGAATGCGGATGTTGATCGGTAAATATTGCGACGTGCAAGAACACCTCTTCTATTGCTAAATCTAGCTAGATAAATCTACCTCTTCGGGGCATAGAATCGAGACATGACGATGGCGCAAATAGAACTGACCATGCTTGATGGACGCAAAACCAACTTTTCAGAATTTCAAGGGAAAGTCGCTCTGGTAGTTAATGTAGCTTCACGGTGTGGTCTTACACCACAGTATGAAGCTCTAGAGAACCTTCAGAAAAAGTACGGAAATCGAGGATTTACCGTTTTGGGTTGCCCTTCTAACCAATTTTTACAAGAACTCAAAGATGAAAACGACATCGCCGAATATTGCTCAACTACCTGGGGAGTAACTTTTCCAATGACTGAAAAAGTTAAGGTCAATGGAAAAGGCAGACACCCACTGTATAAAACTTTGGTTGAAACCAAGGATTCTGCTGGTTTGGCCGGTCCAATCAAGTGGAACTTTGAAAAGTTTTTAGTGCTTCCAGATGGTTCAATTCATAGATTTCGTCCAACTACTAAGCCCGATGATCCAGAAATTATTTCGCTAATAGAAGCTAATCTGCCTAATTAGTCATGTCTGATCAGAGGGTCACCGTAGAGCGGCAAGGTTCCGTTTTACTAATGGGTCTAAATCGGCCCGAGAAATTAAACGCCGCCGATCTACAAATGCTGCAGGAACTTTCGCTCGCATATGCTGAGTTGGAGAAGGACCCAAGCTTGCGCGTTGGATTGCTCTTTGCCCACGGTGATCAC
Source organism: Actinomycetota bacterium (assembly GCA_046074425.1). GTDB lineage: Bacteria > Actinomycetota > Actinomycetes > Actinomycetales > Microbacteriaceae > Rhodoluna. Next base: position 5,582 of record JBJTOG010000054.1, read on the forward strand.
TTCACCGCTGGATTAGATCTAGTAGATGTTGCACCGAGACTTTCAAGCGAGGGGTTGGCAATGACCCCGGAAGGTGGCGTTGACCCCTGGGGCATACAAACTGATCCAGTTTCTAAACCTGTAGTCATGGCAATTCAAGGAACCTGCTTTACCTTGGGGGTGGAGCTGGCGCTGAATTCCGAGATTGTTATAGCCTCCGATGACGCGGTCTTTGCTCAGCTTGAGGTATCCCGTGGGATTCTTCCCTTTGGTGGTGCAACCAAGAGATTGCCAAGGGTGGCCGGTTGGTCTAATGCCATGCGCTACCTTCTGACCGGAGAAAGCTTTGATGCCGAAGAGGCTCTGCGCATCGGAGTAGTTAGCGAAGTAGTTTCTAAATCAGAGCTCCAGCCGCGAGCCTTAGAAATAGCAAATCAGGTTGCCGCTCAGGCACCACTTGCAGTTCAGGCAACTCTGGCGTCGGCTCGGGCGGCGATCGCCGATGAAGCGGAAGAGGATGCCAACCTAGGCCGAAGGTTGGCCAAGCTGGCTGCTTCAAAAGATGCCCAAGCGGCTATGGCAGCATTTCTGAGCAAAACTTCTGTGGAATTCAAAGGCGAGTAGTCCTCTAAGAAAACACCCAGTTTGTTGTAGGTTTCACACAAGAATCCCCTGGTCGAATTTGTGTGATTTGTGCCTAATTACAGACTTTTACGACCTCACACCCCTTTGAATTGCTGCCTGCTTAGAATCAGACCGACACGAAGGAGTGCTGATGTCAAGCGAACTTATGCCCAAGGTTGATTCTGCTCTGGTGGGTGAGATGCTGCTGGGTAAATGGAAAGACATCCGTCTTCACACCCGCTCAATCTGTGAGAAGCCACAGATGTGGCAAGAGGTTGGACTAACCCACCACGAACATCGGGAAAGAGTCTTTGGTCAACTAAAGCTCCTTGTTGATGAAGGGGCCACGGTTTACGGATTTCCCAAATCAGTTGGCGGGAGCGCCGACCCAGGTGGCTCCTTGACGGTCTTTGAAGAACTGATCTTTGCAGATCCTTCCCTTCAGATTAAGTACGGAGTTCAGTGGGGACTTTTTGGTGCGGCCGTCTTATACCTGGGAACCGATGAGCACCACGAAGAATTGCTCCCGGGAATCATATCTTTAGAAACCCCGGGCTGTTTTGCCATGACTGAGACTGGACATGGCTCAGATGTTGCAAACATCGGGACCACTGCCACATATGACGAAGAAACTAAAGAATTTGTAATTCACACTCCATCTCGTCACGCTTGGAAAGATTACATCGGCAACGCTGCCATACATGGAAAAGCAGCGGTGGTATTCGCCCAACTGATTACTAAAGGTGAGAATCAAGGTGTTCATGCATTTTATGTTCCACTCAGAGATGATCAAGGAAATTTTCTCCCAGGAGTTGGCGGAGATGATGATGGAGTTAAGGGCGGACTAAATGGAATTGATAACGGCCGATTACATTTCACGAACGTAAGAATTCCAAGAAGTTGGTTACTCAATCGCTACGGATCAGTTGCTGAAGACGGAACCTACTCTTCGCCAATTGAATCCAAGGGTAGAAGATTCTTCACCATGCTTGGAACCTTGGTGCAGGGAAGAGTATCCATTACCGGCGGTGTGACTAACGCTCAGAAAATTGCTCTAACAATTGCTATTCGCTACGCCCACGAAAGAAGACAGTTTCCATCGCAATCCGGTGAAGAGCATGTGCTTATGGATTACGGTCGTCACCAAAGAAGACTGCTTCCAGCATTGGCAAAAACTTACGCTCAAGCTTTTGCACATCTTGAGTTGCTAGAGCAATTCGATGAAGTATTTAGCGGTCGCAACGATACCGAAGAGACTCGCGCGGATTTGGAAACTGTGGCAGCGGCTTCCAAGGCGCTCTCAACTTGGAATGCTCTCGAGATAATTCAACAGTGTCGCGAAGCCTGCGGTGGACAAGGATTTATGGCTGAGCATCGATTGGTTGGATTGAGATCTGATTTAGATATTTACGCAACCTTCGAAGGCGACAATAACGTTTTGCTTCAGCTTGTTGCCAAAAGATTATTGGGCGATTACTCGAAGGCTTTTGCCTCCGCAGATTTTGGAACCTTGGCCCAGTATGTAGTTGAGCAGGTAGGCGAGCGTGCAATCAACCGAGGTGGCTTAAGAGGTTTAGCTCAAACCTTGACAGATTTTGGTTCAACAGCAAGATCGATAGGATTCGTTCGGGATGAAGGGCATCAGCACCAGTTGCTGACCGATCGGGTTCACACCATGATTGCTCGGCTGGCCAATGAACTTAAGCATTCAGGAAACAAGGACAAGGCGGAGTCCGAAAAACTATTTAATCGCCACCAAAACGATCTGATTTTGGCAGCCAAAGCTCACGGAGAATTGATTCAGTGGGAGGCCTTCACCTCAGCTCTCAAAAAGATTGAAGACCCTGAAACCCTCAAGGTTTTAACCTGGTTGCGCGATCTTTTCGGCTTCACTCTTCTGGAAGAGAACCTGTCTTGGTACCTAATCAACGGGAGAATCTCCTCTCATCGCGCTGAGGCAATAACTGATTACATCGATGGGAGATTGCTTCCAAGACTTCGCCCTCACGCGCTAGATCTAGTTGACAGCTTTGGTCTAAATGAAAACCTGATTCGGAGTGATTTAGCCTTCGGCGCAGAGGCCAAAAGACGCGAGACCCTAAAGAAAGGTAACTCCTAAAATGCAAAACACCTACTTTATTGATGGAGTCCGCACCCCCTTTGGAAAGGCGGGAGAAAAGGGTGTTTACTGGCAAACCAGAGCAGACGACCTAGTAGTCAAGGCAATGATTGGCCTGCTCGATCGCCACCAAAACTTGCCCAAGGAAGCAATAGACGATGTTGCCATTGCTGCTACCACACAAAGTGGAGATCAAGGTCTTACTCTTGGCCGGACCACTTCGATTCTTGCGGGCTTGCCTCTGTCGGTGCCTGGATTTGCGGTGGATCGGATGTGTGCTGGGGCAACTACTGCAGTAACCATGACGGGATCGGCGATAGGTGTTGGAGCATATGATGTTGTTTTGGCCGGGGGAGTAGAGCACATGGGTCGACACCCGATGGGATTGGATGCTGATCCGAATCCACGCTTTCTTGCTGAAAAACTTGTGAACCCAGATGCCCTGAACATGGGGAACACTGCTGAAAAAATCCACGATCGCTTTCCTGAGCTCACAAAGGAACGAAGCGACGCCTTTGCCCTTTCCTCTCAACAAAAAGCGGCCAAGGCTTACGCCGCGAATTTCATTCAACAAGATTTGATTCCTGTCTCAGCCTCAACTCCAACTGGCTTGATTTTGGTGGATCGGGACGAGCATCCAAGGCCCGATTCAACTCTTGAGGGAATGAAAGATTTAAAAACTCCTTTTAGAGTCGGTGGCAAGGTAACCGCTGGGAACGCATCTCCACTCACCGATGGAGCAACAATTTCTTTGCTTGCCGGGGACAAGGCGGTCAATGATTTTGGACTAAAGCCTCGAATGCGCATGGTCACCTTTGCCTTTGCTGGGGTTGAACCAGAGATTATGGGAATTGGTCCAATTCCTTCAACCGAGAAGGCTCTTAGAAAAGCTGGCCTAACCATTAGAGACATTGGAATTATTGAAATCAACGAAGCATTTGCAGTTCAAGTACTCGCCTTTATGCGTCACTTTGGAATCTCGGATGATGATCCGCGAATTAATCCCTGGGGCGGTGCGATTGCTTTCGGGCACCCACTTGCAGCAAGTGGAGTTAGATTGATGGCACAACTCTCCCGGCAATTCGAAATGAGACCAGAAGTCAGATACGGAATCACAACGCTTTGCATCGGATTGGGAATGGGTGCGACTGTAGTTTGGGAAAACCAATTCTTTGATGGTAAAAAATCATGACTAACTTAGATCACTTTGCAGAGCTTTGGGAAAATACCGATGAGGTAATCACTCACTCTTACCAAAGCGATGTCAAACTTCCATCTGGCAAAACACTTGCCCTCATCACCTTGGACAACGGTAAAGATCACACCAGACCCTCAACCCTCGGTCCATTGACTCTGAAAGAACTTGCTGAAACTCTAGAGCAACTGGAGCTAAGGGCAACCAACGGCGAAATCGATGCCGTAGCAATTACCGGAAAACCATATTTTCTTGCAGCCGGAGCGGATTTATCTAAAGTTGGATCCATCCCTTCTTTCCATGCTGGAAGGCTGGTTGTCGAGCTCGGTCATTACACTCTGGGAAAACTTGGCGAATTCCCAGTCCCAACTTTCGTTTTTATAAACGGTTTGGCTTTGGGCGGAGGCTTGGAAATTGCGCTGAATGCAAATTACCGAACCGTCAATGAAGCTGCTCCTGCAATTGCCTTGCCTGAAGTCTTTCTTGGATTACTTCCTGGTTGGGGAGGAGCCTATCTGCTTCCCAATCTGATCGGAATCAGAAATGCGCTGAAAGTGATCATCGAAAACCCGCTCAGGCAGAACCGCATGCTCAACCCCAATGAGGCATTCGATTTGGGAATTGCAGACGCAATCTTTCCACCGCAGCGATTCATTGAAGACTCGATTGTTTGGGCGGATAAGGTCCTTAGCGGGATGAAGGTTATTCGAGCCAACAAACCTAACCTCTTTGAAAGGTTGATGATTTGGGGGCCGGCAGTTTCAATCGCCAAAAAGGCATTGAAATCAAAAATTGGGACGGTTCCCCTAGCTCCTTATGCGGCACTAGAGCTAATCGATAAGGCTAAATTTTCCAGTAAACAACAGGGCTTCAAAAGAGAAGACGAAGAACTGGAGAAGCTAATTGCCTCCGATCAGTTCCGAGCCAGCATTTACGCCTTCAACTTGGTTCAAAAGCACGCCAAGAATCCCCAAGGGGCTCCAGACCCCACCCTTGCCCTAAAGGTTCAGAAGGTGGGAATTGTTGGTGCGGGATTGATGGCATCTCAATTTGCCCTGCTGTTTCTTCGCCGTCTCGAAGTCCCGGTGGTTATCACCGATGTTTCTCAGGAGAGAGTCGATAAGGGTCTTGCCTATGTGAGAGCTGAATTGGACAAATTAGTTGAAAAAGGAAGGCTTTCCTCCGATAACCGAAACCGTTACAGTGCGAATTTATCTGGAACCCTAAACATCGAGGACTTTGCAAATTGCGACTGGGTTATCGAAGCGGTTTTTGAAGAGCTTGCAATAAAGCAAGAAGTATTTGAGAGAGTCGAAGCAGTGGTTCGAGATGATGCTGTGCTTGCCACCAACACCTCATCACTTTCCATAGAAAAGATTGGTTCCAAACTCAGACACCCAGAGCGATTGGTTGGATTTCACTTCTTTAACCCCGTTGCCGTGATGCCACTACTTGAAGTAGTTAGATCCAAACTAAGCAACGATTCTTCAATCGCCACAGCAATGAAGGTCGCAAAAGATTTAAAGAAGACAGCCGTAATCACATCCGATTCCACTGGCTTTGTGGTCAACAGATTACTCGGATATTTACTTGGCGAAGCGATGAGAGCGGTTGACGAAGGTGCTTCTTTTGAAGAAACCGCTGAAGCTATCGCGCCACTTGGTCTTCCAATGAATCCATTTGATTTATTGGAGCTGGTTGGATTGCAGGTTGGAGCACACGTATTGGATTCCATGCACGCCTTCGCACCTGATCGTTTCTATAAAACAAACTCGCTGCACGCTTTAGCTGCCCACGGCAAAATTCGCACCAAGGATGCCAAAGGCAACCCAACCGGCTATGACCAAGATGCAATAAAAATAATTTCAGGGGGTTCAAAGCCAAGAAGCAAAGATCAGATCTTCAATCAACTAATTGATGGGCTTACCAGAGAGATTCGATTGATGCTCGATGAAGGCGTTGTTCAATCGGCTGAAGATATTGATTTGTGTATGATTTTGGGAGCCGGTTGGCCTTTCCACCTCGGCGGAATTACTCCGTATCTTGATCGAGTGGGAGCTTCGACTCGAGTCTTTGGAAATACTTTTCACAACCTACCGATTCGGGGCGTTAGAGACTGAAGGAATTTCTATAAGATTGAATTTTCGGTCGCATGCCGATGCCGCACACGCCTACCAATTTGTCATTCCGGTAATACTCCAGAACGCATTCATTATCTATTTCACCTTCAACTAATTTGCTACTGTCGGCGAGGTAGGTCATTCCGAAGGCGAGAATATGCATCTCGTACTGATCGCTCCAAAAAGAAGGCAGTGGAGCAAAGGGCTGAGACAAAATTTCTTTGTTATCTAATCCATTTAGCTCAGCAGCTATTAGTTCCGCAGCGCGTTTTCCGGTTTCTGTTGGAAGGTTCCAGTGCTCGACTCTGCGAGGAACTTCGTCGAAAAGTGGATTGGCGTATCTTGCAACATCGCCAATGGCATAAACCCCAGAAATAACATCACCGTCATTGTCGATAGCCCGCATTCCTGAATCAACCAAGACGCCATCGGAGATGTCTACCCCAGAGCCCTCCAACCATTCGGTGTTTGGTAATGAACCGATTGCAACGACAAGCAAATCCGCGTCGTAAATTACCCCACTATCGAGAATTACTCGCTCCAGCGCACCATCACCAATTAGTCCAAAAACCGATGCCCCGCGAATGAACTCAACCCCATGGCTTAGGTGTCTGCGCTTAACCTCTGCGGACAAAATTGGCCCAAGCGCATCGGCAATAGGTTCATGGGTTCGGGATACAACTCGCACCTGGCAACCAACTTTGGCCGCAGTTGCTGCGACCTCGCAGCCGATAAACCCAGCCCCCAGAATCATTACCTTGGCGCCAGGGAACAATTCCTTACGGATAGCAATTGCGTCGTCGATGGTTCTAAGAACATGAATTCCTGTGATTCCGTTGGCGTTAACCGGCAATGGCTTGGGTCTTAGGCCGGTGGCAATAACGACGGCGTTATAAGGGTGGGTAACACCTTTTATATCAGTGACAACCTTGGATTTTGGATCGAGGGAAGCTGCGGCAGTACCCAGCACCCATTCGACATCCGCCAGGGAATCCTTGAGCGGAAACAAAACCTCTTCGACTCCCTTTTCGCTACTCAGTAATTCTTTAGAAAGCGGGGGTCGGTTATACGGATAGTAAGGTTCTTGCCCAATGATTTTTATTGGACCAAGATATCCCTTGCGTCGAAGAGCCTCGGCGCAACGCAATCCGCCGAGTGAGGCACCAACTATTACTACTGGATCGGTCAATTAGCTAACGATGCGAATAGCTTGCATGGGGCAGACATCAATTGCAGCCTCGATGTTGTCAGCTTCGCTGTCTTCAACTTCGCCAACATATTCCAATTTGTCCTCCGAATTGAGGGAAAAGACGTTCGGTGCTTCAAAAACACATTGACCGTAGTGCTGGCACTTTGTCATGTCGACTTCAACTTTGATCATTTACTTCTCCTCAATTCGTGATGGATATAAATCTTTTGATGGTGTTCTAATTCCGCGGAATTCCCAGTCGCCACCGAGTGCTGTTGAAATGACTTCTTCGCTCTCAGTTGGTTGCGCTCCAACTTCGGAACGAATTGGAGCCGGACCGTGGACAATTAAGTTACTAAGTCGACCAAGTCCTTCGACTTCTACTTCAACAACATCTCCCGGTTGCACCGGACGGGAATTCGCTGGTGTCCCAGAAAAAATCATGTCTCCGGGAACCAAGGTTATAGTTCTGGCAAGATCGGCAACCAAATAATTCATATCCCATTCCATATTGGAAGTGTTGTCATCTTGTTTCAGTACTCCGTTGACGTAAGTGCGAATGTATTTATTTCTAAAGTCCCAGTCGGTGACTATTCCTGGTCCAACTGGTGCCAAAGTGTCGGATCCCTTAACTCGAAGCATTGAACCAGCGTCAGTGTCTCGGAAGTCGTGCAGACCATAATCGTTTCCAACAGAGTAACCAGCGATGTATTCGGATGCTTCCTCAGGAGAAATGTTTTTACAGGTCTTCCCGATGATGATTACGATTTCGCCTTCGTAGTTCAACCACTTGCAGCGCTCTGGCCGAACCACGTGTCCGTGGTGTGAGTTCAAAGCGGTGATTGGCTTGTGAAAATAGGTTGGCGCATCGGGGAGTTTGGTCATGAACTCATCAGTTCGAGATTGGTAGTTAAGGTGAACAGCCAATATTTTGGTTGGCTCCGATGGTGGCAGATGAATAGCATCCTTGATCGCAACCACCCTGCCATCGGGCGCGAGGAGATCTTCACCAGCTCGTTTTACCTGAACTGGCATCCCTTCCAGCAAAATTCTCCGGAACTCAGTCACGAGATAGAACCAGATCCTTCGGTCTTGGGAAGCCACCCTCTGGTTCGGGGAAGTAAACGTGAACCTGGCCGGTTCCAATTGAATTTTCATATTCCGAATACATGATCCCTTTGGCGGTATTTAGCTCTTCACCGGTAGCACCAGCCATAGTTAGCCAGTGGCTGAAGTTAGCTTCTGGCTTAAACTTTTTGAACTCATCCATGGTCTCCAGGATTCTGCCGTGCTCGCCATTTTTCATCCATTCGATTCTTTCTAAGTCGGCAAGCCTTGCCTCGTTGGTATAGATGTGAGAGGGATCAGATGCTTCGTGCTTTCGCAAGTCACGAAGCTTATAAAAGGTGTGAGAAAGAGCTCCCGAAGCCAAGAGTAAAACCTTGCGGTCAGTGTCTCTAATGGCCTCACCAAGGGCTCGACCAGCTCTGAGGAAATCATCGGTGGTTGCAGTTTGGCAAACCGAAAGTGAGACCCAACGCTTGTCTAGTCCGCGACCTAGGTAGTGCCAGAGGTTTACCGTTGCGTAGAAAATAGGCAGGTGAGGGTCACTGATTGGAGTTACCCAGGTGCCGTTCTTTTCGTCGTAATTTGCAACCGCATTGGCAAGTTCTGGATCACCTTTGAAGGCATAGGGAATTTGACTCATGCCGCGAGGGAGCTCTTCGGAGGTAAAAAGCCCCGAGCGCTCGGCCTGAGCGGTAATCACAAACTCAACCGTTGTTGCCCAGTGACTATCCAGCACCACCACGGTGTCATAATCAAGGGTTTCCATGACCTCTTTGCGCAAACGCTTAAGTCCAGGAACCAAGGAAATCTCTTTACCCTCATTGAGGTCAAACCGCACCTTCTCGGGCAGCATGATTGTTGGCACGTGAGCCAAGATCGCGGCTCCAACAACTTTTCCCATAGCTATTCCTTCCATCCATTCGGTGATATCACCGTGTTTTTAACATCAGCGTAGAAATCAAATGACCAGGTTCCACCTTCACGACCGATACCCGATTTCTTGCTACCCCCAAACGGAGCTTTCAGATCTCGGACAAAGAAGCAGTTAACCCAAATTGTTCCAGCAACTACTTCTGAAGCAACTCGCTTGGCGTGCTCTCTATCACCAGAAACAATTACTGCTGCCAAACCAAATTCGGTGGCGTTTGCCATTTCAATCACTTCTTCATCGGTTGAAAAGGTTTGCATCGTTAGAACCGGACCAAAAACCTCGCTGGTCACAATTTCGGAACCAACTGGCGGATTCTTTAGCAGCGTTGGTCTAAAGAACAAACCACCCAAGTCAGAGTTTGGTTCGCCTCCGAAAACCACTTCGATCCCTGAATCTTTTGCTCGGTCAACAAAACCTTTGATTCGCTCCAGATGGACTTTGTGAATCTGGGGTCCAATGTCAGTTTCGGGATCTCTTGGATCTCCCTGCTTCAGGCTTGCGACCTTCTCTTTAAATCTCCTGGCGAATTCATCGGCAACAGCCTCATGAACCAGCAGCCTGGTTCCAGAGAGACAAACCTGACCTGCGTTGTCGTATTGTTCCATCGCCAGAGTGACCGCTAGATCTAAATCGGCATCTTCCAAAACTACTGTTGGAGATTTTCCACCAAGCTCGAATGAAACTGGAGTTAGATTGTCCGCCGCCGCCTTAGCAATTTTCTTGGCGGTCGGAACCGATCCAGTAAATGAGATTCTCGCAATTCCAGGATGTGAAACCAAAGCGTCGCCGGCCTCTGCCCCGAAGCCTTGCACCACATTGAATACCCCCGCAGGAATTCCAGCTTTTAAAGTCAAGTCTGCAAAATAAGAAGCACTTAGCGGCGTCCATTCTGCAGGCTTCAAAACAACTGTGTCACCAGCTGCTAAAGCCGGACCAATTTTCCAGGTAGCAAGCATTAGCGGTGCATTCCATGGAGTGATCAAAGCAGCAACGCCGGATGGGTCCCAAGAAACATTGTTGGTATGCCCCCTGGTTTCCCAGACCTCGTGTTGCAGATCATTAATCGCCCAATCTGCAAAAAAACGAATGTTGAGGGCAACTCTGGGCATTACGCCTCTAATGTGAGATCGAAGAAGTGACCCGTTATCCAAGGTCTCTAGATTTGCAAGTGGTTCTAGATTTTGCTCGACTAAATCAGCTAGGTTGTGAAGCAGCTCGCCACGCTTTTTTGGACCAAGCTTTGACCAGGCTGGGAAAGCATTTCTTGCTGCAGCAACCGCAAGGTCAATTTCTTTTTTACCACCGCGTGAGATTTCGCAAAGCAAGGAACCATCAATGGGCGAGAAATTCTGAAAGGTTTGCTCAGAAGCGATTCGATCTCCGCCAATGAAATGGCGGGTGTCGACCTCTAGGCCAGCAAGATTAACCTTCAAAATCGCCCCTTCGCAATTCGTTTGGATACTAACAATACAATAAGGGACTTGGCTTCGGGGCTTCCAGTTGTGGTTATAACGATTTCGTGAAGCTAGCTTCGGGATTCGGTGAAGGTGGTGATTTTTCGAAGCGAGGCACTCAACTCCCGTTTTTCGCTCTTGCTCAGTCCTGAGAGCACCTTTTGCTCGTGCTTGTTGAATTCAGGGAAGAGCTTCTTCATTAGATTTCGGCCCTTGGGGGTTAGGGTCACGATCATCAGGCGCTTGTCTTTGGCGCTTCGATTGCGCTCCAGAAGACCTCTGGATTCCAGGGTTTGAAGCACCCCGGTCAGGGTTGCCTTGGAAAAACCGCCTTCTTCGGCTATTTCCCTAGTCTCGATGGGTTCCCAGATCCAACTAACCCACATCACAACAAAAGCCGTCCAACTTAGGCCGCTCGATGCAAGGACGGTGCTCTCAAAGTAGTTTCGAGTTGCGTTTGCAGCTCTAAAAACATTGCTCACAGCCGCCATCGAGTCAAAATCCAGACTCATTCCCTTGAGTTTGGTTGCAACTTGACGTTCGGTTTCGCTCAGTGTGTGTGAACCAGACATCCCCAGCCTTTCAGTTGGCTCCCTTAGCCGAGGATAGTCGAATTCCTTGAAATAACTATTTGGTTAAGCAAAATCGATATTGACTTGTGAGAATCAGGAATCTGGGTAGATTATTAGCATCCTAACAATCTCGATGAGAGAGAGCTCAACGATGAGTATCAATTTTTCGGACCTCGACCTGTTTGCAAATGGGGCACCCTGGGAAGCCTTTGCTGAGGTGCGGGCCACAGGTAAACCGCACTTTTCCGAAGAGCCAGCCCCAAACCATGGCTTTTGGTCAATCATGGGTTACCACGACATCGTTAAAGTCTTGCGAGACCCTGAAACCTTTACCTCTGAGCGATTCACAAACTTAGAAGAAGTAGATGCAGAGCAGGAGGAAGCCCGTAGGTCACTTCTTGAAACTGACGGTTTACGTCATCGAGCACTTCGCAGAATGCTTCAAGGAGAATTCACACCGCAAGCAGTTGCCAAATACGAAAGCTTTCTACGGGGCTTAACAGCCACCACCTTGGACAACGCTTTTGCCAAAGGTGAATTTGATTTTGTCGAAGATGTTTCAGCCGACTTCCCAATTCGCGTCTTGGCTCGAATCCTCGATGTCCCAGATGAAGACACTGGACAATTGATTGAGTGGGGAAACCGGATGATCGGAAACACCGATCCCGAGCACGCGGACATCTTGATGGAAGATCCCGAAAGCGAAAAGTATCGTTTGGTTCCCTTCCGCTCACCAGCTGCGCTCGAGGTCTTTGCCTACGGTCAAGCGTTAGCTAAAGAAAGAAGAGGTAAAGGAAAGAAGGACCTGGTTTCAGTTCTTGCTGACGGCGTTCCTTCCGATGGAATTCCACTTTCCGAGCGTGATTTCAATACCAACTTTTTGTTACTTGTTGTTGCTGGAAACGAAACCACCCGCCACACAATCTCACACACCATGAACAATTTGATAAATAATCCCGACCAGCTAGCAATTTTGCAAGAAAATCCAGACTTAATTCCTTGGGCGGTTGAGGAATTCTTGCGCTATGCATCTCCGGTATATCACTTCCGCAGAACTGCAACTAAAGATGTTGAAATGAACGGAGTAATGATCAAGGAGGGTCAAAAGGTGCTTCCTTGGTTTGCTTCTGGAAACCGAGACCCACAAGTATTCGAAGAACCAAACCGAATGGATGTCACACGTAATCCAAACGAGCACATGACCTTTGGACGTGGTGGACCGCATATGTGCCTAGGAAACGCACTCGCTCGAATTGAGCTGCGTGTGATGTTTGAGGATTTGATTTCCAGAATTGATTCGATGGAGCGAACCGGACCAATTGATTATCTGAGGTCTAACTTTGTTCACGGCATAAAGAGGATGCCGGTAAAGGTGACTCTTAGATAAGTCCGGCAATCTTCTTCAGATAGTTATCCACTAGCTCGAAGGTTCTTGCCTTACCCGCTTCGTCTTCGGCAACGGTTTGAGCGAGCATGACATCTGGATCTTGACCATCCTCTCGCACCTCATCGGCACCATCCCAAATCAGCCATCCCTCAAGGGTCTTGGAATCAAGTTCCGGGTGAAATTGAACCCCCAAAGTCTTCTTATAGATGTATGCCTGAGATGAAACTGGGTTTCTAGCGATTTCCTTGACGCCTTCTGGCAAAGTCCAGCGATCGTAGTGAAACTGGAACCAGGGGCCATTGCCCAGCAAAGTGTGATCATCGGATTGAATGTAGGTCCAACCAATTTCTGCCTTAGGCGAGCGGGATACCGAGCCGCCAAGTGCTCGAGCTATTAGCTGTCCTCCGAAGCAAATTCCAAGAACTGGCTTTCCAGATTCCACGGCATTTTTGATCCATTCCAACTCCGGTTGCAACCAATTTCCGATGCAGGCATCATCCCAGGCTCCCCATGGAGCACCCAAAGGAACAATTAGGTCGTAGTTGTCGATGTCAGGAAATTCGAAGTGGACATTAGGCTCTTTGAATTTGTCTTCGGGAACCACCAACTTGGTCTCAATCTCAAAACCGTGCTGGGCTAGACGTTCACCTACTGGACCTACCGGGCTGATGTGATCATGCTGAATAAATAGCGCCTTCATCTGCTCTCCAAGTCGTATAACTTTTTTGACAATCTATACCCACCAGCTGTGAGATAGCTTTAGTATCTCATTAGATACCAAACGATTATTTAAGAATAATCATTGCCACAAAGGAGTAGCAATGGCTAAATCGCTAGAGGCCCTGCAAGCCGAATTGAAAGCCGCGAACATAGATGTACTAAGAGTCATCTATTTGGATATCCTCGGCGTCATCAGAGCTAAAGACATGTTGGTGAGTCAGCTCGGTCGCATTGCTCACGGAGGTCCTACGTTCTGTCAAGGGGTTTGGGTAACCACAACCGGCGGTGACGTGCTTGATGGAAACTCACTGGTTAGTGATGGTCTGGAAGATTTCGTTTCACAGGTCGTTCCCGAATCTTGGCGACCACTTCCATGGGAACCCGGCGTTGCTTACGCTGTTGCTGGTGCCAACAATCCGGATGGAACTCAAAATTTGCTTTCACCAAGAACAGTTTTAGAAACGGTTGTTAAAAAGTACGAAGCACTTGGCTTAGCTCCAGTGGTTGGACCAGAGCTTGAGTTTTATATTGCAGAACAAGATGAAAATGGAAAATATCGTAGAGCTATCGAACACAAGGGTCAGGTTTACACGGCGGGTAGCGTTGTTGACCCCAAGGGTACATTCCTAAATTTGCTTCGCATGGTAGATCAAATGAACATCGGAGTTTTTGCCGGTAACCACGAATTCTCCCCTTCGCAGTATGAGATTAATTTCTGGCACGGACCTGCACTTGATGCCGCAGATCGCACATTACTTTTGAAGACTGCCGTAAAGGAAGTGGTTGCGAGAGCAGGACAGCATGCAACTTTCTGTGGTAAGCCCTGGAGCGATGAAGGCGGAAGTGGTTTCCACCTGCACTTCTCGGTTGAGGACCTAAATGGCAAGAATGCCATGCACGATGGTGGTGATGGATTTAGCGATAACGCCAAGCACATGATTGCGGGAATTATTAAGCATGCTGCTGCCCTAACCGCATTCTGCAACCCAACCATTAATGCATTCAAGCGCTTGGGTCCCGACACTCTTGCCCCTTATCGAGCAAACTGGGGATTGGATAATCGCTCTGCGATGATTCGCATTCCACCAGAGCGTGGTGAGGGAACTCGCCTAGAGGTAAGAGTTGCCGATGGCGCAGCAAATCCATATCTGATGATTGCGGCAATTCTGGCTGCCGGTTTAGATGGCATTGTTAACAAACTCGCTGTTCCAGAACCTGTTGTTGGACTTTCCTACGACAACGAATCGGCACCAATTTTGCCAATGTCTTTGGAAGCTGCCTTAGACGCCCTAAAGGCCGATTCCTCGCTTCGAGAATTGCTTGCAGGTCCAATAGTTGATGTTTTTGACATTCTCAAGCGGGATGAAGTTAGGCGCTACCGTGAGTCAGTTGCAGATCCAGAAACACGTGAAGTGACAGATTGGGAAGTCACCGAATACATGTCCGACTACTAAACCTTGAAAATGGGGGACTGAATGAAACAAGCAGCAACTACTTTTAGCTGGATCGCAAGGATTCTTGCTTTAGGTTTTATTGCCCTGAATGGCTATGGCTGGTTTGACGAATCGATGGCAAGACAAGAACTTCCTAGCTCTGGTGGCGACTGGATTTGGCAATGGGCGATATTGACCCACTTTCTTCCACTGATGCTGCTAGTTCTGGGATTGCTTATGGGCTGGAAGCGTCCGGAGTTTGCTGCAATAGCATTTGGAATCTACGCAATCCTGCAAGTATTTAGCGTTGGAAACGAATGGGGCTATTTGCCAATAGTTGTTTTGCCACCAGCAATCATCGGACTTTTATATGCAGCCGCTTGGTGGTTTGGTTCTAAAAAGAGCCGTTAGTTTGGATAGAAGTTCACAGCACCGCGTACCCAAACCGTGACTTTCATGCCAATTTCGGGTGCGAAGGGACCAGAAGAACGAGCTCGAATTATCTGGCCAGGAGTCTTAACCTCAACGACAGCATCGTGACCGAAGAATTGCCTTCCCACCACTACTGAGTCACCGTTCAGATTTGGCTGCAGATAGAAGTTTTCTGGACGAATCGCCACCTTTCCTCGACTTCCGTCCTTGGCAGAATTCAGCGGGGTGAGTTGGCCAAGAGAGGTTTGAACCTTTCCACCCTCAATCACTCCATCGACAATCACCGAGTCTCCCAAGAAGGTTGCAACGCCTAGATCAACCGGCGATGAATATATCTCTCTGGGATTTCCAATCTGGGCGAAGTTTCCATCCCGAAGTAGAGCCACCCGGTCAGCCATTGAAAGGGCTTCTTCTTGATCGTGTGTGACAAGAATTGTTGTGGCCGATACCTTATCCAAAACCTGTCTAATTTCGTGACGCAGTCTGACTCTAAGTTCAGCGTCCAAAGCTGCGAATGGTTCGTCAAGCAGAATCAGTTCTGGTTCAGGCGCCAAAGCACGTGCTATAGCGATTCGATGTTTCTGACCACCGGAGAGTGAAACTGAATCGTGATTTTCAAACTCAGTCATGGCAACCAAATCAAGAAGTTCTCTAACCCGAGAAATTTTTGCCTGCTTCGATAAGCCTGCTAGCCCAAACGCCACATTCTCAAAAACGTTTAGATGTGGAAAAAGTGAGGCGTCTTGGGGAACGAAACCCACCTTTCGCGCCTCGGCCGGAATGAAAGTTTGATCCGTTGCAACTTTTTTACCAAAAATTTCTATTTCCCCAGCGGTTGGAGAATCAAATCCAGCAATCAGTCGCAGCAGTGTTGTCTTCCCCGATCCAGAGGAACCCAGAACCGCTAAGAATTCCCCGGCAGGAATTTCGATGTTGAGGTTTTCTAAGACCCACCGATTATCCGGAGCAAAACGTTTCCCAAGTCCACCAAGGCGAAGTGCCGACTGATTCAATCTCGGCCCCAATCACTAAGTGGTTCTAAATCCTTGCGGATAGCTCGGTTAAGCAAGAAGGCAGGAATTCCAGCCAGCACTACCAAAAGTAATGCATAGGGCGCAGCACTGGAAAAAGCGGAAACCGAAGTTTCGGTCCATAACCGCGTCGCCAAAGTCTCAATTCCAGTCGGTCTGAGTAAAAGGGTTGCTGGGAGTTCCTTAAGTACCGTCAGAATTACCAAAGCGGTGGCAGCAAATATTCCAGGAAGAGCAACTGGAATTACAACCCGAAAAAGCACCTGAATCTTCTTTAGCCCAAGAGATGCCGCCACTTCATCAAGTGATTTAGGTGATTGAGCTAGTGGCGTGGAAACAGCGGCCAATGCATTAGGCAGAAACAGTGTCAGGTAAGCGATTAGTACTAAGAAGCTGGTTTGGTAAATCCAAGGAGCAACCTGATTTGAGAAGAACACAAGCGAGAGCGCAACAACAATTCCAGGCGTTGCATGGGTAAGCCAGACCGATCGCTCCAAGAGGGTTCCTAGCAGACTCTTCCATCGAACGACAACGACTGCAATCGCCACTGCAAATAGAGAAGTCAACATGCCGCCAGACACTGCAAGAGTTATGGAGTTCAAGAGCGCTCTTCCGATTTCTCCAAAATTCGCATCAGGCAAACCAATAACGCTCCATCGGATGAGGGAGTAAAGCGGGATAACCAACCCGATAAGTGCAATCGACGAAAGAATCACAAGCAGTGGAACTTTGAACCCTGCGAGAGTTACAAGAGAAAGTCTTGATGCCAAAGAATTCCCAGAACGATATTTTCCCCTTGAGGCAGATTCAAAAATAAGTACCGCAACTGTCACCAAAACTAGAACCAGAGCCAAGGTTGCGGCCTGATTGCGGTCAAAGCTAGCCCGGTAGGCGTTATAGATGGCCCTTGTAAATGTGTCATAGCGCAGAATTGAAACCGCACCAAAATCACTCAATACATATAAGGCCGAAAGTAGAGCCGAAGAAATAGCTGCCGGTCTAATGTTTGGCCAAGTGATTGATCGAAACACTCTGAACTTTTTGGCACCCAGAGACCTCGCCACTTCTTCACTGGCCGAATCAAAACGAGCCAGTGAAGCCGAAACCGCCAGGTAAACAATCGGTGCCGTGCCCAGGGTTAGCACCAGCCAAACCGCGAAGAAGCCATTAAGAAATGGAAATACCGCTAGCCAAGAGTAGGCGGCAACATAGGAAGGGATGGCTAGTGGAAGAGCGGCTAAAACCGCAAATAATTTTCGCCCTGGCAGATTGGTTCTAACCGCTACCCATGCTTGAAGTGAGCCAATGATGAGAGCAGAAATAGAAACAGTAAATGCCAGAAGCAGTGAATTGAAAATCAATTCAAGAGTTCGAACTTCTCCAATTGCCAGCCAAAGGTTTCCAAATCCGGTGCTTCCATTTCGAACAAAAAGATAGCCAAGCGGAAGAAGAGAAATCAAGACGGCAATGGCCGCCACCAGAACAATTAGAAGTGGCGGCCGTTGCCTCTTGGATTTGATCAGAGCAATCCAGCCTTTCGGATTAGCTCAAGAGTTTGACTGAGACTTGATAAGTCAGAGAGGTCAATCTTTGGTGCTTCAATTTCTTCCATCGGCTTGATTCCATACATCGGAGGGATACCGGTAAGCGAATACTCTGCAGTTTTTTCAACAAAGAACTGTTGAGCAGTTGGACCTAGCAACCATTTAGCAAACTCATTGGCAGCTGGATTTTCAGACATAACCCCAACACCTGCAACGTTAATTAGATTTCCAGGGTCACCAGATTGGAACCAGGCAACTTTTGATCTTAGATTTGTCACGCCGGTTTCTTCGGCAAGTTCGAACCAGTAGTAGTGGTTGATCAAGGCAAGTTCGATTACACCGTCTTCAACCGCCTGAAGCAGTTGAGAGTTCTTTTCATAGAGCAAGGCATTCTTTTTCATTCCTGCCAAAAACTCTTCAGCAGCGCTATCGCCATCGATTACACGTATTGCTGTCACGAATGCTTGGAAGGAAGCATTCGGCGGAGCAATGCCGATTTTGCCTTGCCACTTTGGATCAGTTAGATCCATATAAGTTGTAGGGAGGTCGGTTACTTTTTCTGGATCGTAAGCAATGACTCGTCCTCGACCGGATACTCCAACCCATTCACCTTTATCGGAGCGATATTTGGCGTCAACTAAATTGAGAACTTCATCCGGAAGTTTTCGAAGCAGACCTTCCTCGGAAAGTGCACCAAGTGCGCCAGCATCCTGGGAGAAGAAAACATCGGCTCTAACATTGTTGCCCTCTTCGAGAATTTGAGCCGCCAACTCGGCAGAATCCCCGTAGCGAACCGATACGGCAACGCCGGTTTCTTCGGTGAATTTGGTTAGCAGATCCTCGATCAGTTCTTCGCTTCGACCAGAGTAAATAGTCAGAGTTTGATCATCAGTTGAGGGAGGGGTTTCGCTTGCACATCCGACAAGCAATAGGGAGAGGGCAAGGGCTGATGCCAGTGCAGCCAGACCGCGAGTTTTTCTATTCATTTTTATTTATCTTTCAGTTTCGGATCGAATATCCTTTCGACCGTCTGTTTTGCCCTGGAGCTTTTGCCCAAGGGACTTCTATTGGGCTTTAGACCCTAAATCCTCTTCATCCTCTTCGTCTTCGTAGAGGTCAGCCCACTTGTCTTCGTAATCTGGCTCTTCGGAACCAGATTTGGCGGTGAGTTCTTTTTCCAAGGCGCTGTAATCGGTGGAAGGGCTGAAGTACTTCAGCTCTCTAGCAACCTTGGTGTGCTTTGCCTTTTGACGGCCACGGCCCATGCCGGGACCCCCTCTGTTTTGATTGGTCCACGAAACTAGCGTGGAACTGCGTAAGAAAACCTACGCTATTTTAGCAGGATTGGGTTCAGGTTCATTCCTGCAATCACAGCCGCAACTGGGAGCACCAGGTTGAGCACCGTGTTCCACATGGCGGCTCTGCCCTGCTTCGCGGTAATTAGCCCAGCGGTCTGAGCTGCCCATGAGCTGAAAGTTGAAAG
>JBJTOG010000055.1:0-7457 GCA_046074425.1 Actinomycetota bacterium
TCGAAGGATTCTTAGCGAAGAGGGATTCATCTCGGTTTTCGTAGTAATTGATCCCTCAACCGGTTTGATTACTGCAGGTCCCGAAATTCGGGCTCGGGCCTTTGCCGAGGAAGATCACGTTTTCGACGATGTCCGCCCGCAGATCGAAAAGGCGCTTTTGGAAGCCGCTCGCGAGGGAGTGAGAGATACCCACGCGTTGCAGCAGGTGATTCGAAGAAGCGTTGGGGGCTGGGTCTCTCGAGCCCACCGACGTAAACCGATGATCATCCCGGTGGTCATTCACGGCTAGCCGCCTAAATACGGGGCTTTTGGCCCAAGCGCTGTTAGTTTATAAGCCATGGCACAGCGATCATCTGGCGCGCGCGGGAGCTCGAAAAAAGCAGCTCCGGTTCAATCCGCGCACCCGCTGGTGCGCTTTCATATGTTCATCGCTCACGCCTTCGGAGCTGCGGCTCGCTCGCTATCGATGGAGAAAATAGCCAAAGAGGACCGTCGCGACGGATTTCCCTTTTTCATGGTTATTCTTTCGGTTTTGGGGGCAATCTTCAGCTGGTTCCTAATCTCGGAACCCTGGGCCAAGGTGCTACACGCCTTCAGCTTTGGATTGCTCTTTGGTCCGGTTGCTTATGCGCTGCCGGTAATCATGACGCTGTTTGCGGTTTACCTGATGCGGCACCCCTCCACGGTTCGGGATAATTCTCGAATTGGGGTGGGGCTGATTCTGCTCACCATTACAGCCTCTGGATTCTTTCACGTTTTTTCAGCACAACCCCAACCCACTTCCGGAGTGCTGGCGCTTTCGGAGGCCGGCGGTTTGTTTGGCTGGTTGATTTCGATTGGATTTTTGGCAACCATCACGATTTGGGGAGCGGTTCCAGCCCTTGGACTAATAGCCTTCGCTGCAATTTTGATCATGACCAAAACTGCCCCAAATCGTATCGGGCAGCGCCTCGGAGAGTTATATGAATATCTCTTCGGCTCACCGCTTCCAGGGCCAAAGCAAAAAATAGACTCCGAGGAAACCTCGGATGCTTTCGATGGCACCAAGGCACCTTGGTGGCGAAGAAGCAAAGGTGAGGGCGAAGCCTACGATTCGGCCATTGTCAGCGATTCAGGCGGCATCGAAGAGCTCCTTTCAGAAGCAGAGCCAGTAACCAAAGAAATTCCTTTGATTTCTCAAGAGGAAGCTTCTCAAACCCCGCAGCAGCTGACCGAGGAAATTGAACCTGAGGCGCTTTTTGCCTCTCCCGAACCCAAATCACCGGCAACAGCAAGAACTCGTGCCTACAAACTTCCCGATCCCGCGCTATTGGCAGCGGGAACGGTCCCGAAAGCAAAATCCGAAGTCACCGACGAGGTGGTTCGATCCATCAGCGCGGTCTTTAGGGAATTTGATATTGAGGCTACCGTCACCGGTTTTTCGCGCGGCCCAACCGTGACTCGATATGAGGTGGAGTTGGGAAGCGGAGTTAAGGTCGAAGCGGTAACCCGACTGGCCAGCAATATTTCTTATGCTGTGGCATCCAATGAGGTCCGAATTCTTTCGCCAATTCCAGGAAAGAGCGCGATCGGAATCGAAATTCCAAATACCGATCGGGAGACGGTTTCGCTTGGTGATGTGTTGCGCTCGCAGGCAGCAAAGTTATCGCCGCATCCGCTCACCATCGGAATCGGTAAGGATGTTGAAGGTGGATTTGTGGTGGCCAATTTGGCCAAGATGCCTCACCTGCTGGTAGCCGGTGCCACCGGAGCCGGTAAATCCAGCTTCGTCAATTCAATGATCAACTCCATTTTGATGCGCGCCAAACCAGCCGAGGTCAGGTTGGTCTTAATTGACCCGAAGCGGGTGGAACTTGCTGCTTACCAGGGTGTCCCGCACCTAATAACGCCGATTATCACCAACCCGAAAAAAGCTGCCGAGGCGCTTGGGTGGGTGGTGAAGGAGATGGATGCGAGGTATGACGACCTGGCTTCATTTGGCTTTAAGCACATCGATGATTTCAATCGAGCAGTGGTGGCTGGCGAGCTGAGCGTTCCAGAAGGTTCGATGCGAAAGCTTCAGCCCTATCCGTACTTGCTGGTGGTGGTCGATGAGCTGGCGGATTTGATGATTGTTGCCCCTCGAGATGTTGAAGATTCCATCGTTCGCATCACGCAGCTCGCTCGCGCTTCCGGAATTCACCTGGTGTTAGCAACCCAGCGTCCATCGGTTGATGTGGTGACCGGTTTGATTAAGGCAAACGTGCCATCCCGCTTAGCCTTCTCGGTTTCCTCCATTACCGATTCCAGAGTCATCTTGGATCAAACGGGAGCAGAAAAACTGGTTGGTCAAGGCGATGCCCTCTTTTCTCCGATGGGAACCAATAAACCGATTCGCGTTCAGGGTGCCTGGGTTGGCGAAGCGGAACTTCACAAAGTGGTCGCTCACGTTAAGGCTCAGATGGAGCCAGAGTATCGAGCTGATGTTCAAACCACGGCTACAGCTAAAGTGGTGGATTCCGATATCGGAGACGATTTAGATGTCTTGCTGCAAGCCGCAGAGTTAATTGTGAACTCCCAGTTTGGCTCAACTTCCATGCTGCAGCGTAAGTTGCGGGTTGGTTTTGCTAAGGCCGGAAGGTTGATGGATCTTTTGGAATCTCGCAATATTGTTGGACCTACGGAAGGTTCGAAGGCTCGCGAAGTGCTCATCAAGCCGGAAGATTTACCAAATGTTTTGGCCCAATTGCGAGGGGAAGCACCGCAAACCCTCACGATTGATAGCGATGGCGATGAAGGCGATGAGGACGCCTGGCAGCTGACGGGTCGCCAGTGAATATTCCAAACCTGATAACCATCGCTCGCATCGCCCTGGTTCCAATTTTTATCTGGTTGCTTGCCATCGAACCGAGCACAATTTCTTGGCAGCGCTTTTTGGCCATCTTTTTCTTTGTTCTGGCAGCTTCCACCGATGGTCTCGATGGCATGATTGCAAGGCGCACCAACAAAGTGACCAACCTCGGAAAAATTCTGGATCCGATTGCCGATAAGGCGCTTATCGGTGGGGCACTCATCGTGCTCTCAATCCTCGGCGAGATTGACTGGTGGGTGACGATTTTGATTTTGGTGCGAGAGATTGGAATCACGCTGTATCGGATTGCGGTCGTGAAGCGGGAAGTAATTTCGGCAACCCTTTCCGGAAAATTAAAAACAATATTTCAGGCGGTGGCAATTGGTTGCGTGATGGCGCCGTTTGAAACATGGATTCCACTCTGGTCGTATCTTGAGCTTTCACTCATTTATCTGGCTCTGGCGGCAACTCTAATTTCCGGTTATCAATTTTTGAGGGCGGCAACTAAAAAATGAGTGCCGAAGAAGTATTGGATATATTGCGCTCCAAGAATTTGAAGCTGGTGTTGGCAGAATCGCTAACCGGAGGTTTGCTTAGCTATCGCTTTGCCTCGGTTCCGGGTGCTTCCGATAGCCTGCTTGGTGCAGTGGTTGCCTACGACACCGAATTGAAACATTCACTACTCGGAGTTTCTGCAGCGCTACTTGAAAACCAAGGTGCAGTGGACCCGGAAGTTGCGGCCCAAATGGCCTCGCAGCTAAGAATAAAAATTGCCACCCTAAAAAATCTCCCCATTGAGCAACTGGTCGCAATCGCAACCACCGGGGTGGCCGGACCAACCGAGCAAGCTGGCAAGGGGATAGGCGAGGTCTACATCGCGATCGATCGGGGCGGGGATGGGTCGAGCTCGACCAATGTATATGCTCATCAGCTCAAGGGGGATCGGAGCGAAATCCAAGAAGCTGTGGTTTTGCTGGCACTTTCACACTTGCAGGAAGAAATTGCTGGATAATTAGGTTCGAAATGTCAGATAGAGGCATTAGATTCTAAAGAGCGAAAGGAGGGATCAGATGACTCTAGTAAGAACCGAAATCGGTGATGTTTTGCGCGACTTTAGACTGCAGCAGGGTCAAACCCTCCGCCAGGTCGCTTCCCGCGCCTCGGTAGCCCTTGGCTACCTGAGCGAGCTAGAACGTGGCCAAAAAGAGGCCTCCTCGGAAATTTTGGCCTCGGTCGCCGATGCCCTGAATGTCCCGCTTTCGGTGGTGCTGCGCGAAGTTAGCGACCGAATTGCCTTGGTCGAGGGCGTTTTACCCGAAGAAATGCAGCTTCGAGCCAAGGAAGTATCCGATCTAACCGTGCCAATTGGCTTTGTTCAGGATTTCAACCAGCAGCGGGAAAAAGACCTGCTTTCTTCCCGCAGCTAAGTGCGGCTTAGTAAATTCCACGAACTGATTGCCGATGAATTCGGCGCGGCCGAATCCAAGGTGCTATTGGCCGATTTTGCACTTCTGGAACTAGGGGATAAAACCGCCAATACCCTGTTGGCTCAGGGCGAAGACCCAGGAGTTATCTGGTTGGCCATTTGCCGGGCTCAGGGAGTGCCAAAAGAGCGCCAAGCCGGACTGGACAAAAAAGCTAAAAATAGACACGCCGAAAATTAAAACACTCGAAATTTTGTTCGAAACCTGCTAGGTTCATCTTCAGGCAGAAAAGTTATTCACATCTTGGCGGTTCGTTAGCCCAGCTGTCGTAGCTCGAAAGTATTGTCGGATTTGTAACCGTAAGAAAGAGGAAGCCAAATGCCATCAGCATCGGATCGCGAAAAAGCCCTAGATACCGCTCTAGCTCAGATTGATCGCCAATTCGGTAAAGGTTCGGTGATGCGTCTTGGCTCTGATGAGCGAGCACCGGTTGAAGTTATCCCAACCGGTTCAATCGCACTGGATGCTGCCTTAGGCACCGGAGGATTACCTCGCGGAAGAATTGTTGAGATTTACGGGCCGGAGTCTTCTGGTAAGACCACTGTTGCCCTACACGCCATTGCCAACGCACAGCGCGCTGGCGGAATTGCTGCGTTCATCGACGCCGAGCACGCCTTGGATCCGGAATATGCCAAGGCGCTCGGTGTCGACATTGACGCACTGCTAGTTAGCCAACCGGACACTGGAGAGCAGGCACTTGAAATTGCCGACATGCTTATTCGCTCCGGATCTATCGACGTAATCGTTGTTGACTCGGTCGCAGCGCTGGTTCCAAGAGCCGAAATTGAAGGTGAGATGGGAGACGCTCACGTTGGTCTGCAAGCCAGATTGATGTCGCAGGCGCTAAGAAAGCTAACTGGTGCACTGAACAACACCAACACCACCATGATTTTCATCAACCAGTTGCGCGAGAAGATCGGTGTCTTCTTCGGAAGTCCAGAAACCACCGCAGGAGGAAAGGCACTTAAGTTCTACGCCTCAGTGAGACTAGATATCCGCAGAATTGAAACTCTAAAGGATGGCACCGAGGCAGTTGGAAACCGCACTCGAGTAAAAGTTGTTAAGAACAAAATGGCTTCGCCTTTCAAGCAGGCAGAATTTGACATCATTTACGGAATTGGAATCTCTCGCGAGGGAAGCTTGCTGGACTTCGGTGTCGAGCACGACATCATCAAAAAATCTGGTGCCTGGTACACCTACGAGGGCGAGCAGCTTGGTCAGGGTAAAGAGAATTCTCGCAACTACCTGATTGAAAACCCAGAGGTTGCCAATGAAATCGAGAAGAAGATCAAGGCCAAGTTGGGAGTTGGAGTTCCAAGGGCAGTTGCCGATTTGCCAGCGGAAGAGGAAGAAGCTGCTGAGGCTCCAAAAAAGGCAGCTAACGCATAGCTAATGCTTTCCTCGGTTGACAGCCTCGAAGAGCGCGGGCGGAACATTCTGCTCCGGCTGCTGGAAAAGGGTCCTAAAACTTCCGGACAATTGCTGGAAGCACTAGCTAAGGCCGAGATTCCTCAAGCGGTAGCAAAATCATTGGTTCAGCGTTTTCAAGAAGTAGAACTTCTAAATGACGAGAGATATGCCGCGGATGTGGCTTCCGCTACCCGAAAAAGCCGAGGACTCGGTCGATCGATGGTGAGCCGAAAACTTGCCGAAAAGGGATTGGATCGGGAAATCATAGATCGTGTGGTTTCGGAAATCTCGGATGAGGATGAACTGGCCACGGCAATTGATGCTGCCAGCAAGCGAATTCGGGCGCTGGGTAATTTGGATCCAGAGACTAGAAAACGCCGTCTGGTTGGATTTTTGCAGCGCCGCGGCTATTCTTCGAGCATTGTTTTTGAAGCCATTAGGGAAGCTGAAGCACAGGCGGTAAAATCGGAAGCCTAATGAGCTCCCAACTTACCCGCAGCTATGAGGTGCGAACCTACGGCTGTCAGATGAATGTCCACGACTCCGAGCGGCTCTCTGGCCTACTCGAGGACGCTGGCTATGTCCCGGGGGAGCCAGGGAACTCCGATGTCGTAATTTTCAATACTTGCGCAGTTCGGGAAAATGCCGACAACAAGCTCTATGGAAATTTGGGAACCCTTCTTGCCAAGAAGGAAGAGAATCCCAATTTCCAGATAGCGGTCGGTGGCTGCTTGGCCCAAAAAGACCGTGAGCTAATTATCAAAAAGGCTCCCTGGGTCGATGTGGTCTTTGGTACTCACAACATGGGATCTCTACCCGTGCTGCTCGAGCGGGCAAGGCACAACCAAAGCGCTGAGGTTGAGATTTTGGAAGCCTTGGAAACTTTCCCATCCGATCTACCCACCAAGCGTGATTCGACCTACGCCGGCTGGGTTTCGATTTCGGTGGGTTGCAACAACACCTGCACCTTCTGCATTGTTCCGCAGCTTAGGGGCAAGGAGAAAGATCGTCGTCCTGGAGAAATCCTCAGTGAGATCAAGGCCATGGTTGAGCAGGGGGTTCTTGAAATTACCCTGCTTGGACAGAACGTCAACACTTACGGTGTTGAGTTTGGCGATCGCGGTGCTTTTGCCAAGCTGCTAAGGGCTTGTGGGGAAATTGAAGGTTTGGAAAGAGTTCGATTCACATCGCCGCACCCCGCGGCCTTCACCGACGATGTGATTGAGGCGATGGCCGAAACTCCCAATGTCATGCCCCAACTTCATATGCCGCTGCAGTCTGGTTCGGATTCCATCCTGAAAGCCATGAAGCGAAGCTACCGCAGCGAAAAGTACCTGGGTATTTTAGATCGGGTGCGAATGGCGATTCCTGACGCTGCTATCACTACCGACATCATCGTCGGATTTCCAGGTGAAACCGAAGAGGATTTCCAGGAAACCGTTCGAGTTGCCAAGGAAGCCAAATTCTCCATGGCCTATACCTTCCAGTATTCGATTCGCCCGGGAACCCCTGCTGGGGAAATGGTGAATCAGATTCCTAAAGAAGTAGTTCAAGATCGCTACGAGCGATTGCTGGAAGTTGTCAATGAAGTTGCTTGGCAAGAGAACAAGAAGCAAATTGGTAAAACAGTTGAGATTTTGGTTGCCAATAACGAGGGAAGAAAAGACGAGCAAACCAGAAGGCTAAGTGGTCGCGCCAAAGATAACCGACTGGTGCACTTTGAAATCCCGGAG
>JBJTOG010000056.1:0-3117 GCA_046074425.1 Actinomycetota bacterium
GCGCAATATTCAAATCAGAAAACAGGTGTTCGGAACTGGAATAGGTTTCGGTCGGCTCAGGCTGCCCAAATTGCAATTCCTTATCGATGTGAGTCCAGCGAGCTAGGTCCTCCCAGTCCACAAATGTCACCGCAATACCCAGCCTTCCGGCTCTTCCGGTTCGACCGACTCGGTGCAGGTAGGCCTTTTCATCTTCCGGTACCGAGTAGTTAATTACGTGTGTGACATCGTCAACATCGATACCTCTGGCTGCAACCTCGGTGGCAACCAAAATATCTCGCTTGCCACTTCTAAAGGCGGCCATCGATTTCTCCCGAGCTTCCTGGGACATATCTCCATGCAGCGAAGCGGCATTGAAGCCACGATCGATAAGCTCTTCGGATAACTTGGCGGCTTGGCGCTTGGTGCGACAGAAAATCACCGTTTTCCCGCGTCCTTCAGCTTGCAAGATGCGGCCGACCACTTCGTCTTTATCTAGCGAGTGAGCGCGGTAAACGAACTGCTTGATGTCGGCCTTGGTTAAACCTTCGTCGGGATAGTTGACCCGGATGTGCACCGGCTTGTTTTGATACTTTCTGGCCAGCGAGACTATGGCTCCGGGCATGGTTGCCGAGAACAGCATGGTTTGACGATTATCTGGGGTGTACGCAAAGAGCTTTTCCACATCCGGCAAGAAACCAAGATCCAGCATCTCATCGGCTTCGTCTAAGACCATGAACTGAATATTTTTTAGGTCAAGCTTTTTTTGTTTGCTGAGGTCAATTAATCGCCCTGGCGTTCCAACAATGATTTGGGCACCGGCATCGATCTCCGCCACCTGACCCTCGTAAGCCTTGCCGCCATAAATGGCGGCCACTGTGGTTGAGCGATTAGAGGTGGCAAGTTTTAGATCGTCGGCAACTTGAATGCAGAGTTCGCGAGTTGGCACCACAACCAGTGCTTTGGCGCCTTTTTCAGGATCTTTTCCAAGGCTTTGAATTAGTGGCAAACCAAAGCCTAAAGTCTTTCCGGTTCCAGTTTTTGCCTGGCCAATGATGTCTTGACCGGTTAGGGCTAGCGGAATGGCCTGCTCCTGAATCGGAAAGGGGGAGGTGATGCCTCTTGATTCGAGGGCTGAGGCGATATCGCTATCGATACCTAATTCACTAAACGTCAAAATACTCCTATATATGCTTCTCTAACTCTACTTGCCAATGCCTCAGCGTTTATGCTTGATGGGTGTTCGAGTGGTTGAAGTCGTTTCGCAAGAAAGTCGGGAAGCTCGCGCTTCCCGATCGCGAAGAGCGCGCATCCAGAACCCAGGGCAAGGTAAACCTAAAGCCCTACACTCCCGAACCTAAAGTGTTTTTGGGACAACTTGCCTATTTGCTGCTCTCTAACTTTGAAATTCTTACTAATGCTCTAAAGCTTTCACCAACCACCGGTTATAAAGCATCGCTTAGCGAAGCGGCAACCAAGAGTTTCGATCGCTATAGAGCGATTTCCAAAAAGCTATCGGCTCTTGGCTACGACGTAACAGATTCGATGGATCCCTACACCGAGCGGATCGATACCTTTCATTCAAGAACCACCGGAATCGACTGGTATGAAACCATCATCAAGATTTATCTGGTTTCTGGTTTGCTGGATGATTTCTACACTCGCCTGGCTATCGGTCTAAATGCCGAGCTGCGCGCTGATGTTGAAAAGGCTTTGAGCGATAAGACTTTTGAGAAGTTTGCGGTTCGGGTTCTGAAAGAAGGTATGGAAGGCAATCCTCAGCTGGAGAGTCGATTGGCGCTTTGGGGCAGGCGAATTATGGGAGATGTTTTATTGGAGGTCAGGGCCGCTTTTGACAATCGAAAACTGGCTGGAACTGAAAAAGGTAGCAAACTCTCTCAGCAAGACGAGCGTGAGATTAACCTAGCTTCCTATTCCAAGATTGAGCCGCTGGTGACGGAAATGATTGCCGCTCACAGCCTCCGAATGGACGCCATCGGCCTTACTGCTTAGTGGCAAGTAGCTTTTCCTGATCCACTTTGGTTCTAATAACCTCTACTCGCTTCGATCCGAAGTACATCGCTACCGGCATCGCTAGCATCACGATGCTCCAGATCCAACCCGAGGTGTAATCCATTCCGACCCAGGTCAAAATGATCCAGAGCACCGCTCCGGTGGCCAGAGCAATAGTCGGTGGAACCAAAACCCCATACTTGTCGCTTTTGATGGTTACGTAAGGAGCTACCAGACCCAAGATGGCGGCGTAAAAAACTATGAAGAGAAATTCCATTAGGCGATGAATCCTACTCTGCGAGTTTCCTCAGCTCCGATTTCGATATAACCCAGCGAATCGGTGGGGACCAAATAGTGATTACCTTTGGAATCGTGCAGGCTTATAAGCTTCTCGCCAGAGTCGATGGCCTGCTTCACTTTTTTCTGAATCTCTTCCGCGCTAGCGGAGGATTCGAAGTTAAGTTCACGGCCAGCGTTTTTGATACCAATTCGGATGTCCATTTGCCACCTTTCCTCAACTAGATTACGCCACCAGAGCTTCCAAAGCCGCTCTGTCCGAGGCGTCGGGTAACTTAGGGTTGTGCCGAGAGAGAAATTTATCCCCGCCCTTTTGCCAAAGCGGGTGCCGAAGGCAGAGCTCTCGCCCACTCAGCTAGCTGCCATCAACCTTCCTCACCCTGCCTTGGCCTCGGTTATCGGATCTCCCGGAGCGGGAAAGAGCACTGCCCTAGTAGCCAGATTTAAAGAGCTTCGGAAATTTGGGATTTCAGCGGATGAGATTTTAGTGATTACTCAAACTCGAGAAAGTGCGAATCTGCTTAGGGATCAGCTTGCGCTTGAGAACCAGGGAGCCAGCAGTGGGCCGCTTGCTAAGACCATTTCCTCAATAGCCTTTTCGATTTTGGCCGAAAAGGCGAAACGAGAAGGCGAAAAATCCCCGGAACTACTTAGTGGAAGCCAAGCCGACTCGCTGCTGGCCGATTTGGTAGCCGAAGAGGATGTTGCCAACTGGCCTAAAAACATCGATGCGGTGACTTTGTCACTTAGCGGATTTCGAACCGAGGTCCGGGATTTACTGCAAGTAGCAATCGAATATTCAATTTCTCCTTCTCAATTAGCGGAGTT
>JBJTOG010000057.1:0-1290 GCA_046074425.1 Actinomycetota bacterium
GGTGGGGGGGGGGGGGGGGGGGGAGGAGAGGGGCGGCAGGCTTGCAAAGGTAATCGAAGCAGTAAGAGAGGCAAAGTCCCGTTAATGAAGAAAATCCAGCTCTCGTGAGGAGTAGCTGGATTTTCAGTGCGCCCCCCGGGACTTGAACCCGGAACCCACTGATTAAGAGTCAGTTGCTCTGCCGATTGAGCTAGAGGCGCATTTTTTGAAGCCATTGCGGCAACAGCTCTAAAGAATACCACTTGCCAGAAGGCTAGCCAAACCTAACTCAGAGTGATTTCAGCATTCGCTCGGTAGCGATAAGTGAACCACCCAAAACTGCGGGAATGCCACCGCCAGGATGGGTCGAAGCTCCCACTCGCCATAGCCATGGCCTTAGGAGGCTTCGTTGTTTAGGGGTGTGTAGTGGGCCAGATTGCCAAATCTGTCTGGCTTCGCCATAGAGCGCTCCCCCGTTTGCTCCCCACAAAGAAAAATACTCTGGGTCCAAGATCTTGTACCCATCGAAGTATTCTTCGATGGGTTTAGGAAGCTTCATCACTTGGCTAACCCGGCTAAGTTCTTTTTTGACCCAGTCACTTTCTAGGTCGTAGCTTTGTCCATCGGCGGGAGCGGTTAGTAACACTGCAACGGTGGAACGGTTATTTGGATAAATATGTCCGGCTCGGTAGTAATTCACAAACACCATCGACTGATCCGGGATCAATTGCTTGGTGAGGGCGAAGTGTAACTGGGCTGGATCATCCGGCATGATCACCGAGTGAGTCTTGGTTCCCTCCGGCAAATCGTTTTTCAATACCGCGTATATGGCAACTCCGGAGCAGGATCTTGCCTTTGGGGTAATCGATCGCCTTTTGCCAATTAGTTCGTCGGTCTTTTGGGCATCAAGGCTGCTGATAATGACATCAAATCCGTAACTTGCTCGCTTGGTTCGAACTGAGTTTTTGGAAACTGAAAGCACCTTTTCATTCAGGTGGATTTCGGCTCCAGCTGCTTTGGCAAGTTTCTCCAAGGTGAGGGGAATTTCGTTAACCCCACCTTTGGGAACCCTCACTCCCTGAGCGGCCATTACCGCCGGCATGGTGGCAAAAAGTGCCAGGGTGTTCTCTGGTGGAACTCCAGCATTAAGAGTGTGAATTGCGATAACTTCGCGAAGTCCCTCCGGAAGCCAATCAAGACTTTTTAGGTAACTTGAGGTGGTCAGCCTGCTGCCGTATTTAGAAACTAGGGAGCTAACGGCAGGAATAGCTTTGGGATCGAGCGAATGATGCGTGAGCAGGGTGGTGATTT
>JBJTOG010000058.1:0-3325 GCA_046074425.1 Actinomycetota bacterium
GCTCAGGTGCTCAAAGAGCTCTTCGTCATCGCGAACCTCAACGCCCCATTCCTTGTCGTGGTAATCCAGGTATTCTCTGTTTTGCTTTGGCCAGTGGCACCGAGTGAGGCCATCCTCGTAGGTGTGTATTTTCTCAATCAAGATATGAACTCTATGCCTTCGTGCTTGAGCATCCAAGCTTTGGTTTTTATTCCTTTTCCACCGGTATAGCCGGTAATTTTCCCGCCGGTGCCGAGCACTCGGTGACAGCCAACAATAAGTGGGACTGGGTTAGCTCCGACCGCAGCGCCTACCGCTCGAGAGGCCCTAGGGGAGCCGATTGCTTTGGCAATTTCGCCGTAGCTGATGCTGTGACCAAATCCCAATCGAGCAATTTCTTTCCAAACCTTTTTTTGAAATTCAGTTCCGTTTACTTCTATCGGCAAATCAAATTTGGAAAGTTTTCCAGCAAAGTAATTTGCAAGCTGAGAGTTTGCTTTCTTCAAAACTTCCGCTTCGCCAAAATTCTTGGTTCTTTTCCCGATTTCTACAGCTACCAGCTTTTCCGCTTTGGCGCGAAGAGTAATTGGACCGATTGGAGAATCTACACAAAGTGAGGCATCTTTCACAGCCACGATTATGCTCCTTTTTCGCTTGCTTTGCTAAATCGAGAGGGCTGCTGTGGGAAAAAGAAATCCCCCGAAGCCACTGCTTCGGGGGATTCTCTCTAGAACTTGTTCCAGGCTGGTTCCAACACTCGCCTTAGAGTTTGTTCAATCTCATCAAATTCTTTAGGGCCAATAGTTAGCGGTGGTGCCAGCTGAACTACCGGGTCACCCCTGTCGTCGGCTCGGCAGTAAATGCCTTCTTCATAGAGCTTTCCGGAGAGATAGCCGCGAAGCAGCTTTTCAGATTCTTTGCCGTTGAAGGTTTCTTTGGTGGCTTTGTCCTTGACCAATTCGATGGCGTAGAAATAACCATCACCTCGAACGTTTCCAACGATTGGTAGATCGTAGAGTTTCTCGAGGGTCTTTTTGAACCTTGCCTCGTTGCGAGCGACGTTTCCAACCAGATCTTCTTCATCGAAAACATCCAGGTTTTCCAGCGCTACTGCGCAGGCCACCGGGTGAGCTGCGAAGGTGTAGCCGTGAGCCAAGATGTTGGTTCCAACCTTGAAGGGCTCAAATAGTTCTTCACGAACTAGCAATGCACCAAGTGGTTGATAGGAGGATGTGATTCCCTTGGCGGTTACCATCATGTCGGCAACGATCCCATACTTCTCCGAGGCAAACATGGTTCCGGCTCTTCCATAGCCGGTGATGGTTTCATCGGCTACCAGCAGCACGTCATACTTATCGCAAATCTCACGTAGGCGCTTCCAGTAGATCGGAGGTGCGGTGAAGCAACCACCTGAGTTCTGAATCGGCTCCGCGTAAATTGCAGCAACGGTGTCTGGATCTTCAAAGATGATCATTTCCTCGGCGCGGTTAGCCGCCCAGAGAGCGAATTCATCTTCGGTCTTGAACTCCTCCGGCGCCCGATAGAAGTTGGTATTCGGAATTCGGAAGGTGGAGGGAACAAGTGGTTCAAACATCTTCTTCATCGCCGGAATACCGGTAATCGATAGTGCTCCCTGGCTGGTGCCGTGGTAGGCCACGTGACGAGAGATAACTTTGTGCTTGGTTGGCTTACCGGTCATCTTGAAATATTGCTTAGCAATTTTCCAAGCGGTCTCCACCGCTTCACCACCTCCGGTGGTGAAGAAAACCCTGGTTAGATGATTGGGTGCGTAGGAGAGCAGGCGCTCTGCCAGCTCAATCGCCCGTGGGTGAGCGTAGGACCACAGCGGGAAAAAGTCGAGCTCTTGCATCTGCTTCGCAGCAGCATCGGCATATCTTTTCCTTCCGTGTCCGGCATTCACTGAGAACAGTCCTGAGAGACCATCAAAATACTTCCGACCGTGAATGTCGTATATGTGGTGTCCCTCGGCCCGAGCGATGATTGGAATATCTCTCGAGTCGTAGGAGCTGTGACGGGTGAAGTGCATCCATAGGTGCTGACGTGCGGATTTCTGCAGCATCTCCGCGGTTATTTCTTCGCCGGAGCGTCTCGCTTCGACAAGTGGCATGGTGCGGTCTGCTACGGCTGACGCTTGCTTGGCAGGGGGCTTCAAGATCGACTTGATACCCTTCACCAGCTTCTTAGCTTTGCTTTCCTTTACTGCCATTAGTTATCACTACCATTCATTGTTTGTTGGGGCACTACCTTGTGCCCCAGTTGTAGAACTGCTTGTGCAACCTCAAATACACGAAGGTTTCGGTAGAGGTCACTCCGGGCAATTTCCGGATTTTCGAATTGAGGAGGTCGATTAGAGAATCATCGTTCTCACAAACCACCTCAACCAAAACATCGAAGCTGCCCGCTGTATTAACAACGTAGTCAACTTCTTGCAATTTACTTAGTGCATCAGCCAAAGCTGTGGTGTCGCCGGAGCAGCGAATTCCGATCATGGCCTGGCGGTGAAAGCCCAGCTGAAGCGGGTCGGTCACCGCAACAATCTGCATAACCCCGCTATCGGTGAGTTTTTGAACCCGCTGCCTAACGGCAGCTTCGCTCAGGCCAACAGCCTTGCCTATTTCGGAGTAGGACTTTCTTCCGTCCAGTTGCAGCTGCTCAACGATGAGCTTAGAAACCTCATCGAGCTGACTTAGCTTGGTTCTGGAAGAGCGAGACATATATGGATTTTGCCAGTGAAAGATAGCTTTGGCAAACGAATCCGAAGCGTTTTGTCAATTCCGCTTCGAATTCCAACCCCGATGCCGAATTAAACCGCTAGATTCTAGGGTTAGAATCTCGGTAGTGGCAACTAACAAAGTGGTTAGTTCCCAATTCCCAAAGGAGTGAATTAAAACATGGCAGTTCGCGAACTCAAAAACTTTATTGACGGCGAATACGTTGAGCCGCTATCCAGCGAGCGATCCGATGTAATCAACCCAGCAACTGGAGAGGTCTACGCCACGGCGGCGGTTTCTTCCGAAGCTGATGTTGATCGGGCCTACAAAGCTGCCGAAAAGGCATTTGAAACCTGGAGCAATTTCACCCCCTCCGAACGACAGCTAGCGCTGTTCCGTATCGCCGATGCTTTAGCTGCCCGAAGCGAAGAGGCAGCCGATGTTGAATCCGAAAATACCGGTAAGCCAAGACCTACCCTCGTGGAATACGAAATGGAACCATCGGTTGACCAGATTCGTTTCTTTGCCGGTGCCGCCAGAAACCTCGAGGGCAAGGCAACCGCGGAATATGCGCGCGATCACACCTCTTCTATACGCCGCGAACCAATCGGAGT
>JBJTOG010000059.1:0-10166 GCA_046074425.1 Actinomycetota bacterium
GGTTTTGAAAAAGCGATCAGTGGAAGTGCTGAAAATTTTGCGCAGCGAACTCAATCAAGATTTTGTGGTGATATCGGTTGGTGGTATTTCTAGCGGAGCTGACATAAAGGAACGGTTAGAACTTGGAGCCAATTTAGTTCAGGGCTATACCGGATTCATTTATCGGGGTCCGCTTTGGGCGAGACACCTTATGAAAGAATTAGACCAGTCGCTCCGGAGGTGATTTGGTTTCCTTAGGATCGGAGATCACAAAGCTTTTAAGGATTTCATCAACCTGCTTCATAATCTCAACAGGAATTTCAACCCCAACAGCTTTGACATTTTCCTGAATTTGCTCGGGTCTCGATGCTCCGATAATCGCGGAAGAAACGTTGGGGTTTTGCAACACCCATGCCAATCCAAATTGCGCCATGCTGAGATCCATTGATTCGGCCAGAGGCTTTAGCTTCTGAATGGCGCTCAGCAAGTTTTCGTCTAAAAATTTAGCAATGGTCGATGCGCCACCGTGTTCGTCGGTGGCACGTGAGCCAGCTGGTAATGCTTGGCCGGGCAAGTATTTGCCAGTGAGCACTCCCTGGGCAAGTGGTGACCAGACAATCTGAGTCATGCCACAATCCACCGATGCTGGAATTACTTCCTTTTCAATTACCCGCCACAGCATCGAATACTGCGGCTGATTTGAGATCAGCTGAAAGTTAAGTTCTTTAGCTAAGGCGCTGCCGGCTCTAATCTGCTCGGCGTTCCATTCTGAAACTCCGATGTAAAGCGCCTTGCCACTTCGAACGATGTCAGCGAAGGCCGTCATGGTCTCTTCTAGTGGAGTTTCGTAGTCGTAGCGGTGTGCCTGGTATAGGTCGACGTAGTCGGTTCCGAGTCGCTTTAGGGAGCCGTTAATGGAATCCATTATGTGTTTGCGAGAAAGACCATGGTCGTTCGGTTTCTTTTCGGAAACTGGCCAGTAGACCTTGGTGAAGATCTCTAAGGCCTCCCGTCTTTCACCCTTTAGTGCTTCGCCAAGAATTGGTTCGGCGGCTTGATTGGCATAAGCATCGGCGGTATCAAAGGAAGTAATACCTGCCTCTAGGGCTGCCCGAACGGTTTTGATGGCGGCTTCATTTTCAACCTGAGAGGCATGGGTCAGCCAGTTTCCGTAGGTGAGTTCACTTACTTTGAAACCACTGTTTCCCAAATACCGGTGCTTCATCGAGCCTTCTCCTTTGGATTAACTAATTGATCTTGGTGCCACGTTTTACTTGCGGCTTAGGTAGTCGCATACCCCGCATTTGAATTGATCGCATTGCGGCATACCAGCGCAATCCTTTTTCGGCTTTGCTGCCATACTTTGCGTCAATTATTTTTTGGGCGCGCTTTCCGATAAAGAAACCATCAATGGCAATTGCCAAAAATAGCCCCCACATCGCCAGCAGAGTTCCAAGCTGGATCGCCACATCGAGCTCGAGATTGTCGGTGCGGAAAGAAGAAATCAAAATCACAATAAACAGAGCTGGAAGTACTAGCTCGCCAAAGGTGAATCGGGAATCTACGATGTCGCGAACCAACTTTCGCTGCGGACCGCGGTCGCGGGCGGTTAGGTAGCGATCCTCGCCGTTGGCAAGGCCCTCGCGGGCCTTTAGACGTTCAGAGCGAAGCTGAGCTCGGGCCAGTTTTTTGGCCTCAGGGGAGCGGTTTCCCACAGCTG
The DNA here is from genome assembly GCA_046074425.1 of Actinomycetota bacterium. Classification (GTDB taxonomy): domain Bacteria; phylum Actinomycetota; class Actinomycetes; order Actinomycetales; family Microbacteriaceae; genus Rhodoluna. Next base: position 1,700 of record JBJTOG010000059.1, read on the forward strand.
GCTTTTTGCGCAGCATTTCCTGCTGCTTTCTGGGCGGGGTCGGACGTCCTTTACCCTTGATTTCCTTGGGCGCTTCTTCGTTTTGCGACATTTACATCCTTAGCTGAGTTAGTCCCCTTAAGATTACCCTCATGACAGATTCGTCCAAGACACTCACCGATTCTCAAATCGCTGCCGCCACCGAAGTAACCATTCGCATTTTTCCAAAGGCTATCGAAACCCTAAAGTCACTGGTTCGAATTCCAGGTATTGCTTGGGAAGCTTTCGATGCGAATAATCTAGAAAAAAGTGCAGCTGAGGTTGCCAAACTCCTTGAAGGTACCGATGCATTCGAAAAAGTTGAAATACTTCGATCCAGCTACGGCGAAGGATTACTGGGAGCTCCGGCGGTAGTTGCCACAAGGGCGGCCAAAAATGGAGCACCGACGATATTGCTTTATGCCCACCATGATGTTCAGCCGCCAGGCGATGAGAACCTTTGGGAGAGTTCCCCATTTGAACCGGCGGAGAGAAACGGTCGCCTCTATGGTCGAGGTGCTGCGGATGACAAGGCAGGAATCATGGCTCACCTAAGTGCGGTTTCGGGCCTTAGAGAGATTGCTGGGGCTGATTTTGACTTGGGAATCGTAGTTTTTGTGGAAGGGGAGGAAGAAGCTGGCTCACCTTCCTTTGGGGCCTTTTTGAAAGAGCACCAGGACAAGTTGCGGGCTGATGTGATTGTGGTGGCGGATTCTTCCAACTGGACCAGCGAGATTCCAGCTATCACTACCACTCTTCGCGGACTGGTGGGGTTGGAATTTGAGGTAAGAACCCTAGATCACGCGGTGCACAGCGGTATGTACGGGGGAGCGGTTCCAGATGCCATGCTGGCACTGACCAAAATCCTGGGCAGCCTTTGGGATGAAAGTGGCTCTGTCTCCATTTCGGGGCTAAAAACAGGTAATGAATCGGAATTAGCTTATTCAGAGGAGCAATTAAGGGTTGATTCGGGGCTTTTGCCCTCCACTAAGCCAATTGGCGAAGGAAACCTACTCTCTCGGATTTGGACCAAACCAGCTCTAACCCTGATTGGTCTTGATTACCCCTCGGTAGCCATCTCCTCCAACACTCTGATTCCGTCAATAAAAGCCAAATTGAGTCTGCGGCTAGCCCCTGGGGATAACCCAGAGTCGGCCTTGGCAGCTCTCAAGGCTCACATTTTGGCAAATAACCCCCTGGGAGCTGAAATTAGCTTTGGTGCAACTGAATCAGGAAAACCTTTTGCCCTGGAAGGTTCGGGATGGGCCAAGAAGCTCGCTGAACAGGCGCTAGGGGAGGCCTACGGGGTTCCTTCGGTAGATATCGGGATAGGGGGCTCAATTCCTTTTATTGCCGACTTGGAGGAAGTCTTCCCAAAAGCCCAGATACTGGTAACCGGGGTTGAGGATCCTGATTCCAGAGCTCATTCCCCGAATGAGTCACTGCACCTGGATGGTTTTCGGAAAGCGATTCTGGCCGAGACACTTCTTCTTTTGGGTGGGAATCAGATGCGGGTTTCCTAGGTTTTGCTGAAGTAGAATTAAATTAGTCATAAATGAATCTTCAAAGGAGATTTTGATGGAGCAGACACTAAGCCACGGAGTAAAGCTAACCGACGGTGCCAGGGATAAGGTTCGCGCCTTGCTTGAGGCCGAGGGTAGGGATGACTTGCGGCTGAGAGTTTCGGTTCAACCCGGAGGATGTTCTGGTCTGATCTATCAGTTGTTCTTCGACGAGGTCTTGGATGAAAGCGATGCCGTTGCTGAATATGACGGTGTCGAAGTTGTGGTTGACAAGATGAGCGTCCCATATCTAGATGGTGCATCGATTGATTTCGAAGACACCATTCAGAAGCAGGGTTTTACCATTGACAATCCAAATGCTGCTGGCTCATGTGCCTGCGGCGATTCCTTCAACTAACCCAAAAACCCGCCTGTTTATTGGTGTTTTGACACTTTCGCCAGGCTTTGGTGCTTTAGACTAGAAACGTAAGCGTCGCTAGTCGAAGGGTCTGATTCTAAGTTGAAGAGTCGATTTAAGTGGGCAGTTGTCCCATCCGCAATGGCACTCATGCTGTTGCTTACCGGTTGTTCCACTGATCCAGCTCGAGGTTTTTTGCCAGGCGAGCCAGGAATTACCAACCACACCGACCGAATCACTGGACTTTGGACCACCGCTTGGATAATTCTGCTTATTGTTGGCGTTATTGCCTGGGGTCTGATGGCCTGGGCAATTGTGGTTTATAGGCGTCGCAAGGACGAAACCGGAAACCCTCCGCAGCTTCGCTATAACAACCCGATTGAAGTTTTGTTCACCGTTATTCCACTATTTTTGGTTATCGGTTTTTTTGCCTTTACCGCTCGGGACATGGCAATTATCGAAGAGCCGATTGAAAACCCAGATGTAACAATTCAGGTGATTGGAAAACAGTGGAGCTGGGACTTCAACTACGTTGACGCCAACGTCTATGAAAGCGGAATCCAAGCCCAATTCGATGGACAAGAAGGTGTCCCAGAAACCCTTCCAACTCTTTATCTTCCAGTAGGCAAGACGGTTCAAATTGATCTAACCGCGAGAGATGTAATTCACTCGTTTTGGGTAATCGACTTCTTGTACAAAAAAGACATGTTCCCAGGTCGCATGAACCACATGTATTTCACTCCACTCAAAGAGGGAACTTACGCTGGAAAGTGTGCTGAACTCTGTGGTGAATTCCACTCCCTGATGCTCTTCCAGGTAAAAGTAGTTTCCCAATCTGAATACGACAGCTACCTTGCAACCTTGGCCGCCAAGGGGCAAAACGGCCAGCTGGATACTACATACAACAGAAACCAGAATCTTCCTGGCGATAACCCAGAGATTAGAGGATAGGCAAAATGGCAACCCTAACTGATACCCGACCAGCTCAAGGCTCAGCTCTTCCCAGGAAGCGAAGCAAGGGCCAGATTTTGGTGGACTGGATCACCACCACCGATCACAAAAAAATCGGCTATCTATATTTGGGAACTTCTTTCCTCTACTTCCTAATCGGTGGAGTAATGGCGCTCGTGATTCGCGCCCAGTTGGCCGCTCCAGGTCTTGATATAGTCCAGACCAAAGAGCAGTACAACCAGCTCTTTACCATGCACGGAACCATCATGCTTTTGATGTTTGCGACACCGCTCTTCGCGGCCTTTGCAAACATTCTGATGCCGGTTCAAATTGGTGCACCGGATGTCGCCTTCCCAAGATTGAATGCAATCGCTTACTGGTTCTACTTCTTCGGAAGTTTTGTTGCGGTGGCTGGATTCTTCACCCCTCAGGGTGCGGCATCATTTGGTTGGTTTGCCTATGCACCTTTATCGAATACCACTTTCTCGCCGGGTCTCGGTGGAGATTTATGGGTGTTTGGATTAGCACTTGGTGGTTTTGGAACCATCATGGGTGGAGTTAACTTCATCACCACAATCTTGACCATGCGTGCTCCTGGAATGACAATGTTCCGCCTTCCAATTTTCACTTGGAACACATTGGTGACTTCAATTTTGGTAATCATGTGCTTCCCTCCTTTGGCAGCTGCGCTATTTGCCCTCGGTGCGGATAGAAGGTTTGATGCTCACATCTTCGATCCCGCGAACGGTGGACCAATGCTTTGGCAGCACCTGTTCTGGTTCTTTGGTCACCCCGAGGTTTACATCCTGGCGTTGCCATTTTTTGGAATCGTTTCGGAAATTTTCCCGGTCTTTAGCCGCAAACCCATCTTTGGCTACAAAACCTTGGTTTTTGCAACAATCGCTATTGCCGCGCTTTCGATGACGGTATGGGCTCACCACATGTATGTGACGGGTTCGGTGCTGCTGCCGTTCTTCGCCTTCACAACTATGCTCATCGCGGTCCCAACCGGAGTGAAGATATTCAACTGGATTGGAACCATGTGGCGAGGGTCGATTACTTTTGAAAACCCAATGCTTTGGAGCCTTGGCTTTTTGACGACCTTCATCTTCGGTGGACTAACCGGTGTGATTTTGGCTTCGCCAACTTTGGACTACCACCTCTCCGACAGCTACTTTGTAGTTGCTCACTTCCACTACGTAGTGTTTGGAACAGTCGTGTTTGCGATGTTCGCAGGCCTATTCTTCTGGTGGCCAAAGATGACCGGAAAGATGCTTAACGAAAGACTTGGCAAGATTCAGTTCTGGCTACTGTTTGTTGGCTTCCACATGACCTTCCTAATCCAGCACTGGCTTGGAGTCATTGGCATGCCTCGTCGTTATGCGACCTATCTTCCCGAGGATGGATTCGCCTGGATGAACGCGCTTTCTACCGCTGGATCAGCACTGCTCGCAATTTCGATGATCCCATTCTTCTGGAACCTATACATCACCACTCGCTACGCACCAAAGGTCACACTCGATGATCCGTGGGGCTATGGAAGAAGTTTGGAATGGGCAACGGCAACTCCGTTCCCACGTCACAATTTCCACCAGATTCCTCGAATCCGAAGCGAATCACCGGCATTCGATCTGCACCACCCTGAGTATGCCGCTCCCGAGGCAAAAGCAGAGGCTGGAAAATGAAGACCAACGTAAAGATTTGGTTGATTCTTACGGTTTTCTATACCGTTGCAACCGCAGGATATTACATCTGGTCGACTCTGGTTTATGGAGAGTTTGAAGTAATCGGTACTGCCGCAATGGGAATGCTAACCGCGATGAGTGCTTTCTTGGCGTTTTACCTTTGGAAGACCGATAGGACTCAAGGCATTGTTCCGGAAGATCGCCTGGATGCCAACATTGAGGATGGCGAATCCGAAATAGGATTCTTTAGCCCTTGGAGCTGGTGGCCATTTTATTTGGGCATTGCCGGAGCGATGGCCTTTGCGTCCTTAGCTATTGGCTGGTGGCTATTCTTTATCGCGCTTCCACTTGGCCTAGTTGGAATCGTCGGCTTCGTTTTCGAATACAGCCGCGGCCAGCACGCTCACTAGATTTCGATCCAGTAGCGAGCCACTCTCTCGCCATCGGCAAGGGCTTCGACTCTTTCCAAGACGCCACCTTGACTTTCGGCTACGCCGCGCGAGGGCAGATTGCTCTCGGCACAAATTATCAAAACCTTGGCAAGATTGTTTGCCTTTGCAATCTGCAGGGACTGTCGAAGCACTTCTTTCCCCAATCCTTGGCCGCGATGGCGGGGGAGTAGGTAGTAGCCGATGTGACCACCATCCAACCAAAGTCTTTCATTTAGTGAAAAGCGAATGGAGACTCGACCAACCAGCTTTCCATCCAAAGTTGCCTTCATTTGAATTCCCGGAACAAAGCCGGGAAAAACATTAATGCCAAGTGCAGAATCATTATTGCGCTGAACCCAATCGGACCAATCCATCTCATCTTCCCAAAACAGCAGAAAGCCGCTGTGCCCATCGAGCTGCATGATCTGATTTGCCATCAACGCCGACTCTTCATCGGCTAGCTCCCAGGGGGATAGTTTGAGCTCCACGCCTTTCACTTTAGAGCAGGGGAGTGTGATTGTGAGATAAAAAGAAATGCGGCCCCAAACCGAGGCCGCATTTCAGATGGAGAATATTTACTGAGTGATCTGCTCAGGCTCATTTGCCTCAATTGCTGGGGCGTGGGAGTGAGAGCGAGCCTCATCCAGCTCGGTTTGGGTAACTGGGGCGATGCGATCTTCGAAGTAAACCCGAGATAGGGCTGCCCGTATTCTGGTTCCCAAAGTAATTTTGCCCTTGGAGTTTGGACGGACCATGGTAGGTCGGTAGTCCTTGAAGTCCACGAGCTTATACATTTCGTATTCATTGAGAGGCTCGTGAACTTCGATATATTCACCGTGCGGGAGACGAACAATTCTTCCAGTCTCGCGACCGTGAAGCACAATTTCGCGATCTTTGCGCTGTAGCGATAGGCATAATCTCTTTGTGATCATGTAAGCGGCGATTGGACCAGCAATTAGAAGAATCTGCATAAATGTCAGAACGTGATTCAGCGACATCTTAAAGAAAACCGCAATCAAGTCGGTCGAAGCCGCTGCCCAAAGCACGCCGTAGAAAGTCGCACCGGCTGCACCGATAGCGGTGCGAGTAGGGGCATTTCTTGGACGATCAAGAACGTGGTGCTCTCTCTTGTCGCCAGTAACCCAAGCTTCAACAAATGGGTAAGCGGCAACCAAAGCTAGGAACACCAAGCTAACAACCAAAGGAACCAAAACACCCATCGGATAGGTGTGCCCAAAGATCATAAGGTCCCAACCACTTGGTGCCAAGCGAAGTGCTCCATCGAGCCAACCGATGTACCAGTCTGGCTGAGTACCCGCGGAGACAGGGGAGGGGTCATAAGGTCCGTAGTTCCAAATTGGGTTTACGGTAAAGGTTGCCGAAATCAACATCACAACACCGAAGACGATGAAGAAGAAACCACCGGCTTTGGCCACGTAAACCGGCATAAGTGGGTAGCCAACAACATTCTCATCGGTGCGACCAGGGCCGGAGTAGTGAGTGTGCTTGTGAATGACAACCATGAACAAGTGAATTGCTATGAAAATCAAAATCAAGGCCGGCACCAGCAGAATGTGAAGACCGTAGAGTCTTGCAACAATTTCAGTGCCAGGGAATTCGCCACCGAAAAGACCAGAGGAAATTGATGTTCCAATTACTGGAATTCCCTTGATCATTCCATCAATAATGCGAAGACCGTTTCCACTTAGCAGGTCATCGGGAAGGGAGTAGCCGGTGAACCCAGCGGCCATTCCCAAAACGAAAAGCATGAATCCAACAACCCAGTTCAACTCACGAGGCTTGCGGAAAGCACCGGTGAAGAAAACGCGGAGCATGTGCAATCCAGCGGCCGCCACAAACAAAAGAGCTGACCAGTGGTGAACTTGGCGCATCAACATTCCACCGCGAATCTCAAATGAGATATCTAGCGAAGATGCGTAGGCAATCGACATTTGAGCGCCCTTTAGCGGCACGTAGCTGCCATCATAAATAACTTCTGTCATGGCCGGTTGGAAGAAGAAGGTTAGGAAGGTTCCTGAAATCAATAGGATGACGAAGCTGTATAGCGCTACCTCACCGAGCATGAAGGACCAGTGGTCGGGGAAAACCTTGCGCCCGAATTCCTTGAGGATACCTCCGACGCCAACTCGCTCGTCAAGGTAGTTGGCGGTTCCAGCTAGGAAGCCACCCTTTTTTTCCTGTACTGCTGTGCTCATTTTTATCGCTCCCAGAAACTAGGGCCAACTGGTTCTAAGAAGTCGCTCTGTGCGACCAGGTAACCTTCCGCATCCACCGTGATTGGTAGCTGGGGTAGGGGGCGAGACGCAGGGCCAAAGACCACCTTGCAGTGCTCGGTTACATCGAAAGTTGATTGGTGGCAGGGGCAGAGCAAATGGTGAGTGTGCTGCTCGTAAAGCGCCACTGGGCAACCAACGTGGGTGCAAATTTTTGAGTAAGCAACGATGCCATCGTAGGACCAGCTCTTGCGATCCTCTTCTTCTTTCAGGTCTGCCTGATCTAAGCGAACCAGCAAAACCGCTGCTTTTGCCTTCTCTTCAAGCTTTCCCTCGTGCATTTCAGCCAAGCCCTCAGGGATTACGTGAAATACCGAACCCAAAGTTACATCCGATGCCTTAATTGGCACTCCGGTTGGGTCCTTGGTTAGTCGAGTTCCCTTCTTCCACATCGTGTGACGAAGAGTGTCTCCTGGGGTTGGACCCAGGTCACCAAAAACAATTAGGGCAGGAAGTGGGAAAAGTGCTAGAGCAGAGTAAAGAGTTCGGCGAATTAATTTGCGTCTGGTGAAACCGGATTCGGAATCTGCCATCTTCACAATTTCTACGGCCCGAGCACGAACCTCATCGCTACCGCGTGTTGCGTGACGAGCTTCGGTTACCTCAAAATCAGGCATTAGGGTCTTGGCCCAGTGAACTGCTCCAATACCAATCCCCAAAAGTGAAAGTGCCATTCCAATTCCGAGGAAGAGGGTGTTATTACGAACGGTAGAAAGTTCTTCGGTGATTGGGAATGCAAAATATGCCCAAAGTGCGAAGGCGCTACCGATTACCGAGAGGAAAAACAGGAACGAAACCTGCTTGGCAGCTGCAGCCTCGTGCTTAGGTGACTTGTCAGTCATTCTTACCCGGTGCGGTTCCAGCCCGGGGTCGCGAATCTTGTCTGGTGGAACTACAGCCAGTCCAGTTTCGAACTGCTCGTTAAATTTATCCGAGCCGTTGAGTTCTAGATCGTTGCCTGACAATTACGCTCTCCTTCTAGTTCGACTTCGCACCAAGCCATACGGTGATGGCAATGATTAGTCCAAGTCCAAAGATCCAAAGGAATAGACCTTCGGCAACCGGGCCGAGGCTTCCTAATTCGTATCCTCCAGCAGAAGGATTCTCTTCAATCTGTGCGAGGTAGGTGATGATGTCCTGCTTGTCTTCGGGGGTCAAGTTGGAATCA
>JBJTOG010000060.1:0-2084 GCA_046074425.1 Actinomycetota bacterium
ACCGAATCCATCACCCAGCTAAAAGCAGCTGGGATCACTCCGGTGATGACCTCAGAGCAGCTTGAAGCCACCAAGAGCTTTGCCTCTAGGGAGGTAATGGCAGGTGTAAAAGAGCTACATAAAGAGGTATCAGAGAGCGACCTTGAACTTGTCATGGTTTTAGGTGGCGATGGAACCATTTTGAAAGCCGCCGAGGTGGTGCGGGAATCTCAGACCCCGCTACTAGGAATCAACCTTGGGCACGTTGGCTTTTTAGCCGAGAGTGAAAAAAACGAACTTTCTTCAACCATCTCAAGAGTGGTGGCCAAGGATTACCTGGTCAAAGAGCGATTGACGTTAGATGTCTCGGTTCTGGTTGATGGCAATGAGGTTTATCGCACCTGGGCGCTGAATGAAGCAACAGTTGAGAAATCCGCCCAGGAGAAAATGCTCGAGGTGGTGGTCGAAATCGATAAGCGACCACTTTCCAGCTTTGGTTGCGATGGAATAGTGATGTCAACCCCGACCGGTTCCACCGCCTACGCCTTCTCAGCGGGAGGGCCGGTAGTTTGGCCATCGGTTGATGCGCTGCTACTTGTCCCACTTTCCGCTCACGCATTATTTGCTCGTCCACTTGTTATCTCGCCGAATTCTCTTTTGGCGGTTGAGGTCCTAAAGCGCTCGCCAGGAAGTGGTGTGCTTTGGTGCGATGGAAGAAGAAGTACCGAGTTGCCAGTTGGCGCCAGAGTAGAGGTTCGAAAGAGTAGCAAGTCGGTTCGCTTGGCAAGATTGCGCCAGGGACCATTCACCGATCGAATCGTTAGAAAGTTTTCGCTTCCGGTTGAAGGCTGGCGCGGACCGAGTTCGAAGGATTAATTCTTGATTGAAGAAATTCTGATTCGCGATCTCGGCGTGATCAGCGAAGCCAAATTGGAATTTGGTAAAGGGCTAACTGTGCTAACCGGTGAAACCGGTGCAGGTAAAACCATGGTGCTCAATGCATTGGGACTACTTTTGGGCGAACGAAGTGATTCCAGTGCAATCCGCAAAGATCAACCCCAGGCGTTTGTTGAAGGTCGCTGGCTACTGCCTCAAGAAATCGTCGATGCTCTCAAGCAAGAAGAAATTGAACTCGAGGATGGCGAGCTATTGCTCTCACGTTCGGTATCGCAAGAGGGAAGATCTCGGGCCACACTCTCTGGTCGCTCGGTGCCGGTTGGTTTATTGGCCGAGATCGGTCAGCGATTGGTTGTGGTGCACGGGCAATCCGATCAGATTCGCCTGAAATCCTCCGCTGCCCAGCGCGAAGCGCTGGATCAATTTGCACGATCAGACCTTGCCAACAAACTTGAGCAGTATCGCGAGGTATTCAATTCTTGGAAACAAAGCCTTAAGAGCTTAGAGGAAATCAGAAGCAATCTGGAGGCTCGAAATCGCGAAGCTGAGGAAATCAGGGCGGCCTCGGAAGAACTAGAAAAACTTGATCCAAAGCCGGGAGAAGATCAGGAGCTTGCGGAACTTGCCGAAAAGCTAACCCACGTTGAAGATCTTCGAATTGCAGCTATCGCAGCTCACGAAGAACTCAACAGTGAATCTTTGGATGGCTCGGCCGATGCCATTACTTTGATCGGTAAGGCCCGAAAAGCACTGGAAGCAGTCAGCTCGCACGATCCGGCTTTAGAAGAATTGGCTGAGCAGCTTCGGCAAATCGGTTTTTCGCTTCGGGACACCACCGCTTCTTTGGCCTCCTATCTGACATCGCTAGATGCTGAGGGGGCAGGGAATTTAGAGCGAATTCAGCAAAGAAGAGCCGAATTGGCAAGTGCTATAAAGCGCTACGGCCCAACCCTGGACGATGTGATTGCTTTTCGTGAGGGAGCAGGGGCAAGGCTGATGGAGCTTGATTCCTCTTCGACCAGAATCGATGAACTAGAGGCTAGCGAAAAAGAACTTTCCCATAAGGCCCACTCGCTGGCGAAAGAAATCACATCGCTTCGCCAAAGCGCCGCCAAGGATTTGGCTGCTGCGGTGACCAAGGAGCTAACCGCTCTGGCTATGGCCGGAGCGAGTTTAGAAGTGCAGGTTAGCGAGCAAGCTGAACTAAC
>JBJTOG010000061.1:0-31506 GCA_046074425.1 Actinomycetota bacterium
CTGAGGGTAGGGCTCCAGCAAAACAAAATTGAAGTTTCTGCCAAAGCTTCTTTGGTTGCGGAGAATTATGTGGTTTTAGTTTTGGAAGATAGAACCAGAGATCTAAAAATGGATCGAATCCGTCGAGACTTTATCGGTAACATCTCTCACGAACTAAAAACTCCAATTGGTGCCATCTCGTTATTGGCAGAAGCTCTGCAGGGAACCACCGATCCCGGCACTATCGAAAAGTTCACGTCCAGCCTGCTTAAGGAATCTGCGCGGCTAACCCAATTGGTTCAAGACGTTATCGAACTCTCAAGATTGCAATCCGCTGAGGTTTTGGCCGAAGCCGAATCAGTTGAGATTTCGTCCGTAATTTCTGATGCGGTTGAGAGGAACGAGCAGCTTGCAAATTCTCGCGGCATAAGAATTCTGGCCGATCAGAAACCCGGAATAAAAGTTTTCGGCAATCGAGACATGCTGACTATGGCGATTCGAAATCTTGTGGAAAATGCTGTTGTCTATTCCGAGCCTGGGTCCCAAGTTGGAATTGGAACTTCGCTTCAAGACGGAGTTGTTTCTATAGCTGTTACCGACTCCGGTGTTGGTATTTCGGCGGAGGACCAGGAGCGCATTTTTGAGCGGTTCTATCGAGTCGACCCTTCTCGATCGCGCGAGACCGGAGGGACCGGTCTTGGCCTCAGTATCGTGAAGCATGTCGCCAAAATTCACCGCGGCGAAATCAAACTTTTCTCCCAGCTTGGCGTGGGTTCAACTTTCACTCTGCGGCTTCCCGCCGCAAGCGATTCTGATCCCGAAACCGGAACCATCAAATTAACTGCAGAGGATGAGTAAATGGCAAAAGTCTTAGTAGTGGAAGACGAACAGTCTCTTCGGGAACCTTTGGTATTCGTTTTAGAAAAGGAAGGCCACGAGGTTATCGAGGCTGCTAACGGCGAAGACGCTCTGAAGATGTTTGAGTCTGAAGGTGCTGATGTAATTTTGCTGGATTTGATGCTTCCCAAGATGGATGGCAATCAAGTATGCAAAACGATAAGACTCAGTTCCAATGTTCCGATAATCATGCTCACCGCAAAGGACTCGGAGATTGACAAGGTAGTTGGTTTAGAAATCGGTGCCGATGATTACGTCACCAAGCCTTATTCCACTAGGGAGCTGTTGGCTCGAATGAAAGCTGTACTCCGCCGAAATGCCGAGCCTTCGCTTGAGCATTCGGCAATTTTGCAGGCCGGAGAACTTAGGTTGGATTCGGAGCGTCACGTTGTGACTTTGGCAGGTAAAACAATAAGTCTGCCGCTGAAAGAATTTGAGTTGCTTGAGCTGCTTATGGAAAACGTGAACCGGGTGCTAACCAGAGGGCAAATTATTGACCGGGTCTGGGGAGCAAATTATTTTGGAGATACCAAGACTCTAGATGTGCACATCAAAAGGCTTCGTTCGAAGATCGAAGACGACCCAGCCAGGCCGCAGTACATTCAGACGGTTCGAGGCCTCGGTTACAAATTTGAGATTTAGTTGGTTTCAACCGAAAGCTGATCCAGCAGCATTCGATACTCAGCCAAGGTGCCATCCAAGATCGGAACCTGCATTCCGGCACTGACCGAGTCACTCTCCAACACATAAATTAGAGCGGTTTGGCCTGGGTTTCCAGCTACTTCGATTGGAAGTGCGGCGTTGCCGTTGTACCCGAAGTCAACCTTGCTGTTAGCTCTGAGCTCGACCACTACCTCTGAGGTTTCGCCAGTTTCAGGGTTTGGATACTGAACTTTAACCATTCGATCTCGATTGGAAGAATTCACCAGGGAGCCAATTAGGAAGCCAGAGCCTGTCTCCGAAACCAAATACATAAAGTTTCGAGCCTTGGTACTCTCTAAATCCAGTTGTTGTCCATCGCTTGGAGCATACATTTGCAAAGATGCAACGTTTGAAGTGATGCTGCAGGCTGAAAGGCTGAGGGCCAAGGAAGCCACAGCTAGGGAAGTGGCAAGGCGACGTACTAACAAGGTTCCTCCTGGGTTTAACCACAAGTTTAGCTCACTATTTATATGGGTTAGCTGTGGTAAAATGGTGGTTTCTGAAGGGAAATCCACCACATGAAATTTGAGGTTGGCGAGACTGTCGTCTATCCGCACCACGGTGCTGCAACCATCATTGAGGTCAAAAACCGAAATATCCGCGGTACGACCCAAAAATACTTGCAGCTAAAGGTCGCTCAGGGTGATCTTACGATTTGGGTGCCAGCAGCCAACGTTGAAATGGTTGGGGTTCGAGATGTGATTAACCGCAAAGGAGTCCAGCAGGTTTTTGATGTCCTTCGAGCGGAATTCGTTGAGGAACCAACCAACTGGTCCAGGAGATATAAAGCCAACCTGGAAAAACTTGCATCCGGAGACGTTGTAAAGGTTTCCGAGGTGGTTCGTGACCTGTGGCGTAGAGACCAAGATCGTGGCCTCTCAGCGGGTGAAAAGAGAATGCTTGCCAAAGCCAGGCAAATTTTAGTCTCGGAGCTAGCGCTCGCAAAAAAGACCGACGAGGAAAAAGCCTCAGCCCTGCTGGACCAGGTCCTGGCTTCCTAGGGAAAGAAACAGACCATGACCTCTCGCTCGGTAGCGGTGGTGCTACTGGCGGCCGGTCGAGGCGAAAGACTCGGTGCCGATCGCCCGAAAGCCTTTGTTGAACTTGCTGGCAAAACCTTACTGGAACATTCGATTTTGAATGCCCTAGCGACTAAAAATCTTAGCCAGCTAATCATCGCCGTTCCCCAAAGTTATCTTGAGCAAACTTTGGAATTCGAAAAACAGCTCTCAAATGATTTAGTTGACATTCGAGTCGTGGTCGGGGGAGCTACAAGGCAAGAGTCGGTCGCTGAGGCGCTTTCGGTTCTCGCAGGTGGAATTGAAATAGTTTTAGTCCACGACAGTGCAAGAGCACTGACCTCCACCGATTTGTTTAATCGAGTTGCCACTGCCGTGTTCGAAAATCAGGTGGGAGTAATTCCAGCTTTAGAGGTAGTGGATACCATAAAAAGAATTTCTGGCGATGCAGTTCGAGAAACTATTGATCGGAAAAATCTAGTGAGGGTTCAGACACCACAGGGATTTCTTTCCAAAGTACTAGTTGCCGCTCACGTTGCAGCCAGCACAGACTTCACCGACGATGCCGCCTTGGTCCAAGATTTCGGTGGAACAGTTATGGTAATTCCCGGCGAAGAGCGGGCTTTGAAGATCACAACTTCTCAAGATTTCGAAAGAGCCAAAGGGCTCTTGATGGCCGATGCCCGGACTGGAATCGGCACTGATTCCCATCGCTTTGGGGTGGATCGAGAATTGTGGTTGGGGTGTTTGCACTGGCCGGGGGAGCGAGGACTCGAGGGTCACAGTGATGGCGATGTAATTGCTCACGCCATGGTGGACGCGATGCTCAGCGCCGCGGGCTTGGGAGACATCGGGTCAAACTTTGGAACCGATCGAGCGGAATATGCCGGATCAAGCGGTGAGCTCTTCCTTTCAGTATCTCGGCAACTTCTTTTCGATGCGGGCTTTGAGCCAATAAATCTATCCGTTCAGTTGATTGGGAATCGGCCCAAACTTTCACTAAGAAGACTGGAGCTGGAAGCTAGACTCACCGAGATTATCGGAGCGCCAGTCAGCGTTTCTGCTACCACAACCGATGGCATGGGCTTTTTGGGTAACGACGAGGGATTAGGTGCTGTGGCCACAGCTTTAGTGCGAAAGGTAGGCTTGGGTCAATGACCCTGCATCTTTTCGACTCCAAGAGTCAGCAATCGCGCGAATTTCAGTCAATTCGCAAGGGCGAGGTCGGAATTTACCTGTGTGGTCCAACTGTTCAATCCTCTCCCCACCTGGGGCATCTTCGGTCAGCTCTGGTTTATGACCAACTTCGCCGCTGGCTTGAAGCAAGCGGATTCGATGTGACTCTGATTAGAAACGTCACCGACATCGACGACAAGGTGCTGCAAAATGCCAAATCTGAGAACCGGCCGTGGTGGGAACTTGCCTACGGTTATGAGCTGGAATTCAGTAGCGCATATCGAAGATTGAAAATTGCCGCTCCCAACTATGAGCCTCGTGCCACCGCGAACGTGCTTGAAATGATTGAGCTTATTCAAAGACTCATTGACCAGGGTTTTGCTTATCAAATCGAAGGTTCAGCCGACGTATATTTCAGTGCTGCAACCTGGAAAAACTACGGTGAGTTAACAAATCAAAAACTAGATGATTTAGTTGACGATGAAAATGCGCAGGAGCGAGGCAAGAGGGATCCACGTGATTTTGCACTTTGGAAATCTCACAAAGACTCTGAACCCGTAAGTGCAAGTTGGAATTCGCCATTTGGAAAAGGTCGGCCAGGTTGGCACATCGAGTGCTCAGCGATGAGTGTCAAGTACTTGGGTACAGCTTTTGATATTCACGGTGGAGGATTAGACCTTCGATTTCCACACCATGAAAACGAACTTGCCCAATCTTCGGCAGCCGGGTATGAATTTGCGAACTATTGGCTACACAATGGATTAGTGAATGTTGCGGGCCAGAAAATGAGCAAGTCCCTAGGGAATTCGATTTTGGTAAGCGACGTACTACATGATGGAAATGCTCTAGCTTTGCGCTACTACCTCGGTTCAGCACACTACCGATCAGTGCTGGATTACAACGAGGGAGTGCTGGAAGAGGCCGAGGCGGCGATCGAAAGAATCAGCACATTCCTCCAAAGAGCAAAGCGCCGATTAGAGGGAACCAAATTCTTCGACTCACTTGATTTGGAAACCCCGCTTTTCCCAGAAAAGTTCAGCGAAGCGATGAATGATGATATGAACATCCCGGCTGCTTTAGCAGCCCTGCACGAGAGTATTCGAGCTGGCAATTCAGCTTTAGATGAAGAGCAATTGCAAGAGGCAGCCAATGCTTTGGCTGAAGTGACTTCCATGGTGAACCTACTTGATATCAACCCCGAGGATGCTTTCTGGCAACAAAGCGGTTCGGCATCCGAGGCGCTAACTGCCTTAGATGGGCTAATCGCTTCTTTGATTGAGCAGCGAAATGCGGCAAGGATTAATAAAGATTTTGAAACCTCAGATCGCATTCGCGATCAACTAAAGGCAGTTGGTGTGGTCTTGGAAGACTCTGCTGACTCAACGCATTGGAGTCTAGGTGGCTAGTAAACCAGGAAGGCCGGGAGCGGCCAAGGGTAAAAAGGGACCATCGGTTGGCACTGGAGGTCACGGTCGTAAGCGACTTGAAGGCAAAGGACCGACGCCGAAGGCCGAAGACCGCAAAGGACACAAAGCCTTTCGGGCTAAAAAGTCGGCCGATAAAAAGAAGGCCGCCGGTATTCAATCACGCCGTGGTGAATTTGTCGCCGCATCACCTAAGACTGCTGGAGTCGCAGGAGCTGCTGCTCGCAAGGGTAAGAAAATCACCAAGGCATCGGAAAGTTTTGAAGTTCTTTCGGGTCGAAATTCAGTTCTTGAAGCACTTCGATCCAAGGTGCCGGCTACCGCTTTATACCTAGCTCAGCGAATTGAAATGGATGATCGAGTAAAAGAGGCAATTAGTGTTGCCAACACCCGAAAAATCCCCATCAGCGAAGTAACTAGGGGAGAAATTGATCGCCTAACTGGATTCGATTCGGTTCACCAGGGAATTGCGCTTCAGGTTCCTCCTTACAGCTACGCTCATCCGATGGAACTGCTAGATCGAGTTCTCGCTCGCGGAGCAACTCCGCTTTTCGTGGCGCTTGATGGAATTACCGACCCAAGAAACTTGGGTGCCATCATTCGATCCGTCGCTGCCTTTGGTGGCCACGGAGTGATTCTGCCACAGCGCAGATCAACCGGAGTCACGGCCGCGGCCTGGAAAACTTCTGCCGGAGCTGCCGCGAGGGTACCAGTTGCACTAGCTGCCAACCTCAACTCAACTTTAAAGGAATTCAAAAAACGGAAGCTTTTTGTGATCGGATTAGACGGTGGAGGAGATATGTCTCTTCCTAAGTTCAATTTATCCGGTGAGCCTCTGGTACTTGTAATCGGCTCAGAAGGCAAAGGGCTTTCTAGGTTGGTTCAAGAAAATTGCGATGCGATATTGTCAATTCCAATTGCAAAAGATACCGAGTCTCTCAATGCTGGCATCGCTGCATCTGTTGCGCTTTATGAAATTTCAAAGTCCAGACCAAAACTCTAGACTTTATCGCGCCAGTCTCCCTCTTCATCTTCGTCAACGTCAATAAACCCACTCGGTAAAGCAGTTGGCAAGGTGATGGATTCGGTAGGTGGAGCAATTAGGGCTTCCTCATCCCTTCGGTGCACCAGTACGTTGTCTACGTAAGACTGAACCGCTTCTTGAAGCGGAATTCCTCGCTGTTGATCCTGAGCCATGAACCAGCGGTGCTCAAGCACCTGGTGAAATATCTCGGCAGGCTCTAAACGGCCAGATAGGTTTTTGGGAATCGCCTTTACTACTGGTTCAAAAACCTCACTGAGCCAGCGGTGAGCCATGACTTCTTCATCACCATCGGGGTTTCTGGAGGCGCGGAAAGAATCCAGATCGTTTAGCAGTCGGCGAGCTTGATTCTCACCAACGTCTAAACCGGTGAGTCTAATAAGACGCCTGGTGTGGTGACCAGCGTCTACCACCTTGGGCTGAATCTTTACACTGCGCCCGCCTTCTTCGGTTTTTATCATCAGCTCTTCGATGTCAAAGCCCAATTCGTTCAATCTCTCCACTCTTTGAGAGATTCGCCAGCGCTCATCTTTATCAAAAACTTCAGCAGCAGTCAGTTCTTTCCAAAGCTCGTGGTACTTATCCACAATTCGAGCGCTTATGGAATTGGCATCCACCCCTTCAAATGCACGACCGCTGGCAACCAAATCCATAAGCTCGCCCGCGATGTTAACTCGGGCAATTTCTAGATCGTTCTCACGTTGACCATTGGATAGTCCTGATTCATAGAGCTGACCCGTTTCAGCATCAACCAGGTAAGCCGCGAAGGCTCCGGCGTCACGTCGGAAAAGAGTGTTTGAAAGCGAGACATCGCCCCAGAAAAATCCTGCGATATGTAATCTCACGAGTAGCAAAGCCAAAGCGTCAACTAGCCGGGTGGCAGTTTCTGGGCGTAGACCTTGCGACCACATAGCTCGATATGGCAATGAGAACTTCAGGTGTCGAGTTATCAAAACGGCTGGCAACTCATCTCCCTGCTCATCCTTGCGATTTTTGATAATTGCGAATGGCTCAACACAAGGGACGTCAAGTTTTTGAAGATTCTTGAGCATTTCATATTCCCGCTTGGCCAATTCGGGAAGTGTTTCCTTAATCGCAATCACGTGATTACTCAGGTGAGCAAAGCGCACAGTATGGCGAGAGAGACCCTTGGGCAGGGCCGCTATATTCTCTGCGGGCCAATTTTCTAAAGGCAAATGCCACGGTAGGTC
Organism: Actinomycetota bacterium; assembly: GCA_046074425.1. Classification (GTDB taxonomy): domain Bacteria; phylum Actinomycetota; class Actinomycetes; order Actinomycetales; family Microbacteriaceae; genus Rhodoluna. Next base: position 7,451 of record JBJTOG010000061.1, read on the forward strand.
CAGCAGGGCTGGATCTACCGTGGCAGCCGTTATATCTAGTGCTGAGCTCATAAGGAGCTAGTTTAGGCGCTCACCGGATTCAACATCGAAGATGTGAAGTTGCCCACCGTCATACTTCAGGGAAACTTTGTCACCCTTGTGTGGGTGGTCGCGACCGTCGACGCGGGCGACCAATTCAACATCAGCGCCATCGATTTTGGCGGCACCGTATAGGAAACCATCGGATCCCAATTCTTCGACAACATCAACTTCGACAGGGATTCCGTCTTTTTTGGAAACGGTTAGGTTTTCAGGACGAAGTCCAACGGTCAGCAGCTTGGCCTTAGTTTTGGCAATCACTGTCTTTGGAACTGGAACAACGGTATTTCCAAACTGAACTCCGCCATCAACGATTGGTAGTTGAAGGAGGTTCATTGCTGGAGAGCCGATGAACCCAGCTACGAAAACATTTTTTGGAGTTTCGTAAAGTTCACGTGGGGTAGCCACTTGCTGAAGCACACCATCTTTTAGAACTGCGACTCGATCACCCATTGTCATGGCTTCAACCTGGTCGTGAGTGACGTAAACGGTGGTCACACCAAGGCGGCGCTGCAAAGAGGCAATTTGTGTGCGGGTTTGAACGCGCAACTTGGCATCTAGGTTAGATAGTGGCTCGTCCATCAAGAAAACCTGAGGCTTGCGCACAATGGCCCTACCCATGGCAACGCGCTGACGCTGACCACCGGAAAGAGCTTTTGGTTTGCGGTTTAGGTATGGCTCAAGATCAAGTAGTTTGGCAGCTTCTAATACTCTTGCGGCACGCTCTTCTTTTGCAACTCCTGCAATTTTTAGGGCAAAACCCATGTTCTCCGCCACCGTCATATGTGGGTAGAGAGCGTAGTTTTGGAAAACCATCGCAATGTCGCGGTCCTTGGGTGGGATGTCTGTCACATCCCGATCACCAATGAGAATCTTCCCTTTGTTTACTTCTTCGAGGCCAGCAAGCATTCGCAAGGTGGTGGATTTTCCGCAGCCGGATGGTCCGACTAAAACCAAGAATTCGCCATCTGCGATATCTAGGTTGACCGAGTCAACGGCCGGAACCGTACTCCCCGGGTACAGGCGGGTAGCCGCCTGGAATTTAACTGATGCCATTTTTGCTCCTTCACCGGCAGGTACGTGCCGGACGATCCGTAGTGAAAAAAGCCCAGCAGCGGCACTGCTGAGTCCTTCAATTATCCCAGTTTTGGAGCTTTATGGCCGGCTGGGAGGATAAATCAAACCTAGGTTAGACTTGTCCAATGACCCCAAACGAGCCAAGACTGACTAGATCCGAGCAACGCGAGGCCGCCCGAGCCAAGGCAAAAGCCCTAAGAGAACAGCATAAAAAGGGCGAAAAACGCAAGCGCGTCCTACTTCAAGTGGGGATTGCCGTTGTGCTGGTTGGAGCGGTTGGCGCCGTGGTGTTTGCGCTCTTCAATGCAGGCAATGGTTCAACCAACGTGGCCACTCCAACTAACGCTACCTTCAACGATGGAGTGAAGGTTGGAGCGGACCTTCAGCTTTACACCCCGACTTTTACCCCGGCTCCCGCAGAGCCAGTAGCCGATCCAACCGAGATCATCATCTACGTTGACTACCAGTGTCCAATTTGCGCGCTGTTTGAAATTCCCAACAGCGACCAAATCAAGGAATGGGTTGCAACCGGTGCCGCCACCTTGCAGGTTCACACTCTCTCATTCCTAGATGGCCGTGGTTCGCCAAATCAATTTTCATCAAGAGCTGCCAACGCAGCGATGTGTATTGCCGAGTATTCACCAAACAACTTCTATAACTACAGCACCAGATTGTTCCAGGCTCAACCAACCGAAGGTCAGCCAGGTCCTGAAAACCCTGCGCTGATTGAATTTGCCAATGAGGTTGGAGCCAGCAACATCGAAAAAGTCACAAGCTGCATCAACAATAATGACTTCGGTAACTGGATTAAGGATGCCACCGACAAGGCTCTAACGGAGCCAATCCCCGGGACATCTGCACCGGTTAGTGGAACCCCAACCATTTTGGTTAACGGTCAGCAGTACACCTGGAACACCGGGGAAGAACTGCAAAGCGCAGCTCGCTTTGCTCAGTTTGTCCAGTTCGTCACTTCTGGCGGAACTCAGTAATTCAAAAACAAGACTCAAAAATTGCATAGAAGAGATTTCCTCGCCGCGACAGCGGCGGGGATTTTCTTTTTACCGCAGCCAGCCTCCGCAGTTCCGCTTCCCGATATTCCCATTGACCCAACTCCCAATAATCCACTTCCAAGTAACTTAGGTTTCGAGCCGGTCAAAGCCCCCAAGGGAAAGCTTTATCAGCTTCCAAAAAGCAAGATCAAGCGGATTGCCTGGACTGTGGATGACGGAGTTTCTTCGAAGAGCCTCAGGGAATATCTCGACTTCATCGAAAAGTATGAACTTCGAATGACTTTCTTTGTCACTTCTGGCTATTCATCCTGGAAAAAGAACAAGAGGCAGTTGCAGGAATTGGTAGATGAGGGAAGAGTCCAACTCGCGAATCACACTCATACTCACCCCAGCCTCACAAGGCTATCCTCGACCGCAATTCAAAAAGAACTCCGTCGCTGCGGAAGGTTTATTGAAGACAACTTCGGAGTTGAAGCTAAGCCTTACTACAGGCCGCCCTATGGTCGCATTGATGCGAGAGTGATTGCTGCAGCCAAAGATATTGGCTACACCAGAGCTGTTATGTGGAATGGATCACTTGGAGATTCGGTTTCCCAAAGACGAAGATATATTCTTCGAATGGGAAATAAATGGATTCAGAACCGCACCATTTTGATTGACCACGTCAACGACCCAACCCCGAAGTACGTTTTTAGCAATCTCAGCAAGCTGCTAAAAAAGCGGGATCTTGAAACAGTGACTCTAGATGACGTCTTCTTGAGCTGATTCAACAGATCTTTCCAATTCGCTAAGCTTAGAAAGTACTCGGCTTCGAGTGCAGGCCGACCTGGCGCAATTGGTAGCGCACCGCACTTGTAATGCGGGGGTTACGGGTTCAAGTCCCGTGGTCGGCCCTAGCTACGCTCCTAAAGCGCTAAGAGCCTCGTAAACCAAAAACCCTGGCCAGACCAATGCTTTTAGTAGCCCCAAGGCCCCGGCCCAAAAGCCGCTGGCAGTTGAGATGTAATAAATCGCTGCACCAATAAACCCAACGAAATAGAGCCCGCCACCGCTTGCCTTGCTGGAGTAGTTAAACTTCGAATTTCCCATAATCAAAAGTCTAAAGCGGTGTGATGCTCAGGTAGATTGAACCCATGGAAATTAACTTCTTAGCCTTAGCCCTTTCAACCATCGCAGGATTTGCAATTGGCGGTGTTTGGTTTGGGCCAAAAACTTTCTTCCCAATCTGGTGGAAACTGATGGGTAAAACTCCCGACCAGCAACCGGGAAATGCAAGCATGGGAGTTGTCTTTGGAACAACTTTTATGGCCTCAGTAATTCAGGCTGTTGTGATGAGCGTTGTGATTTCTCTGGCGCAGGCAGCGGTTGGAGATCTAGATGCGTTTGGAGGTTTAGCTACTGGAGCTTTGATGGGGGTTGGGTTTGCAGCTGCAACCTCAGTAAGCCACAAACTATTTGGTGGTTTTGGATTCAAGGTTTGGATTTTGGAAGTGGGCCAAGATATTCTCTCGCTGGCAGCGATGGGGGCAATTATTGCTGCGATGAGCTAAAAGCTCATCACCAGCATCGTTAGTAGCGGTGCCACGATCAAAGCGGGCAACATATTGCCAACTTGAACCATGCCTATTTGAAGTAGTCTCAGCCCAACTCCCAGAAGTAGGATTCCCCCGGTAGCGGTGAGTGCGGCAATTAGTGGAGTTGCAACAACTGATCCCACCATGAATGCGATGGCGGTCAGAAGCCCCTGCCACAATCCAACTGGAATTGCCGAGAGCGCAACACCCCATCCTAGACTTGCCGCAAATGCGAGAGAGGCAAATCCATCGAGGGTGGATTTCAGAGCCAGTTGTTCAATCCCTTGACCGAGACCATCGCTTAGTGCTCCAAGAATTGCCATCGGACCGATACTGAAAACTAGTGATGCATTGACAAAACCAGTTATGAATTTTTCCTTGGCATCCGAACCCTCTGCTTTGGAAAATCTTTCTTGCAGTTTGGCGCCTAATCTTTCTAGTCTTTCCTCAATTTGAAGCCAGGACCCGATTATTCCGCCAATCAAGATTGCGCCAATCACTATAAGTAGCGGTATGCCGCTACCAACGGCTGCTACCAGTTCTGGATTAGTAATCGAAATCACATTCATGGCACCAAGCACCAAAACCACCAGGCCCAGTCCATCGGTCACAACCCTGGAGGTTCGCTCTGAAAGGCGATGACCAACGATGACGCCCAAGGCCGCGCCAGCGAGAATGCTAAGGACGTTAATAATCGTCCCCATGCCAATAATCAATTTGATTCCTAAATGAAAGCTAGCTTGCTTCGTCGAAGGTAATGCTAACCGAATTGATGCAGTAGCGATCTCCGGTTGGTGTTTGGGGCGCATCCTCAAACACGTGTCCCAAATGTGATCCGCAGGCTCTGCACCTAACCTCGGTTCGAATCATCCCGTGGCTGCGATCCTCTAATAGTTCGACGGCGTCTTCTTCTTTTGGTTGGTAGAAACTGGGCCAACCACAGTGTGAATCAAATTTAGTTTCGCTCACAAACAACGCTGCCCCACAACCTCGGCAACGGAAGGTCCCCAGCCTTTTCTCCTCCAGCAATACCCCGGTGTAAGCACGCTCGGTGCCCCCTTCTCGCAGTACGAAATACTCAAAGTCGCTCAATTCTTCGCGCCACTGCTGGTCGCTTTTTTGGACTGGGTAGTTCATATTGGGGGCTACCTTTCTAGGGCTTTTGCACTCTAATATTAAGCTTTCCCCCTTGAAATGGAATCCAGCATGACTTCGCTCGAGCAAGACGAATTCGATCGCCTAAGTGGCATCGGAGGAAAGCACCTTGCACCCAAAAGACCGCTCGATTACCTAATTTCATTTCTCACACTTATGGTGCTTTCGGCTGGGGTTGCCTATGGCGCTCTAGTTGGACTCAAAGCGTGGGATGCAACTTTGATTTTCTCAGAGCCAATCGAAGATGACGCAGTAGTTGAGCCGACTGTTCCGCAGGATGAGGTAGCCATCGTCGATGGCACCAACACCAACTTGGCTATACAGCTCTCTGATTCTCTGAAAGCCGAGGGCTGGAATGTGATTTCGGAAGTTTCGCTCAAAGAACTCGACCCAAATCTTGGCGATTCACCCACCACATTGATATTTATCTCAGAAGAGATCTATCGCACCTCGGCAGAGGCTTTGCTAAGCCGGTTTCCAGACACACCAATTGAGGTTTCTTCCCAATTTAATGACCCAATCACAGTCCTGATTGGCCGGGATTACCTGAACTAAAGGTCGGTAAATCGGGTATTTAACCGAACAAAATACTTTACTTTTGTGACCCAATCCCAGCTAGAGTGATAAGTGGTCGTAGTAAAAGCCGCACCGCTCTTGGTTTAGTAATGAATTCCTGGATCCACTTGGTTTGAATGCGACTCAACTTAGGATTTATGTCCTTGGTTGCATTCAAATAGAAAGTAACAGGAGTAACACATGGCACAAGGAACCGTTAAGTGGTTTAACGCAGAAAAGGGCTTCGGCTTCATTACTCAGGATGGTGGAGCAGACGTATTCGTTCACTTCTCCGCTATTCAGGGCGATGGATACAAGGAACTCAAAGAGAACCAGAGAGTTGAGTTCGAAGTAAAGAACGGCGACAAGGGCCCTCAGGCCGACTCAGTCACCGTAATCTAAGACCAACTAGTCTTCGAATAAGCCGCTGCCGGATCGGCAGCGGCTTTTTTGTGCCCTTAGCCCACTTGCACTCTTGCCCTTAGAGTGCTAAAAAAGAGTTAGCACTCAAACAAATCGAGTGCTAAAAACCTAAAACCAAAATCGGGAGAAACCCAAAATGGCAAAACTTATTACTTTCAATGAAGAGGCCCGCCGTGGCCTAGAGCGCGGATTGAACATCCTTGCTGACACCGTAAAGGTAACCCTTGGCCCTCGTGGACGAAACGTCGTCCTAGAGAAGAAGTGGGGAGCCCCCACGATCACCAACGACGGTGTTTCCATTGCTAAGGAAATTGAGCTTGATGACCCTTTCGAAAAGATCGGTGCCGAGCTTGTTAAAGAAGTAGCCAAGAAGACCGATGACGTTGCCGGGGATGGAACCACCACCGCAACCGTGTTGGCTCAGGCTCTTGTCCGCGAAGGCCTGCGCAACGTTGCAGCCGGTGCCGACCCAATCACGCTTAAGCGTGGAATTGAAAAGGCAGTCGAGGCAGTGACTAAAGAGCTTCTAGCTAACGCCAAGCCAGTTGAGACCAAAGAGCAGATTGCTGCCACCGCGTCAATCTCCGCAGGAGACAGCCAGATCGGCGAAATCATCGCCGAGGCAATTGACAAAGTTGGTCGCGAGGGTGTTGTCACCGTTGAAGAGTCAAACACCTTTGGAATCGAGCTTCAGCTCACCGAAGGAATGCGTTTCGACAAGGGATACATCTCGGCATACATGGTCACCGATCCAGAGCGCCAAGAAGCAGTTTTGGAAGATGCATATGTCCTTATCGCCAACTCAAAGATTTCAAACATCAAGGATCTTCTTCCAGTCGTTGACAAAGTAATCCAGGCCGGCAAGCCGCTTCTAGTTATTGCCGAGGACATCGAAGGTGAAGCTCTGGCAACTCTGATCGTGAACAAGATTCGCGGTATTTTCAAGTCGGTTGCCGTTAAGGCTCCAGGTTTTGGAGATCGCCGCAAGGCCATGCTTCAGGACATCGCAATTCTCACCGGCGGCCAGGTCATCTCGGAAGAGGTCGGACTAAAGCTTGAGAACACCGACCTGACCATGCTGGGTCGCGCTCGCAAGATTGTGGTGACTAAAGATGAAACCACAATCGTTGAAGGTGCTGGTGACCAGTCCCAAATTGCTGGACGTGTCGAGCAAATCCGTCGTGAGATCGATTCCACCGATTCGGACTACGACCGCGAAAAGCTTCAGGAGCGCCTTGCCAAGTTGGCCGGTGGTGTTGCAGTTATTAAAGCCGGAGCAGCAACCGAGGTTGAGCTTAAGGAGCGTAAGCACCGCATTGAGGATGCTGTTCGTAACGCCAAGGCTGCGGTTGAAGAAGGAATCGTCGCTGGTGGTGGAGTTGCCTTGCTTCAGGCTGGAAAGACAGCATTCGAGAAGCTAAAGCTTGAAGGCGACGAAGCAACTGGTGCCAACATCGTCCGCGTTGCCATTTCGGCTCCGCTAAAGCAGATTGCGATAAACGCAGGTTTAGAAGCTGGAGTAGTTGCCGACAAGGTTCAGTCGCTTCCTTCTGGACAAGGCTTGAATGCAGCAACCGGTGAGTATGTTGACATGCTGGCCGCAGGCATCAACGACCCAGTGAAGGTGACTCGTTCTGCTTTGCAGAACGCTGCATCGATTGCTGGGTTGTTCCTAACCACCGAAGCGGTAGTCGCCGACAAGCCAGAACCACCAGCCCCTGCCATGCCTCAAGGCGGCGGCGAGGGTATGGGCTTCTAACCCAAAAACAATCGCTGATTGGCATATTCGATATCTCGATATTGCGCTCCCGCCAGGGCAAGTGCTGTGCCAATCTCCGCAAGCTGAGCATCAACTGCGCCTGCAGTGGTTCTCCAGCGATTAGCCAAGGCTTGAAACGATTCGGCCGCGGCTCCTCGCCACGAACCCTGCAGGCTTTGCAGTTGATTGTGTAGATTTTGCACCTCTGACTGCAATCGAGTGATTGTTGCCGTGATTTGGGCATTTGCTGCAATCACCTGATCGCTGTCGACTTGAAATTGAGCCATGGTTTCCTCCTAGGTAGAAAAACTAGGTTAGGAATAATATTTTGGCCAATGCCGCGAAATTGGGAACTGTGGAAAAACTAAACCCAGTTGTGGCGAAGAGGAAGTTTGACGGTAAAGGTAGCACCGCCGCCTGAAGTTTCAGTAACTTCGATACGACCTTTGTGCAGGTCAACGATTCCAAGAACGATGGCAAGACCTAGGCCGGTACCTCCGGTCTCACGATTTCGCGAATTATCTGCCCTATAAAAGCGCTCGAAAATCTTCTCCCTGAGTTGCTTCGGAACTCCTTCGCCGTGGTCAATTACCTGAATCCATAATTCTTCATCGGTTTTCGAGCCCACCGCAATTTCGATTGAGCTCTTTACTGAACTAAATCGTTTGGCATTTTGAATCAGATTAATTAACACCTGACGAATTTGAGAGGCGTTAACTTCAGCTAGCAGCTGGTCATCCTTTCCTAGCTTCGCCCCGCTAAGGGTTAGCGCAGTGAGTGAAATCTTTTTATCTCCTGGAACATCTTGCTCAATTACAGATTTCACTAAAGCAATAACGTCGGTGGTTTCAGTTTCGAGTTTTTGGGTCTCATCTAACCTGGCCAATGTGAGTAATGACTCGACAAGATCTGACATTCGAATTGCTTCTGATTCAATTTTTGCCATCGCTTCACTAACCTCGGCCTTTTTGCGGAAGGCTCCCTTGCGATAAAGCTCGGCATAGCCGCGGACTGATACCAGGGGAGTCCTTAGCTCATGCGATGCATCGGCAACGAAGCGACGCATTTGGTCCAAGGTTTTATTGCGAGAGCTCACTGACTCTTCAAGTGAATCAAGCATGGTATTTAGGCTTCGATTTAGTCGGGCAATTTCGGTTTTGCCCTCGCGCTCGATGAGCCTCTGCGATAGATCTCCCGAAGCAACCAATTGAGCAGTTCGCTCGACTTCCCTTAGCGGTCTAAGCGCGGAAGCGATAGTTAGCCAAATACTCAAACCGCTCAGGGCTAGAAGTAAGAACCCAAAGCCACCACCGATGGCTCGGTATTGCCTAAGCAATTCCAAGTTTGTGGAGTTTGGAAGGGCCACCACGACCGTACCCTCGGTGGATCGAAGCGGTTGAGCCACTACTCTCCAGCTATCTCTTTCGTCGATGGTAACTTCGCCTAGCTCACCACTGTCGTTGAGGTCAAAGGGAATGCCTCCGGTTTCCAGCACAACATCAATAGTCAGTGCTGAGAAATCGGGGAGATCATTTTTCTCGGAATCAGTTGCCATGATTCGAAACAACTCGTTGCCCTTGTGATCCAAAATAGCAATCATGTAATCGCTTGGTAGCCTTGGCAACCGCAAAGCCTTAGCTATTAGCTTCCCTTCAATCTGACCAGGATTCTCTTGGGAGAGCAACGTTGCAGTTGAAGTGAGCAGGCTATCCGTATTTTGTTGAAGGTAAGCACGCAGCAGCGACACTGTTCCAAAGCTTGAAACCATAAGAAGCAACCCAATGAGGGCAACCGATAAACCGGTTAGCTTACTTCGAAGTGAAATTAATTCCCAGGCTCGGGCAAAACGTGAAGGCATTAGTCAATGTTCTTTTTATAGATGTAGCCAACTCCACGTTTGGTTTGGATAAGTGGTCTTGAGCTGATTGGGTCAAGCTTTTTACGAAGGTAAGAAACGTACGATTCAACAATTCCCATGTCGCCGTTGAAGTCATACTCCCAGACGTGGTCAAGTATCTGCGCCTTGGTTAGCACGCGATCAGCGTTCACGACCAGAAAGCGCAGAAGTTTGTATTCGGTCGGGCTAAGTTCGATTGGTTTGCCTTCAACCAAAACCTCATGAGCGTCTTGGTTAATCCTGATGGCACCAGCATCGATAATCGAGGGCTCGGCTTCTGATGCTTTGGTGCGACGAAGGATTGCTTGAATCCTGGCAACCACCTCATCCAAACTAAAAGGCTTGGTTAGGTAATCATCGCCCCCTACGGTCAATCCAGTGATTTTGTCTTCGGTTTCATCTCGGGCTGTCAAAAACAGAATCGGCACCTGAATATCCATGGAGCGAAGTTTCTTAGTCACACTAAAGCCGTTCATATCCGGCAACATCACATCCAGGAGGATGATGTCCGGGGCAGCTTCTTGGATAAGTGTTACTGCCTGGGTTCCATTGGCTGCAGTCTGCACATCGAAACCTGCGAAACGAAGGCTTGTTGAGAGCAAATCGCGGATGTTTGGTTCGTCGTCTACCACCAGTACTTTTGTCTTTGCCATAGTGACATTGTTTCAGCTATTTCTGGAAGAAAGCTGAGAGTTTAGTGAAAGCCTTAAATGGAGCTGGTATCCAATATTTGATAGCTGTAGCCCTGCTCGGCTAGAAAACGCTGTCGGTTTTGAGCGAAGTCCTGGTCGACGGTATCCCTTGCAATAAGTGTGTAAAAAGAGGCGGTTCTGCCATCTGCCTTTGGCCTGAGCAATCGGCCAAGGCGCTGGGCTTCTTCTTGACGCGATCCGAAGGAGCCTGAAATTTGGATGGCAACCGATGCTTCTGGAAGGTCTACCGAGAAGTTGGCAACTTTGGAGACCACCAGAGTTGGTTCTACACCTTCTCGAAAGGCTTGGAAGAGTCTTTCTCGCTCGGCAACGGGAGTATCACCAGTAATCTTTGGAACCGCAAGCAACTGCGCAACTTGATCGATCTGATCCAAATACTGACCGATGATAAGAGTTGGTTCACCGGAGTGCTTATCGAGCAGTCTTTGAATTACTGGAATCTTGGAACCAGAGGTCGCGGCCAAACGATAGCGCTCATCCTGCTCAGCAATTGCGTAATTCAATCTTTCCTCTTCCGGTAGGTCGATTCGCACCTCAAAACATTCCGCTGGGGCAATATAACCCTCTGATTCAATTTCCTTCCAAGGTGCGTCAAAACGCTTTGGCCCGATAAGCGAAAAGACATCACCTTCTTTTCCATCCTCGCGAACCAAAGTTGCCGTTAGCCCTAGCCTTCTTCGGGCTTGAAGGTCGGCAGTCATCTTGAAAATAGGTGCGGGCAGCAGATGAACCTCGTCATAGATAATCAACCCCCAATCTTTAGCATCCAGAAGTTGAAGGTGAGCAAACTCACCTTTTCGCTTGGCGGTAAGAATTTGGTAGCTTGCGATCGTGATTGGCCTTATTTCTTTCACCGAACCGGAGTACTCGCCAATTTCACTTTCGGATAGCGAAGTTCTCTTAAGCAGTTCGCTTCTCCACTGGCGAGCTGAGACTGTGTTGGTTACCAAAATCAGGGTGTTGGTTCGAGCCTTGGCCATCGCGGCGGCACCCACCAAAGTTTTTCCAGCGCCACAGGGGAGCACCACAACTCCTGAACCGCCATTCCAGAATTTTTCAACCGCCTTCTTTTGATATTCCCGCAGGTGCCAATTGGATTCGGCAAGGTCGATTGGGTGAGGTTCGCCTGGGGTGTAGCCAGCTAGGTCCTCGGCGGGCCAGCCAAGCTTCAGCAACTCTTGTTTTAGCTGACCCCTGGCAAAGGGAAGCACGGCATAGTGTTCTGGCCCCAATCGACTACCCAGCAGCGGCGAAATCCGAGGGCTCGAGGAAACTTCGGCCAGGATGGCCGGCGAAGAAGAAGTGAGTTCTAAATTGCCTTGCTGATCGCGACGAATCACCAATTTCCCATATCGGTCCATGGTCTGACTGATATCGGTTCTTACCGAGGAGGGAATTGGAAATTTGGCATAACGATCAAGCACGCCTAAAACAAAATCAGAATCGTGCCCTGCCGCCCTGGCATTCCAAAGACCCAATCGAGTGATTCGATAGGTGTGAATATGCTCCGGAGCTCTTTCCAATTCGGCAAAGATTGCCAGCTCGTGGCGGGCATCTGCAGCTTTGGGGTGAGCCACCTCCAACAAAGCGGTTTTATCGCTTTGAACAATCAGCGGTCCATCATTCATCTTTTCAACCAATCGTTATTGCAGTGATCGCAGAAACCGGAAAGGTTCGCTCGATATCCGCTTTTCTGTCTCTTGCTCTAAGTCGACCATTGGCAATGCCAATCGGCTCCAAAACGAAATTGAGAAGTTTTCCGGAAGAGTTAACTTCGACATTGAGCGAACTCTTGCTTCGAAGCGCGAGTTGGATTTTTCTTTCCAGGTCGCTAAGCGGCGCTTCCTGTTCCATTTCTAGATCTTGCTTTCGAAGCCTTTCTAGCTGCCTGGAAAAATCTTCCTGCGGATCTCCACTTTGATGTAATGCCGAGGGGGCAATGACTTTGCCGCTTTCCCCTATTCGCACCGCAACATAACCACTCTCTCTGAGCGAGTGGTAGACACTTTCTCCATCCACACTTGAATGAAGACCGCTAGCGGTTGGTTCAAAGAAAAGAGATTTTAGTTTTGAGTCAATTTCTAGCTGCTTGGCCAGGGCGGGATCAGTTATCAGGATTTCAGATGAGTCAGCCAGCGAGCGAATCTTTATGCGACCAAATCTTTCGCTAGCTTCTCGTATCAAGTAGTCAACTGGTTGGGGAAGATTGGCACCGCAGAGCTCTTCCAAGAATGCTCTAATCTCAGCCGCCCCCAAACCTTCTTCCATACCGGAGGAAAGGCTTAGCGGAGTTAGTCGGTATCCAGATGCCAATCCGATGTTTTCTGTTATGGCAAATTTGCGAAGTTCAATTTGAACTTTGGCCGGCAATGGGCCGGGTGCAATGATGCTCAAATCCCCCTGCAAAATTATTCGGTTCTGCTCTTTTGGAAGGTGAGAGCCAAGTGAGGGAGATATCTCGACTCCAGCAATAAGCGGCGCTAGCCAGCTCGCTGGGCCGCTAGGGTTGGCCAATCCAAGAACATAGCCAAGCTCAGTAATCTGCTGATTGCGCGGCGACCCAACCGAACCAAAAGGGAAAGAAGCCTCTAAGAGTTCCGACAATCCGAATCTCTGAATATGGAACTTTTGCAGCTGAGCAATTCCACTTGACCCGATTAGGCGAAGCCAGCCACTTGCTAGCGCCTGGTAGCGCGAAATAGCATCCATCGAAAGCCAACCGGCTTCAGAGTTTCGGATTCTGTCCGGCATTATCGAAATCAGCGAGGAAACCCTGGCCAGCTCAAAGATGGACTTAACGTATTCTTTGCTTTTACCAAGGTGGTCGGCAAGTCTTTTGGTGTCTTGCAGTCCGATGCCACTTTTCCCAACTGGTCGAATCAAATGCTGGTCGAAGTCAAAAAGCAACTCTGTGACCGCCTGCATGGCTTCAAAAGCAGCAATGCCACAATCTCTATCAATTTCATCTTGGTTTAGGTTAATTTCCTCGAATACTAGTTGGGGCTTAGAAAGCTCCGAAACCCTCTCCGCAAGCCATGTGAAAAGATGGGGCTGATTTTTTTCATCCAGGTAGGCGAGGAAATCTTGAGTGAGAAGTTTTTGATCCTCTTTGGAAATTTTTTCGGCCTTAGCCAAGGCGATAACCGAACTTGCCTGAGAGAGGGACATAGCCGAGATGAATACGGCTTGCGACTTAGGCGTTAGAAGCGCTTGAGCCAAATCGAAGAAGTCCTGAAATTCGTTTAGCGAAATAGAGCGCTGGTGGACCAAGCGAGCAATTGGCTCGACTTTGGACTCACGAAGTGCCAGCGCTAGGCGATAAAGATCGCTCACTGGCGGTTTTCGCGCCCTTTGCGCCTAAGTGACAGCACAAGCAGCACCATCACCAAAATGAAGCCAAGCGGAAGCCCAAGCAGGGGAATTTGCGCAAAGATAGCGAGATTCTTGTTGCCCCCAAAAAAGCTGGTCCCAAGGGCAATAGCTATTGAGAGCAATGAAAGTCCAATTACCCCAGCACCCATGTAGGCGATGACGGTTTCTAAGCGGGATGGACCATTCTGGTCAGATTTAGTCATCCTTCTAGGATACCGCTGAGAGTGTGGTCAGGGGCAGCGAGCGGGCGAACTGAGTTGGTAAAATGGACATCCACGACGAAACGAGGTTTCCATGCCAACCGGCAAAGTCAAATTCTTTGACGAAGACAAGGGCTTTGGCTTCATCGCATCCGATGAAGGTCAAGAAGTTTTTCTGCATATCAGCGCCCTACCTCAGGGAGTAACTGATGTCCGCCCTGGAACCCGAGTCGAATTTTCAGTGGTGGATGGGAAGAAGGGAGCTCAGGCTCTCTCGGTTCGAATTTTGGAAGCCCCACCATCACTCGTGAAGTTATCCAGAAAGCCAGCGGATGAGATGGCAATTATTGTCGAAGATCTGATTCGCTTGCTAGATAACATTGGCGGAGGACTAAAGCGAGGCAAGTATCCCGAATCTACCCACGGTCGCAAAATTGCCCAACTTCTTCGCAAGCTAGCTGACGAATTAGATGCTTAAAAGACTCAAGAAACCTCAGCATCAAAAACTTGCCGAAAAAGCGGCCAGAGAGAGTGCTCCAGAAAATGGCGTTGGAGCATTTTTAGGTTCCAAAGAGGAAGATTCTCACCTGAGCAGCTATCGCTTCGAAGCCAAGCTGAAAGGATATGCCGGTTGGGAATGGCACGTGGTGCTGTATCAATCCAAAAAATCGGCCCCACCCACGATCTCAGAGGTAGTAATGCTACCTGGGGAGAATGCACTTATTGCACCGAGCTGGATTCCCTGGTCAGAACGTAGAGCGGAAATCGAGAAGAGTTTGGCTGAAGCCTCAGCGGCCGCGGACCTTGAAGAATCCGAAAATTCCAAGGGCGATTCCGAAGACACAGGAGAGCGCCCACCACGAAGGAATCGTGTCCGCAAAAGAATTACCAAAGATAATAAGTAGTAGCAAGGCGATTACCCAAGCGCCAATGCCTAACAAAACTGCAACCTTCGCGTTTGATTCGATCGGCTCAGGTTCTGGTTTTCGCTCAGATTCTTGAACCCAAAGTTTCATTTGCTCATCCTCGAAACCACGTAGTCGATACATTCAATTAGCGCCTCGATATCAGCTTGGTCGGTCGAGGTAAAGGTTGCAACCCTAAGTTGATTTCGTCCTAGTTTTCGGTAGGGGTCTACATCCACCACGCCATTGGCTCGTAACTGTTTAGCCACCTCCGCGGCATCCAGCGCTTCGTCGAAGTCAATTGTGACAACCACCTGGGAGCGGTGTTCTGGGTTTGCAACGAATGCCGTTGCATACTCGATGCGATCTGCCCACTCGTATAAAACTTTGGAGCTGGCTTTAGTCTTAGCATCGGCCCAGCTCAATCCGCCTTCGCCATTTATCCATTTGATCTGTTCGTTTAGTAAAAACAGTGTCGAAATAGCTGGAGTATTTAGGGTTTGATTCTGTCTGGAATTTTCTATGGCGACTTTTAGAGAGAGAAATTCGGGAATGTACCTATCGCTTTTAGCAATTCGCTCGGCACGTTCGATTGCGGCCGGAGAAAGTAGTGCTAACCACAATCCACCGTCGGAACCAAAGTTTTTTTGCGGAGCAAAGTAGTAAGCGTCGGTTTGAAGCGGATCAAAATCGATACCTCCGGCTGCGCTTGTGGCATCGGTAAAAAACAAAGCGTCGGCGTCGCTTGCCACTCTCTCCACTTTGGCCGTAACCCCGGTTGAAGTTTCGTTTTGCGGATAGGCAAAGTTTTTTATTCCGGAATCAGCTCTAAGTTCCCCCCTAGAGCCGGGGACAGCCTCAACCACTTCTACTTTAGAAAGAAAAGGCGCACTCAGCGCTTTGGCAAATTTAGCCCCAAATTCACCGTGAACCAGAGCTTGAGAGTTCCCCTCCGCAAGCGAAAAGGCGGCAACATCCCAAAATGCAGTGGAGCCACCATTTCCCAGCACAATTTCATATCCTTCGGGGCTGTGAAAGAGCTCGAATAGTCCTTCTTGGACCTCTTTTACAAGGTTTTTTACTGGAGCTTGGCGGTGGGAAGTGCCCAAAAGCTTGGCTCCCTGGGTACCAAAGGCCGCCAACTGCTCAGGACGTAATTTTGATGGCCCGCAGCCAAATCGGCCATCTTTTGGCAGTAAATTACTGGGAATTTGGATTTCGGGCATGCCCCAAGTTTAGTAGCCTGCGAGTTTGCTGGAAGTGACGCGGCTCGACTTGAGCGGTTATAACAATCAGGTAAACTACCTAAGCTGCCGAAATCAACTCGTTTTGGTAGTCGGATCTGAGCTGTTTCCAAGCCTGAACATCAGATCTTTAGAACTTATAGTTTCGATTCAGGATTGGTGTTTGAATAAATCACCGATGAAGCGCCGGAGGTAAAAGTTTGGCCAGTACAGGTACAGGCAAACACAGAGCAGACGTGGAAATTAACGTCCTCGAATCTTTTGAACTTAGGTCGCGCCGGTCTATCCGTGAGGCTGAAAGAGCCAAAAACGATCGCGCGACCCGCAGGGCTCGTCGAAAGCTCGAAAGAATTGAAAAACGCGAACTTAGGCGCGAGTTAGCCCATGAGCGACCAGTTGCCAGATCTTCTGAAAAGCGAAACCTTCGTTCGAGCCAAATCTTCCGTACCGCGGTGACTATGACTACCGCCAGTGGATTGTTCGCAACCTTTGCGCTACCGGCCTACGCCTACGATCCAGAGGTTGCTGCAATGGCAAGGCTAACCACGACCAGCATTGACGACATTGAACAAACCGATGGCACCCAGAATCTAACAGTTGCAGCCGCCAACACCATCAAATTTGTCCGAGGTGAGTACACCTCTAAAAATGCCGCTTCGGTTCTCCGTCAGCAGACTCTGAACAACTACCTGGCCTATAACGGTCCAACAGCCGCTGAGTATGTTAAGAACCCTCCTTATTCAGTGATCTCCTCCGAGCAGGTGCTAAAGGTCGCTTCGAAATATGTGGGAACTCCATACGTTTTTGGTGGTGCCAACCCAAGAGGTTTTGACTGTTCCGGGTTCATTCTTTTCGTTTATTCGCAGTTTGGGTTAGCTCTTCCGCACTCGGTCTCGGCTCAGGCAAGAAGTGGGATCATCGTTTCCCCTGAGGATGCCCGACCTGGCGATTTGGTGGTTTTCAACAACCACAGTCACAGCGGCATTTATGCCGGAAATGGACAGTATTACCACGCTCCTCAGCGCGGCGACTATGTGAAGCTTGGGCCGATTTTCTCGGAAACCGTGGGCGGTCACTATTTCGTTCGTTTAGCAACCAACTAAAAACACCCGAAAATTTACTTCTTAAGCCTGCCTTTGGTGAACTAACCTAGAAAGCGTTAGCGGTTCTAATCTTTCCGAAAGGCTAGGGGTTTTGATGAGAGGTATGCCCTCCAAGCATTGCTTCCAATCTCGGCAACCCGAGCCCATTGGACAGATATCCGTCCAATAAATATGCGTCGTCATTTTTGACGGCGCTTTTTTTATTGCCGGAAGACCATTAGCAAACCGAAAACCTGCAATCCGTGCAGGCCACTTCGAAAGGAAACTAATGCGTACCTTGGTACTAAACGCTGGATACGAACCACTTGCTGTGGTCAGTTTTAAAAGAGCAATAATTTTGGTGCTCAACGAGAAGGCAACCGTCTTGGCCCAGGCCAGCGATCAGTATGTTCACAGCGCTACCGCTAGCTACCAACTTCCCTCGGTAATCTTGCTTACTCGCTACGTGAGAATTCCTGGTGCGCGAAATATTCCAGTTTCGAGAAGAGGAGTTTTGCGCAGAGATGGACACCGTTGCGCTTACTGTCAACGCTCTGCATCCACCGTTGATCACATCCAACCTAAATCTCGTGGAGGAGATGACTCATGGGAAAATTTGGTTGCCTGTTGCCTGAGGTGCAACAACAAAAAGGGCGATAAGACTTTGGCGGAAATTGGATGGACGTTGGAGTTCACTCCAAGAATGCCAGCCGGGGGTTTGTGGTTGGTTCGTGGGGCTGAAAGATTTGAGCCGGAGTGGAACGATTACTTAGCTTTCGCCGCCTAGTGACCCCGAGAAGAATCGAACTTCCGCACAAGGTTTAGGAAACCTCTGCTCTATCCACTGAGCTACGGGGCCATACCAATCAAAGATACCCCAACACAGATTGAGGCCAGAGCGAAAAACCAGCCTGCCAAAGTTAGTCTTATGGCATGACCGATTCCGAACTTCCTGATTCAGCGCTGGCTGAGCCAAGCTTTGAGAGTTGGCGCGAGGAAATCTCTGCTATCGGTGGATCCAGTCCACTTACTCATTTTCGAGAAAATAGTTTTGGCCAAATCAATTTGGATCGTGCACACCCAGGAGGCTTGGCCCAGTTTGTAACCGGTCGCCCAACCCTGCTTTCGAATTTGGTGCGAGACCCGCTTTCCTTCTCGAGAGCGCTCTCGGCCGCCAAGCGAATCAAGTCCAAACAGGTTTATCTTTCAGATCACTTTGGACTGGAGACACTTTATATGGCTTCCGGCCTGGTGGATCTTGGCCCCGATGGGCATAATCTTCGAATGCCAGTGCTGCTTTGGCCTGTCAATTTAGTTACTCGACATGACGACTTTGAACTCTCACTCTCTCGCAAGGCTATTGTGAACCCAGCCCTTGGCCCAAGCCTTCAGAGGATTTACGGCGTGAGGCTAAACAACGAAGATTTACTTTCTCAAGTTCAGGTGGGGTCAGATCCGATTCCAATTCGAATTCTTGATCACATTGCCTCACTTACCGAGGAAACTGGCAATCCCGAACTGAAGCGAAATCTGGTAATTTCTAACTTCTCGGCTGCCGCCATGGAATTGGCCGAAGACTTTCGACAGCAATCAAACCCCATCTTTGATCTGTTTCTAGGGAATTCTGTTTCGGAACTGGGGTTAGGCGCGGCCGACCCAATCTTGGTTACCGATGCGGATCATGTTCAAACCGAAATCGTCTCAAAAG
The DNA here is from genome assembly GCA_046074425.1 of Actinomycetota bacterium. GTDB lineage: Bacteria > Actinomycetota > Actinomycetes > Actinomycetales > Microbacteriaceae > Rhodoluna. The sequence goes on from JBJTOG010000061.1 coordinate 26,203, forward strand.
CACTTGCCGGCGCTAGCTTCGGGGTTGAGCGATTGCCCGGCTGCGGTTATTTGCAATCCGCAATTTTGCTTCTCGCCGCTCTTACGAATTCTGGCAAACGAGTCCTGGTATTAGCTCCGCGTCGCCAGACACTAAACGAGATGGCAGATCGGTTTGCACAGCTTGGACTAAACGGTTTGGCAATTCGATCGAGTAATACCTGGCTTGACATGGTTAGTGCGATTTCGAGAAACGAAAAGGCGACGGCAGATAACTACCAAGCTTTAGTTGCGCTTCGCGATGCTGCCAGAGAAGACGTCGCCGAATATTTCTTGGCTCTTGATCACGTCGATGGTGAACTTGGAACCTCAATATCAGAGGCTCTCGAGCAACTGGCCACACTTGCGGCCTCGGCAAAGCCACCCCTTAATGAAGCCAGAATTGATGCCGAAGCACTCGGCCGTCACCGCGATCGAGCATTTGCACTGACTTTATTAAAGCAAGCCTGCGAACTCGGCGAATTTGATTTCGGAGCTGAGGACAGTTCTTGGTTCCGGGCCAAATTTGAAAATCCGATGGAAATCGAATCCAGAATTGAACTTGCTCAGGCGCTTTATTCGGGCACCTTTCAACGGCTCTCCCAGCAGCTCGAGGAGTTCACCAAAACTGTTGAATTTGCGGCAGCCCGATCAGTTGAGGATTGGGTTACCTACCTAGAACTATTTGTTGGAATCAGGGAATCTCTAGACCGATTTAAGCCCGAGGTTTTTGACCGCTCCTTAAGTGAGCTGATACTTGCAACCGCGCCTCGAAAAGATAAGTCAGTTATGAGCGGTGCGAATCGCCGAAGGCTCAAAAAATTAGCAAAAGAATACCTTCGTCCGGGTATGCACGTTCCAGATATGCACCAAGCGCTAAAGAGCATTCAGCAGCAACGTGAGCAATGGCAACGCTTCTGTTTAGTTGCGAAACCGCCCCAGGTTCCACTTGGAATTAAGGAGGCCCAGAGCGCGGTAGGAACATTTATATACCAACTTGATTTGCTTCAGGTCCACCTAGACGAGGTCTCTCAGCAAACCGAATTGAAATCTCTTCCATTGGCCAAATTGCACAGCACCCTGCGCTCGCTGGCGGAAGACACCAAAATCTTAGAGAACTTCCCAGAGCGCTCAATGACTCAGGCCAGGCTCGAAGAAGCGGGCCTTGGTCAATTAGCGCGAGAACTCTCTGCAATTCATGCAACCAAGGATGCACTGGAGAGCGAATTGGAGTTGGCCTGGTGGAAATCCACCTTAGAAACTTTGTTGGCGCGAAGTGGCGCGAGCCTATCGGCCGACCACCAGGTAGTGGTCAAAAACGAACAACAATTTGCTCAGCGCGAAGGTGAGCTAATCGCGGTTGGAGCCAAGACCGTAGCTCACGAATTGTCGCTGCGGTGGAAAGAAGGACTGAACCGCTACCCGAACGAAGCTCAGACTCTAAAGGAATTGCTTAAGCTAAAGCGAGCAGTGCTTGGTGAGGTTGCTACCTTGGCGCCAAACATTTACCGGATTCTGGCACCGGCAGTGATGCTTTCACCTTATGAAGTTCCAACTGTGCTTTCCAAAGGAGATGTTTTTGATGTCGCAGTTGTTCTCGATGGCGCTGGATCAACGGTTGCCGAAAACTATGCTGGCCTCTCTCGCTGTTCCCAGGTAATAGTCTTCGGAGATGATGCCATCGCCAGGGCCGAGGGCTTTGAATTGGAATGCCTGAGCGAGAGACCAAATCGCCCTGTTCCAGAATCGATTTTCACCAGATCCCGCACTGTGATGCCAATTTATTCCTTGCACCACAGCTATCGCACCTCTGGTCAAGTTCTAGGAGATTACATAAACCGTGAGTTCTACCAGGACCGCATAACCTTTGAGCCCACGGCCGACAGCTACTTTGGACGCAGTCACGTTTCGCTAGTACAAGTCACTGGAGAAAGTTCCGACTCGGAACTAAATCAGACTATCGAGCTGATTTTCAACCACGCACTGTGGCACCCAGAAGATTCGTTGCTGGTTGCAAGCATCAGCCCTAGGCATGCCGAGCGGCTGCAGGACAAACTTGCAGCTGAGATGCGATCTAAGGCACATCTAGCTGAGTTTTTTGACGGTCACGGTCGAGAGCGGTTTGAAATCACAACCATTGCGGAGTTGGCCCACCGCATTGCCGACCGAGTAATTTTCTCAGTTGGGTTTGGATCTGTTGATGTGGCTAATGGGACTCTGGGGCAAATTGGTGATACCGACGGGCGACGCAGAATGGCAAACCTCTTGGTTTCGGCCCGTAAACAAATCACTGTCGTGAGCGCTTTTGGCCCTGGGGAATTGGCAGATTCCAAAGCTCCAGGTGCGGAGATTCTCAACGAACTTCTGGAAGAGCTGGTGCGGGAGCCAAATCACCTGGCCGAAAAGGAAGTTAACCCAATGATTGCTGATTTGGCCATGCGGCTTAGTAAGTATGGGTTGGTGACTCGAACCAATTTCTCTGAGCGAGTAGAGCTGGTGGCATCGGTTGGAGACAAGGCAGCAATAATCGAACCAGATTGGGGACTAAAAGGAGATACTCTCACCGATCGTCATCGAATTCGTCCAAACCTGCTTCGCTCCATGGGTTGGGAATATCTCAGAGTTCCAAGTTTTGAGCTTTTTGCTGATCCAGAATCAGTGGCCCAACGGATTGCAATCGAACTTGGAGTGGAAGTTTCTAAAAAACCACAGCCACTTTTTGAATTGAACGATAAGGCATTTGAAGACACCGGAAGGGCTTGGGGTGATCGAGAGGATTCAAATGACGATCGGCTTCGGGAAGACCGCCCTCCGCATTGGGGTTAGTCGCTAGATTTTCCTGAATCTTTGGAATCTGTGCGGTAAAAACCAGATCCCTTGAAAGTGACGCCAAGTTGCCCGAAAACTTTTCTCAGCTCCCCGCCACACTCCGGACATATCTTTTTCGTTTCATCCGAAAAGTCCTGCCAGATGTCGAAACTGTGCTCGCAAGCTTTGCAGACGTAACTGTAAGTGGGCAAGATTTTCTCCGAATTCGTTATTAGTGAAATTTTAGCCGAGTGCGAACCGGATAATTCTTCGCTCGGTGACAGCAATCGCCACCTTGGCATCGTGAGATTCGATCGGTAATTCGGCGAGTACTTCATCATCGAAGACCAGTGCAATAACTAAGCCTTCATAGTTCTCTAAGAAACGATCGAAGTAGCCCCCGCCTCTTCCAAGCCGATGTCCTGATTGGTCAACAGCTAGAGCAGGTATGAAGAGTACTTGAGGTGCCTTATCGAGGGCATCTCCCATGGGGGATTCAAATCCCAAATCGGAAAGTTCAGTTTCACTGGAAAAAGCTACAAATTCTAAGTTCTGCTTGGAAGTGATTCTGGGGCAGGAAACTGCAATTCCGTTTTCCTTTGCCCAGTGAAGAAAAGGTTTGGTTTTTGGCTCCAGTCCAAAAGAAATGTAACAACCAACACTCTTGACGTTCAACGAATTGACCAATTCAATCAATCGCGGAGTGAAGTCATGGTCTAACTCCCGCTTTGCCTTGCGCTTTGCAATAAGCCCAGATCTAAGGGCTCTTTTTGCCTCCAGCGGATTTTCGCTCATGCCACTAATCTTGCCATCGTGGTAACTACTTTTGCCCTCACGCACTCCGATGTGAGATTGCGTATCGCAAAGATGAGGGACGCTAAGGTTTTGGAGCAACTAATTCTTGGTAATCGGGAATGGCTCAGACCCTGGGAAGCCACCAATCCCCAAGCCCCGAACTCTTTTGATGTTAAGTCCCAGTTGCGTGGAATGCTCAGAGCTTTGGATGATCAATCTGGAATTCCTTTTGTTATAGAGGTTCAAGGTGTGGTTAAAGGTCAGTTGAACGTGGCAAACATTTTGCACGGTTCAGTTTCATCCGCAGTGTTGGGATATTGGATTGCACCCGAAGTTGCTGGCAAGGGAGTCACTCCAACCGCGGTAGCTTTGGCAACTGACTATTTAATGAACAGTTTTGGTCTGCATAGGGTTGAAATAGACATTCGTCCAGAGAATGAAGCGAGCCTAAGAGTGGTCGAAAAGTTGGGTTTTCGCTACGAGGGAATGAAAAAAAGCTACATTCACATCAATGGCGACTGGCGAGATCACTACATCTTTGCACTCACCAAAGAAGAACTTCCAGATGGTTTATTAAATCGCTGGCTCCGAAAACAAGTTCCAGATCAAAAATATCCCTGGAACCTCTAAACCAACACGCCTACAGATATCCGCGACACGCCGTCAAACTATCCCTAACTTTGATGTTATGGATCAAAGCGCAGCACTGGGGGGACTAACGATGTTAGTCATTGCCGGGTTATGGGTTGTCGTCTTTATTCCGTCCTGGTTCCAAAACCGAGTCAATCGACAGCACAACCGCCAAGGAGCAATTGAGCTGAAGAGCCAGGTTATTGACTTAAAGTCTTCGACCGAACGGCCAAAAGGCAAGCTGGTACTTGCCGCTGACCGAGGTCGAAAGCTTTCGCGAACAAAAAACCTGATGTCGGTTTTGGCTTCCCTAGCGTTTCTAGGGTCGGCTACGTCGGCGTTTTTCGCACTTCAGACTCCGCTACTTTTCGTGGCAACCGGAGCTTTGGTGCTGGTGGGATTGTTAACGATGCTGGTGGCGATAAAGGCTTCCAGCGAATTGAGAAAGCTAATTGTTCGGGTTGCCCTAGCTAAAACCGAGATTCAGGCCAACCTAGCCAGTAATTGGCAGCATGATCTTCAACCCGCAGCGGTTGAAGAAGCTGACTCTAGATTGTGGACACCAAACCCGCTTCCCTCACCTGCATATAAGAGTCGAATCGGTGAATTGAAAATACCAACCGTCGCGACCGTCACCGAAATTAACCAATCGGGGAAGAATTTCGACACGCAAGAAGAAATTAATGAAATCTTGCGAAGACGACGCGCTACTGCGTAAATCCATACATAATCGCTAGACTTTTAACAATCTAAACAGGAGAGTAATTGAACGCATTAGACCGCATGAAAAAAATATTCCGAAATAACGCACAGCCGGTCTCCGAAGCAGTGGGCAACCTTGCCCACGATATTGTGGTTGAGACCGTAGCTGAAGTAGAAGAGGTAAAAATGGCAGTAGCAAAAAAGAAGACTGCAGCTAAGAAGCCAGCAGCGAAGAAGGCCGTAGCCGCCAAGAAGCCTGCAGCTAAGAAGCCAGCAGCGAAGAAGGCAGCTCCAGCAAAGAAGACTGCAGCTAAGAAGCCAGTAGCAAAGAAGACTGCAGCTAAGAAGCCAG
>JBJTOG010000062.1:0-13727 GCA_046074425.1 Actinomycetota bacterium
CACTGACCAAGCAGTGCAAAAATCACTGCCACCAATAATGCAAGTGCGAGTGCGCCAATCCATTTAGGTCGCCTCGCAACGCTGAACCACGTTGGATTAGACATTAACTCTTCTGATACGGAGCGACCACAACTTCTACTCTTTGGAATTCCTTGAGATCGGAATATCCGGTAGTCGCCATCGAGCGAGCCAAAGCTCCAACTATGTTTGTCAGACCGTCGGCAGAAGACGAAGGTCCAATGAGAATCTGCTCAAGCGATCCGCTCTCACCAACAAAGACACGGTTGCCCCTTGGAAGCTGACCGTGAAAGGCTTCCTGGCCCCAATGCCAACCCTTACCTGGCGCCTCTTTGGCTCTTGCCAATATTGAACCAATCATCACCGCATCGGCACCGAGGGAAATTGCCTTGACGATATCTCCGCTGGTCCCAATGCCGCCATCGGCAATCACGTGAACGTAGCGTCCGCCAGATTCGTCCATGTAATCACGTCTGGCCCCAGCGACATCGGCAACTGCCGATGCCATGGGCGCGTGAATTCCGAGCACGGCTCTAGTGGTTGAGGCGGCGCCACCGCCAAATCCAACCAGCACACCGGCTGCCCCGGTGCGCATCAGGTGCAGTGCTGCTGTGTAGTTGGCAACACCACCAACAATCACTGGAACGTCAAGTTCATAGATGAACTGTTTTAGATTAAGCGCTTCAGTCTTTTTTGCAACGTGTTCCGCAGATACGGTAGTCCCGCGAATCACGAACAGGTCAACTCCAGCTTTTAGAACCACATCACTGAATTGAGCGGTGCGCTGTGGTGAAAGAGCTCCCGCAACCGTGACTCCCCCAGCTCTAATTTCGGCTAGTCGATCTCGAATCAATTCAGGCTTAATCGGTTCTGAATAGATCTGCTGCATGCGAGCGGTGGCTTCGCTCTCCGGAAGCTTTGAGATCTCGATTAGCAACTTTTCTGGGTCGTCGTAGCGAGTCCATAATCCCTCGAGGTCCAATACTCCTAGGCCACCGAGCTTGCCAATTTGAATTGCTGTGGAAGGTGAAACCACCGAGTCCATCGGCGCGGCCACCACAGGCATCCGAAATTCGTAAGCGTCTATTGACCAGCTAGTGGAAACATCCTCTGGATCGCGGGTTCTTCGGGTTGGAACTATCGCCACATCATCAAAGGCGTAGGCTCGCTTGCCACGCTTGTTTCGACCAATTTCAATTTCTTTCATGGTCTACCTAGTTCCATAGTTTGGTGCCTCGATGGTCATTTGAACATCGTGGGGGTGAGACTCCTTGAGGCCAGCTGCGGTGATGCGCACAAATTTCCCTTTGGACTGAAGTTCTGGAATAGTTTCGCCACCGACGTATCCCATCGAGGCTCGTAAGCCACCAATGAGTTGATGGGTGACTGACGCGACTGAACCGCGGTAGGGTACTCTTCCCTCGATACCCTCGGGAACCAATTTGTCCTCACGCAAGACATCGTCTTGGAAGTAGCGATCCTTGGAATAACTCTTGGCTTCGCCGCGCGATTGCATTGCGCCTAAGGAACCCATGCCGCGATAAGTTTTGTATTGCTTTCCGCCAACGAAGGTTATGTCTCCTGGTGCCTCGTCGGTTCCAGCAAGTAGCGATCCGATCATTACTGCATTAGCACCGGCAACCAAAGCTTTCGGAATATCTCCCGAGAACTGCAGACCACCATCGGCGATTACTGGAACACCGGCTGGCTTGCAAGCCAGAGAAGCTTGGTAGACGGCGGTAATTTGCGGAACACCGACACCTGCAACAACACGTGTGGTGCAGATAGAGCCTGGTCCAACACCCACCTTTACTCCGTCAGCGCCAGCTTCGACAAGTGCCTGAGCACCATCGCGGGTTGCTACGTTGCCACCAATAATGTCAACGTTCTTGGCAAATGGTTCTGCCTTTAGCTTGGCAACCATTTCCAAAACCGCTTTGTTGTGACCGTGAGCGGTATCGACCACCAAAATATCTACCCCAGCATCAACCAGTGCCATTGATCGCTCCCAGGCATCTTGGCCAACTCCAACGGCGGCAGCTACAAGAAGTCTTCCACTGGCGTCTTTGGAAGCCAGTGGGTACTTCTCGCTCTTGTCGAAGTCTTTGACAGTGATTAGACCGCGTAGCTTGCCGCGCTCGTCAATTAGGGGAAGTTTTTCAATTCTGTGCTGGGCAAAGATGGCAATTGCTTGCTCAGGAGAGATTCCCACGGGGGCTGTAATAAGAGGTGTCGGAGTCATTACATCTTTAACGAGCGTTGTGGTTCTTTGGACCTCTAGGACAAAGCGCATATCGCGATTTGTCACGATTCCGACCAAAATGCCATCTTCGTCAATAACCGGAAGGCCGGAAACCCGGAATTTTCGGCATAAATCATCCACTTCTTGAATGGTGGCAAGGGGTCCGATGGTGACCGGATGGGTGATCATTCCCGCTTCGGACCTCTTTACGAGATCTACCTCACTTGCCTGACGCTCAAGCGAAAGGTTGCGGTGGAGAACACCAATTCCGCCCTGGCGGGCCATGGCAATGGCCAATCTGGCCTCGGTGACGGTATCCATAGCGGAGGAAAGTAGTGGGATATTGATCTGCACTCGCTTGGTAACCATGGTCTTGGTGGAAACTTGGGATGGCACCACATCGGATTCGCCCGGCAGCAGCAGGACATCGTCGTAGGTCAGGCCAACTAGGCCAAATGGGTCTGACTGAGCCATGATTCCTCGCTTGTTAAGAGTAGATAAAGATGTAAGTCTAGTTTTTAAAGACTACTAAAGACAGTGCTAGCATTTGGTAAACCCCCATGCGAGGGGCTTTTTTGAAGGCTATGGGCGAAGTGGCCCGGAAACGACTTGGAGGCAATGTGTCCCTCTCAGCTAGCGCTAGATCCCTGCAATCTCTAAAACCGTGGGCAATTCTGCTTTTTCTCGCGGCACTGATTGTTGGACCACTGGCAGCAACCCCGGCCCAGGCCGATGAGGTTGGATCCGAATACAAATTCAGTGTTGGTGGAAACGTCAAAAATGAAGGCCAAGCTCTTGAGGGAGTGCGCGTCGTGGTCGAAGGTGGTGGCTACACCGCCGAAACCGTCACGGATGCCGAAGGTAAATGGAAAATTGGTGTTCCAGAAAAGGCTGAATACTCAGTCACCTTGGACGAGACAACTTTGCCTGATGGCATTGCGGTTCTAGAAGGCGGTGCTACTCAAACAGTTTCAATTGGTCCTTCCGGAAAAGTAATTCAAAACTTCTTTATTGGTGAAGGCGAGCGAGTCACCATAAACCTATTTGATCAGTTCCTTTCTCGTTTTGTTTATGGAATTAACTTTGGTCTGATGTTGGCGCTGGCTTCAATTGGTCTTTCTCTGGTTTTTGGAACCACTGGACTATCGAACTTTGCTCACGCAGAAATGGTGACCTTCGGTGCGCTAGCTGCATTATTTTTCACCACCGTCATCCCTCTTCCGCTATTTGTTGCTATTCCGGTAGCCGTTTTGCTTTCCGGTGCGGTTGGCTGGGGATTAGATGCGGGGTTATGGCGACCGCTAAGAAAGCGCGGTCTCGGCCTTGTTCAGCTGATGATTGTTTCTATTGGTTTGTCGCTAACTGTGCGCTATCTCTACCAGTTTTTCATCGGTGGTGGAACTGTTCAGCTTCAGGGCTATGACGCTCCAAAGATGCAGCTATTTGGTTCACTAGCTCTTAGCGTCACCGACCTGGTGAGCATGGGAATCTCACTGGTAGTAATCATCGGATTTGCCGTCTGGTTGCTATTTAGCAAGATGGGTAAAGCCACTCGTGCCATCTCGGACAACTCAGATTTGGCTGCTGCCAGCGGTATTGACGTGGATCGAGTAATCAGATTCGTCTGGATCATTGCTGCCGCTTTGGCCGGTTTGGCAGGAATTCTGTGGGCCTACTTCCGCCCTGGAATCAAGTGGGACATGGGTGCCCAGATTCTGCTTCTCATCTTCGCAGCCGTGACCTTGGGTGGGTTGGGAACCGCTTTTGGTGCCCTGCTTGGATCTCTAGTGGTAGGAATTCTGGTGGAAACATCAAGCCTGGTTATCCCAGCCGATCTGAAGTATGTGGGTGCACTGGTTATCTTGATTGCGATTTTGCTATTCCGCCCGCAAGGAATACTCGGCAAAAAAGGCCGAATAGGTTAGGCGAAGGAGAGGAAAATTATGGATTGGTTACAGATACTCTCAAACAGCGCTCAAGCGCTGCTGAGCCCAGCCACAGTCGCGTTTGCCCTTGCAGCCCTTGGGCTGGCACTGCACTTCGGATTCTCCGGACTGCTCAACTTCGGTGTTGCTGGGTTTATGGCAATTGGTGCCTACGGCTACGCTATTTCAATTCTTACTTTCGGATTCCCCTGGTGGTTAGCCGCTCTGGTAGGAATTGTAGGTTCGATTATCTTTGCAATTATTTTGGGAATTCCAACCCTGAGATTGCGCGGTGACTACCTTGCCATCGTCACAATTGCTGCGGCCGAGATTATGCGCTTGCTGTTTCTCACCACTGCGTTTGACGAAGTAACCGGAAGTGCTGATGGACTCTCTGGCTATCACACCGACTTCCGTGCCGCCAATCCTTTCCCGGAGGGGAACTACGGTTTTGGTCCTTGGACCTACAATGCCAATGAATTCTGGGTGCTAATTCTCGGTTTGATTATCTTGGCCGTAGTTGTTCTGCTGCTATGGGGTCTGATGCGGAGCCCATGGGGTCGCGTAATCAAAGGAATCCGTGAGGACGAGGATGCCGTGCGCGCTCTTGGCAAGAACGTTTTCGCTTACAAGATGCAGGCTCTGATCATCGGTGGTGTCTTTGCCGCCCTTGGTGGAATTGTTTATGCACTTCCTTCTGCTGTAAACCCTGGAGTATATGTGACCTCGCTCACCTTCTTCGTCTGGACAGCCCTGCTTTTGGGAGGAGCGGCAACGGTATTTGGTCCGGTGCTAGGAGCAGTAATTTTCTGGGTGCTGCAGGCATTTTTGAGCAACCTGCTACCGCAGCTGGTTTCTTCTGGAATCATTCCATTCCTAACTAGCCAGCAGGCTGCCACATTGAGATTCGTTCTTGTCGGTGCGGGTTTGATGTTGCTGGTTATATTCCGACCACAAGGCATTATGGGAGATAAGAGGGAGTTGACCTTTGTCAAGTAAAGAAGAAACCCCAAAGAAGACCACTGGTTTGCACGAGGGCGAGATTCGCCCCGGGGTCAAGAAGAAGGATCCGATCCTTGTTATTGACAACGTTCACCGTGCCTTTGGTGGACTCACCGCGGTTGATGTTGACCACCTTGAAATTCCGCGCGGCGCTATCACCGCGCTCATCGGTCCAAACGGTGCCGGTAAGACCACGCTATTCAACTTGCTGACGGGTTTTGATAAGCCGGACAGTGGAAGCTGGTCTTTCATGGGATCATCTTTGGCAGGTGTGCCATCTTTTAAAGTTGCAAAAATGGGCCAGGTCCGCACCTTCCAGCTAACTAAGGCACTTAGCTTGCTCACCGTGCTCGAGAATATGAAACTCGGCGCCAAACACCAAGCTGGTGAATCACTTCTTCGAGCACTGTTCCCTTTCTTGTGGAAGAAGCAGGAAGAAGATATTGAGGTCAAAGCGCTTGAGATTCTTCAGCGCTTTAAGCTGGACACCAAAAAGGACGACTTCGCTGCAAGCCTCTCCGGTGGTCAGCGAAAGCTACTTGAAATGGCGAGAGCGCTTATGACTGATCCGGTCCTTGTAATGCTGGATGAGCCGATGGCTGGTGTTAACCCGGCACTGACTCAGTCACTACTGGATCACGTATTGAATCTCAAGAAGGAGGGCATGACCGTGCTCTTCGTAGAGCACGACATGCACATGGTTCGACACATCGCCGACTGGGTGGTTGTGATGGCCGAGGGTCGGGTCGTTGCCGAAGGACCAGCTGATCAAGTCATGAAGAATCAGGCAGTTATCGATGCCTACCTCGGTGCTCACCAGGACACCGACTTGGGTGTAGTCACCGGACGTATCCGCGTCGTAAAGGGAGGAAAGAAATGAGCCAACGCGTCGTAGACGTCAAAGACTTAGTGGCAGGTTACCTTCCTGGAGTCAACATCCTCAACGGTGCCAATTTGTATGCCGAAAAAGGTGAGCTAATTGGAATCATTGGTCCTAACGGTGCTGGTAAGTCAACTCTTTTGAAAGCTATCTTCGGTTTGGTCAAGGTCCGCGAAGGCGGAATCTTCCTAAACGGCGAAGAGGTTACTGGACTAAAGCCGAACCAGCTCGTGACTAAAGGTGTTGGTTTTGTGCCACAGACCAATAACGTATTTCCTTCGCTAACCATCGAAGAGAATCTTCAAATGGGGATCTTCCAAAACCCCAAGGATTACGACAAGCAGCTTGAGTTCGTCGTTGGAATCTTTGCCGAGCTTGGCAAGCGCCTGAAGCAACGTGCTGGTTCGCTATCCGGTGGTGAGCGTCAGATGGTTGCCATGGGACGTGCTCTAATGATGAGCCCTTCGGTAATGCTCTTGGATGAGCCCTCCGCAGGTCTTTCTCCGGTTAGGCAGGATGAAGCATTCATGCGAGTTTCTGAAATCAACAAGGCAGGTGTGACAACCATCATGGTTGAGCAAAATGCCCGTCGCTGTCTTCAGATCTCTGACCGAGCCTACGTTTTGGACCAGGGTAAGGATGCCGTGGTTGGAACCGGTCGTGAACTACTTAATGATCCAAAGGTTATTGGTCTTTACCTGGGAACTTTGGGAGCTTAGAAAAACCTTAAATAAGAAATGGCCCGGGTTTCCCCGGGCCATTTCCTTTTGACTAATTAACCCTTGTATGGAAGGTAAGTGTTGTCATCCTGGTACTGGTAAATACCAATGGTGGCTTCGGTTGGGTCACCGAACTCATCGAAGGTAATTGGACCAGAAACGCCATCGTAGTCGGCTACTCCGCCGCCGTTGATGATGTCAGCACAGTCAGCAAAGCTGGTGCACTTGGTTCCGCTTCCTTCTCCACCAGATACTTCACGCAACTTGCCAGCGATTGCAGCTGAGTCAGTCGAGCCAGCAGCCAAAGCAGCAAGAGCAAGAAGTACGGTTGCGTCGTAGGACTCAGGACCGTAAGCAAATACGTTTGCTAGGTCTGCGTTGCCTTCAGCAACCCAGTTCTCGTTCATGCGGTCAGTGAAATCCTTGATGGACTCGATGTCTAGACCAGGAAGAGTTCCCTTGGCACCGGTTAGAGTTCCAGGCTCGAAGTCCTCGCTGTAGTTGGCAAGGTTACCGTCTACGAAGTAGAGGTTCTCGGCTGGGAACTGGCTAACCAAAGCAGGGATGATGGTCTTGGTCTCGTCAAACGCAATGATTACGATTGCGTCTGGAGCGCCAGCCAATACCTCGTTGATCTGAGAAGTGAAGTTAGTGTCACCTGCGTTGTAGGTAGGTGTTGCACCAACGGTTCCACCAGCAGCTTCGAAGGAAGCCTTTGTAGCGTCACGAAGACCGGTACCGTAAGCGTCGTTCAAAACAATCATTCCGATGTTCTGGTGTCCGTCTTCAGCGATTAGGTTACCCAATACTTCACCCTGCAGTAGGTCCGAAGGAGCGGTACGGAAGTACAGTCCGCCATCGTCGTAGGTGGTCAGTGCAGGTGAGGTGTTAGCTGGTGAGAACTGGATAACTCCAGCACCAGTTACCTGATCGATGAACTGAAGCGATGTACCGGATGAAGCGGCACCTAGGATCGCCTTAACACCAGCGCTTAGCAAACGAGGAATCTCAGTTTCGTAAGCCTTGTTGTCAGTGTCTCCAGAGTCACCCCAAACAACCTCAAGCTGAATTCCCTTGTCGGCTTCGTTGATGTCCTTGATAGCAAGAGCAACACCAGCCTCTTCAGGTGGGCCAAGGAATGCGAGGTTACCGGTCTTTGGAAGTGCGGTACCAATCTTTAGTGCTAGGTCGCCACCGGTGCCTCCGCCGCCATTGTCGGCAGCAGCACAACCAGAAAGAACCAAAGCAGCAGCAGCAAGAACAGCTACGGCAGCGGCGCCCTTTCGGTTACGGCGCGAAGATGAAAATGAACTCATTTTGCTCCTTTGTAATGGGTAATGGAACTGCGGTTTGAAACCACAATTCACAATCACAAGTGTAGTTTGGGATTATTTTTAGTTCCCCTAAAACCCGCTTAGAATCAAGGTTTTTGAAAAAAGCCAAAACTGATTTCGAAGTATTTTGGCCATTTAGCTTCGAAAAACTCTATGTTTTTGCAAATATCTCTAGTTTTTAGTTGCTTAGAGCATTAGTTAGAGAGTGCGTAACAATTGTATTGCGAGATTATAAAGGCAGTTCTACCGCGCGAGTCTGACCACTTCTGGAGTTTGCTCGCAGTTGACGCAGCACGTCAAAAGACAGTAGCGATAGGGCTAGCCAGACCATTCCAAATCCGATCCAGCGGGCAGCGGGCATGGGTTCTCCGAAAATAAGAAGTCCCAAAAGAAATTGCAAGGTTGGTGTGAGGTACTGCATGAAGCCGATATAACTCAGCGGCACCCTTCTCGCCGCTGCCCCAAAAAGCAAAAGTGGAATCGCCGTTAGCACTCCGTACCCAGCTAGCCCCAATGAGGGAACTAGGCCAGCATTCCAAAACTGAATTCCCGAAGTGGACGCCAAGAAAATCAATTGGCCAATTCCAAGTGGCAGTAGCAGTGTGGTTTCAATCGTGAAAGAGTTCAGAGCCGAAACCTTGCCACCAAGTTTGTTTTTTGCCAAACCGTAAATTCCAAAAGAGAATGCCAGGGTCAAAGCAATAACAGGCGGTTGGCCATAATTGAAAGTCAAAACCAGTACTGCAACGCCACCTAAGCCAACGGCAATCCACTGCAAAATATTTAATTTCTCTTTTAAAAATATTGTTGCAAGTGCAATCGTGACAAGTGGATTGATGAAATATCCAAGCGATGCTTCAATGACGTGGGACTGCGCAACCGCGTAAACATAGACTTGCCAGTTGATGTAAATCACCACGGCCGCAACCGCTATCCAGGCGAGCTGTTTGGGTTTGCGAAAAACGCTTGCGAATTCTTTGAAGTTTCGTGAAATCAAAATCACAACAAAACCGAATGCGAATCCAAAGAGCACTCGCCAAACAACAATTTCAAACGGATCGGCGAATGAAAGCATAGCGATTACTAAAGGAAAGCTTCCCCAAATAAGATAGGCCGAAAGGCCAAAACCAATCCCCTTCGATCTTTCGTTCACTATTCAAATCTAGGGGTTAAAGTAATAGACCCAAGACCAAGGCCTTGGGTCTATCAAAGTGTTTAGGGTTATTTACCCTCTACGATTGCGAGAATGTCGCGAGCTGAAAGAACCAATAGTTCCTCCCCGCCATACTTCAACTCTGTTCCGCCGTATTTGGAGAAGATGACCTTGTCGCCAACTTTGACGTCCAGCGGGATGCGGTTGCCATTGTCATCGACGCGGCCTGGGCCAATCGCCACAACTTCAGCTTCCTGAGGGCGCTCCTGAGCGGTGTCAGGAATTACTAAACCGGAGGCGGTAACCTGCTCGGCAGCAACTGGGCGGACAACTACACGATCTTCAAGCGGCTTGATCGAAACCGACATTATGACCTCTTCTTTGACTTCAGGACTTTGGATTATTAGCAGACTCATGGTTAGAGTGCTAATAAAACAATAGCACGGCTTTTGAGCAGTTCCAAGGCGGGCTAGTAGCCTAAAGCGATGGAACGCGAGGACTTTATTGCCCTACTAAGCCCAGCCGGCCAAAGCCTGCTTCGGGACACTTCCTATGATTCCACTAGCGATGTGGTCAAAATGGTCTCCGAGCTGAGAGCCCAAGGACATGAGCCCAATCTGGTAGCCGCAGTACTGACCCAGGCCAAACTGCGTCGCAGGGCTAAGGCCAAGTTTGGAGATTTTGCCGATTCCATGCTTTTTACCGAAGCCGGTTTGGAGCAGGCTTCAAGACTAAAAGTGGCAGCACTTCATGCTGGAAGGTATAAAGCTGCTGGAATCGAAGAGGTTGCCGACTTGGGTTGTGGCATTGGGGCTGAGGCCATGGCCATGGCCGCAATTGGAATAAAAGTGAAGGCATACGACATCGATGAGGTAACGGCAGCGGTTGCAACATACAACCTTTCCCCTTTTGATAACGCTGAGGTATTTCAAGAGGATGTCACCAAACTCGACATTGAAAATTTTGAAGCAGTTTTTTTGGACCCAGCCCGTCGAGAAGTTAGTCGCGGACAAAGCAGACGAGAGTTTGATCCAAATAATTACTCGCCTAATTTTAATTTCTGTCTTGAGGTCGCGACTAAAAAACCAACCGGAATAAAGTTAGGCCCAGGTCAAGACAGAAAGACCATTCCAGAGAATGCCGAAGCTCAGTGGGTTTCAGTGTCGGGGGATTTAGTAGAGATGTCGTTGTGGTTTAAATCTCTGCGTCGAGAAGCGATCTCGCGCTCCGCACTACTACTTGATTCCTCTGGTGCTCATGAAATTACATCTTCCGAGAGAGAATCTGAAAACGCTCCGCTCGGAGAGCTCCAGGAGTACCTTTACGAACCAGATAACTCTTTGATTCGCTCTCGCCTAATTTCGGATTTTGCTAAAGATTTTGAACTTAATTTAATCGCCCCGGATATTGCCTATCTCAGTTCTGCGAAGGTTATTACTTCCCCATGGCTCAGCGGTTACCGCATCGAAGATAATCTGCCTTTTGATCGAAAGAAGCTCAAATCCTATTTGCGCGGTAGGGGTATTGGAATTCTAGAAATTAAAAAACGTGGTTCGGATATTTCTCCAGAGCAGTTGAGAAAAGAAATGGCGTTAAAAGGAGAGGGCGCCGCCACCCTGATAGTTACCAGAGTGGGCGACGCCCACCGAGTGCTAGTGACTCAACCTATAAGTCACTGACAGTTACTTTTCCCAACCCCAGCCGCGCATACCCATTGGATAATCCATGCCGTAGCGTCCTTTGAGGTAAGCACCTAGGGTAAAGAAAGCGATGCTGGATAGAACCCAGAACGCAATGGTGAGGTAACCGATTACGGTTCCAGCGATAGCGAGTCCACGACCACTCTCACCTGACTTTTTGATCTGAGTTAGAGCAACGTGGCCGGTGATAATGGCCGCCACGGCACCGATTGACGTCAATGCGGTTGCGATGGAAACAACCGCGAGGGTGTTCAATTTTCTAAAGTCAAACTTTGTGTTTTCGACAGACTGCTTTGCAGAACTCTTAGTCTCTTTCTCGGCCACGCTGGCTCCTTCTTCTAGATATCTCTATTTCAGCACCGTCTCCTGAGAGGAAGCTGTGAAGAAGATTCGTTTCAGCTGGCAAAAAGAAACACCTCGAACCCTTTGGTTCGAGGTGTTTCTTTGGAAGGTTATTAGGCCTTCTTGGCACCAATTCCCTTGGCAACCATTACTAGAAGTGCGGTGACGACCGTACCGATAGCGATTGCAAGGACGTAGGTTAGCCATGAGCTAACCAGTGGGAATACGAAGATTCCACCGTGAGGAGCGCGGAGCTCGTTGCCAAATAGGGCAACCAAAGCACCGGTCACACCGGAACCAACCATGATCGAAGGGATCACGCGTAGTGGGTCAGCTGCGGCGAATGGGATAGCACCTTCCGAGATGAAAGATGCGCCCAGTAGCCAGGCAGCCTTTCCGTTTTCGAGTTCGCTTTCGGTAAAGACACTCTTACGTAGGTTGGTAGCTAAAGCTAGACCTAGTGGGGGAGTCATACCGGCTGCCATAACAATTGCCATGATCTGGAACTCGGTTGCAGTTGCGGCGGCACCAGCGGTGGCCAAACCGGTTACTGCGAAGGTGTAGGCGACCTTGTTGACTGGACCACCCATGTCGAAGGCCATCATCAAACCAAGTACTAGACCCAAAAGTGCAAGTGCTACACCCGATAGGGATCCAAGCCAGCCGGTCAAACCAGTTACCAAAGCGGAAATAGGAGCCTTGAGAACTAGAACCATGACGATACCTGTGATCAAGGATGCAAACAGTGGAATTGCTACCACTGGCATGATTGGCTTGATCCAGTTTGGAACTGGCCAGCGGCTAATCCATAGAGCAATGAAACCAGCTAGGAATCCACCAAGGATTGCTCCAAGGAATCCGGTGCCGGTTGCTAGCGGTGCAGCGTCTCCGGTTCCGGTTGCCAATGCACCAGCAACGAATCCAGGAACCAGACCAGGACGGTCTGCGATCGCGAATGCGATGTAAGCAGCAAGGGCTGGAACGAAGAACATGAATGCAACTTTTCCTAGCCAGAAGATTAGGAATGCCCAGTTACCGACCGAGAGCAAGTTGAATCCATCAGCGGAAACACCCATCTTCTCTGCATCGTAGGCATAAATACCATCGGTACCGAAGCCGATTGCTCCGAGTAGGAATCCGAGGGCGATAAGAATTCCACCTGCTGCAACAAATGGAATCATGTATGAAACACCGGTCATCAACCATTGACGAACCTTGGTGCCCGTGCTTGCGCTAGTCACGATGGGCCTCCTATAGCTCCATTGCGTTTCCCAGCCGGCGGTTGCCGACCAGGGATATTTTTACTTTTTGCCAAATAGGCTTCCGAAGAAGCCACCCTTCTTCTGGCTTGGTTCTGAAGAAGGAGCCTTTTCTGCTGACTTAGCTGCTGAGCCTTCGCCAACCTTGGGTGCGGTACCATCTGCTGCCATGGCCAAAACTTGCTCGACAAGTCCGACGCCGTCCTTCATTGCCTTGGCAACTGGGACCTGGATGTATGGCTTACCGTTGAAACGATTGCGGTCCTTGACCTCGAGGTCGACCGCGAAGATCACGGCATCAGCAGAGTCGATGACATCTTGCTTCAGTGGGTTTGAACCTGCCGAACCCTGTGTCTCAACTAGAACCTCGTGGCCTAGCTTCTTGCCGGCCTGCTCCAAGGCCTCGGCTGCAATGTAGGTGTGTGCAATGCCGGTGATGCAGGACGTGACGCATACGATCTTTGCCATTTACTTCTGTACCTCCTGGGTGACGATTTCTGCGATTTTAGATCCGTCAGTCTCCGCGCGCAGGCGGTCACGGAATTCCTCATGCATGATTTTGCGCGCGAGTGAGCCAAGAATCTCAAGGTGGGTGTTCTCGCCAGAGGCTGGAGCTGCAATCAAGAAGATCAGGTGAGAGGCGCCGTCATCAGCACCAAAGTCGATTCCCTTCGAGGTGGTTGCAACTGCAACCGAAGGGATAGTCACTAGATCGCTCTGGGCATGTGGGATGGCAACGCCACCCTCAATTCCGGTTGGGAAGTGCTCTTCGCGAGCAGCAACGGCAGCCAGGTACTCATCTAGACCGGTGAGGCGTCCCGCCGCGAGCAATTTCTCAGCTAATTGGCGAACCGCCTGCTCTTTGGTTTCTGCATCGATTTCAACGATGACGATTTCTGGGGTGGTAATTGGATGGGCCATAACATTCCTAACGCTGGCGTAGTCAACCGTCGACCTAACGCACCTTTGCGTTTAGCCCCCTTTCACTGAAAGCGGTTACTGCTTCAGATTACTCAGGCAGCTATCAGTTAGATGGCATTTCAGATAGCTAAACGTCTAAATTTCTAGCTTTGTTTTTGTAGGTTGTAGACAAAACTGCCTATTTTGTGCCTCTTCGGTAACCCGAACACCAGATTTAGTTGCTGTTCTGAAT
>JBJTOG010000063.1:0-7729 GCA_046074425.1 Actinomycetota bacterium
CTGCAACCAAATGGTTTTAGCTCCAGCTGCAATCGCCTCGTCCAAATCTGCCGGAGTGTCGGCTGGTTTTCTAAAGACGTCAACAATGTCAGGCTTTTCCGGAAGGTCTGCCAGTGAGTCATAGACCTTCTCGTCAAAGAGAGTGTCAATCATGGGGTTGACGTAATACACCTTGTAATAACCGCCACCTTTTAGATAACTGGCAACAAAGTAACTCGCACGAGATCGGTTTGAAGAAACTCCAACTATTGCCACAACTTTGGAGCCTTGCAGAATTTCTAACCGCTCTTTAGCGCTTGGCTCTTGATAGCTCATCGACTTCTCCCGGTTGCTATTTCGAGTGCCTGATCCAAATCCCAAAGAATGTCTTCAACATCCTCGATACCAACGCTGATGCGAATCAGGTCTTCCGGAACGCCGGCGGCAGCAAGTTGGCTTGGTCCCAATTGGCGATACAGGGTGCTAGCTGGATGAATAATCAAGGTCTTGGCATCTCCAATATTCGCAAGGTGGCTAAGCAGCTGAACATTGTTGATTAGCTTTTCGCTTGCTTTTCTTCCACCTTCGACTCCAAAAGAAAAGACCGCGCCTGGCCCTTCGGGAGCGTACTTTTTGGCCAGCTTGTGATCCGGATGGGACTTAAGTCCAGAATAGGAAATCCAGCTCACCCTCTTATCGCTATCCAGCCACTCGGCAACCGTTTTGGCATTTGAAACGTGATCTCTCATCCGCTGAGGAAGGGTTTCAATGCCCTGCAGTAATTGGAAGGCGGCAAAGGGAGAAAGCGAAGGACCGATATCTCTAAGCTGTTCGCTTCGAAGCTTTGTTAAGAATCCATACTCACCAAAGTTTCCCCACCATTCCAAATCTCCATAGGCGGCTACCGGTTCGGTCATGGTCGGGAACTTGCCGTTGTCCCATTTGAAGTTTCCTGAGTCGACGACCACACCACCCAAAGTCGTGCCGTGGCCCCCTAGAAACTTAGTGGCGGAGTGAATAACGATGTCGGCTCCGTGCTCAATTGGTCGAATTAAGTATGGGGAAGCCGTAGTGGAATCGACCACTAGAGGAATGCCATTTCTGTGGGCAACTTCAGCCAGGCCTTCGATATCTGCAATCGCAGTCGAAGGGTTGGCGATGCTTTCGGTGAAGATCAGCTTGGTGTTCTCTTGAATGGCGGCCTCGTAAGCTTTTGGATCGCTGGAATCGACAAAGGTGCTTTCGATGCCAAATCGTTTGAGGGTCACTGTCACCTGGGTCACGGTTCCCCCGTAAAGCCGAGAAGAGGAAACGATGTGATCGCCTGCACCGCAGAGAGCTGCAAAAGTTATGAACTCAGCCGACTGACCACTTGCGGTGGCAACGGCTCCAATTCCACCCTCTAGGGAGGCCACCCGCTCCTCAAATGCTGCAACAGTTGGGTTGCCTATTCTGGAGTAGATGTTGCCGTACTTTTCTAAGGCGAAAAGATTCGCAGCATCCTTAGTGTCTTCGAAGACAAATGATGTGGTCTGATAAATAGGAACTGCCCTTGCACCGTAAACCGGATCAGGGACGCTTCCGGCGTGAAGGGCTCTGGTTTTGAACCCGAATTTGCGGTCTGCCATTTATATCTCCTTTTCGGGTTCTAGAGCCAGCGCAGAGTGCGCTTTTCTACTAATGCAATTATGACGTCGCTCAGCTTGCCCAAAAGCGCGAGCAAGATTATTGCCATAAACAAAATGTCGGTGCGGGCACTGTTTTGAGAATCCAGCAGCAAAAAGCCAAGGCCCTTGCTGCTGGCAATTAGCTCGGCTGCCACCAGGAACAACCAGGCCTGAGCAAGGCCAAGTCGCAACCCGGAAAAAATCACTGGTGAAGCAGCGGGGAGTAGCACCTTACGAACCAGTTTGATTCCGGTGAGGCCGTAGGTTTTACCAACCTCAATTAGGTTTCGATCAACTGCCGCCAACCCGGCGGCAACTGTAGTAAAGACAGGGAAGAAAGCTCCGATGGCAACCAAAGTGATCTTTGGTTCCTCGTAGATTCCCATCCAAATAAGAAGTAGTGGAACCCAAGCCAGCGATGGAACGGCACGGAGTGCGCCGATGGTTGGAAGCAGTAATCTTCCGATGCTCTTCGAAAGCCCTACTGCGGAGCCGAGGGAGATACCAAGAATCGAACCAATTGCGAAACCAGAGAATACTCGCTGGACGCTTATTGCCACATGCCCCCAAAGAGTTCCTCGCTCAATCAAGCCTTGGGCTGCCAGAAATACCTCAGCAGGCGGTGGTAATTGACTCGCGGAAAAAGATCCGTTGGTGGAAAGAATTTGCCAGATGACCAAAATCAGAGCCGGCAGCAAAGCACCAATGGCAACTTGCCATAGCTTGCGAAGCAGCTTGGCCTGCCTCTGCTGTTTGGTGTTTTGCTGCTCGACTCTGAATTCGGACATCTTTATTTAGCCAATCTTCTTTGCGATTGAATCATTAATGATTGTTGCCAGTGCATCATCTGCAGCCTCTTGAGACTTAATTGCACCTTCGGCTACCAAGACCTTGGAAACGGTGGTCCAAACTGCAAGCTGGGTGGCACCAGGTATTAGTGAAACATTCACATTCGTTCTATCGAGTAGAACTTTGGCTGCATCAGCTGGATCGAGTTGTGCATCGCGGGCCAAAATCTCAACCGCCTGATCTGGGTTATCCAATATCCACTGTCTTGCCAACTGATACTGCTGCAAGACAATTTCAACAAGCTCTGGCTTTTCGGCAAGGAACTTATCGGTAGCGCTTAGGACACCCCAAGAGTTAAAGGTTGGGTTACTGTAAATGATCTTGCTGCCAGCGGTTCTTTCGCTGGTGGCCGTTAGGGGATCAAGACCAGCCCAGGCATCCACGTCGCCAGATTCAAGTGCCTTTTGGCCATCGGCGTGAATCAGGTTCACTATCTCAACATCTGCACTCGAAAGTCCAGCTTCGGCAAGTGCTTGAAGCAGGAAGAAGTATGGGTCGGTTCCGGAGGCGGCGGCAATCTTCTTGCCCTTGAGCTCAGAAACCTTGGTTATTTTGCTGTCTTTGCCAACAACTATCGAAGCCCAGTTTGGCTGCGAGAAGACGCCAACAGTTGTCAAAGCAACACCGTTAGCTCTGGCTGCAAAGGCTGCTGCTCCAGCAGAGGAACCGATGTCGATTGCCTCGGCATTTAGGTTTTCAATTGCCTTGCTGGATCCAGCCGACTGGATCCACTCAACGGTGTAGCCCTGGTCTTTGACTGCCGCTTCAAGCCAACCTTGGTCTTTAATGACAAGGCTAAGTGGGTTCCAATAGGCAAAGTCAACTCGCAGGACCTGTTGGGTTTCGCCAGAGGTTGGATCTGCGCTTGGTTCAGCGGGTCCTTCGCCAGCGGCGCAT
This sequence comes from Actinomycetota bacterium, assembly GCA_046074425.1. Taxonomy (GTDB): domain Bacteria; phylum Actinomycetota; class Actinomycetes; order Actinomycetales; family Microbacteriaceae; genus Rhodoluna. The sequence goes on from JBJTOG010000063.1 coordinate 3,393, forward strand.
CCGGTTAGTGCAAATAGTGCAACTGCGGCTGCAGCGATGCTCGCTCGAAGGCGGTTTTGGTGCTTAGGTGATTTACTCATTATGATTTTTCTTTCTTTAGGTTTATGGATGAATTCCGAACTTGGACAACAGTTCGGTTCTAAGTGGTGCAAGTCCGGGGTGTGATCGATCGCGTGGTCTTGGGTGGTTAACCTTGATGATTTCGTCGATGCCTCGCCCACGTTCAGCCAAGACCACAATGCGGTCCGCTAGGTGGAGGGCTTCGTCGATATCGTGGGTTACTAAAACCACGGTTGCAGAAGTGGCGGTAGCCACGTCCAGCAACAAATCCTGCATCTGTAATCGGGTAAGTGCGTCAAGCGCTGCGAACGGTTCGTCCAGCAGCAAAACGCCTGGGTGTCCGGCAATGCCACGAGCCAACGCAGTGCGTTGGGCCATGCCTCCGGAAACTTGACGCGGTATATGGTTTTCAAATCCGCTTAGACCTACGTTTGCCAATAGAGCGAGAATTTCCTTCTCGTCTCTTTTTCCACGAGCTCCAATTGCGACGTTTTCTTTGAGGCTTAGCCAGGGCAGTAGTCTTGGTTCCTGGAATACAAAGCCACAACGGCTATCCACTCCAGCTACTTTGTGGCCATCAACCTCTAAGGTTCCCTCGCTTGGTGTGTCCAAGCCAGCAATTAGGCGAAGCAGGGTTGATTTGCCACAGCCCGAAGGGCCAAGCAAAACCAGAACTTCCCCGGCACGAATCTCCAAGTTGATGTCCCGAAGAACATCGACCCTTCTAACTCCTTTACCGAAGTGCTTGTTGACCTCGGTGATCTTGACGGAGGCAGGGGAGACTCTGGGGGCTTCTGGTATGACCTGTTGCGCAATTGCCATTTTCTTAACCTTTGATGTCTGAAATACCTGATTACGAGAGGTAGATTGCGAGGCTTAACCCTCGCGGCTTAGTTCACCGTTGACTTTAAAACGCAGAAACTAAGCGTCTAGAGCATTCGCTCCATAGACATCATTGACATACCCATAGCAAAGCCAGCAGAGTGCGAAATTCGCAGTGCTGTCATGGTCTTGCTCCTTGGGTAGTAAGGCGTTTCGAGAAACACTAGCGGAATTATTTTCTAGATGCAACTTTGGCAAGGGCTAATTTTGGCAAAATTGCCAATTCACATAGCTTGAGAGCCTTTAAAAGCTGGAGGGCGCCGGTTTCCCGACGCCCTCCAGATAAGGAAAGGTTACTTGTCCTTGAACTCTTCTTTTGCGAATTCCTTGTCGTCCTCGGCGCTCTTCATGCGAGCAATCGAGAAGATCATCAGACCGAAAAGACACTTAGCCAGAATGTCGGCTACGGTGTATCCGGTTTCGCGAAGAACGAAGCCCTGCTCGTCAAAGCCAACTGCATTCATGTTTGCGATGAAGGCGATAGGGTAAACACCCCAAGTGGCTAGAAGGAGAAGGCGGAGTTCCTTGATGCGGCGAACAACCCCTGCGCTCTGACGCTCTAGGCTCTTGCCCAGCTCGACGAAGAGTACGTAGAGGATGTATAGGAATGGAATGGTTGAAAGTAGACCCCATACTGGAGCTCCAATTCCACCAATGTCCAACCCAGCGTCGCCTGGGTATCCAAGTGCAATCATCAAAGCTGCAGCTGGAACAAGGCGGACTAGAAGTGATCGCTGAGCTGCGCGAGCCAGAGCCAATACGGCGACTGTCTCAACGAGCAGCAGTGGAACGGTTAGGAACCAGTCCACGTAGCGGTAACCCACGTTGTAAACCGCGCCTTCGATGGCGTCTGGTCCGAAGACGTGGTTGAAGCTGTCGAACATTCTGAAGTAGTGATAGGTTGCGATACCAGTAACTGTCGCGGAAACCAGAATGGCCATACGGTAACGTGGCAAGACTCTTTCGCGGGCAACTAGCAGGAATATTGTTGTGAAGAGCATGCTCGCGATTCCAAGCGAGAACATGTTGTAGACGAGCAGATAATTTCCTTCGCTCATTTAGTGTTCTTTCCTTTCGGCTGTGAGAGGTAAGTCCAGATGGCACCAACACCAGAAAGAACGTCAGCGCCACACTGCATGACCTACTAGTTCCTAAACCTAATCGAAACTCTCAGCATTTCCGAGGTTTGTTACAGTTATGTAACGTACGTGTCCAGGACCTAAATCAAGGAAGCTCGAACTGCCTTTGTCCAGCGCTCCACTAATTCAGGGTCAAATTCAACGGGTCTAAAGGTCCTTTGAGCATGCAAGGCTTGGCCTAGGAGGGATTTTGAGGTCCAAATTCCCATTCCAAGGCCAGCCAAAAAGGCCGCTCCCAACCCTGTGGTCTCGACCGTTTGCCCACGAATTATGGGAATTCCCAATAAATCGGCCTGGATTTGGAGCAACAAGTTATTCACCGAAGCGCCACCATCCACCCTGAGCTCAGGAACCTTTTGCCCAGAATCTGCCTCGATCGCTCTTGTTAGATCCATTACCTGTAAAGCAATCGCCTCTAAAGTGGCGCGAGCAATGTGACCTCGGGTGGTGCCTCGAGTGATTCCCGTGATTGTGCCTTTTGAAGTGGCGTCCCAGTACGGTGCTCCAAGGCCGGTTAGCGCTGGGACAAAACACACTCCTTGGCTGTCAGGAACACTGGCTGCTAATTCTTCAATTTCGCTGGCACTGGAAATGATTCCGAGCCCATCTCGTAGCCACTGCACTGCCGCCCCGGCAACAAATACCGAACCCTCAAGGGCATAACAGATTTCCCCTTCGGGGGATTGCCAAGCCACAGTTGAAAGTAGACCATTACTACTTTCAACTATTTGGCTGCCAGTGTTTGTGAGAACAAAGGCACCAGTTCCATAGGTGCATTTTGTGGCTCCAGCGTCGAAACCAGTTTGGCCAAATAGTGCTGCCTGCTGATCTCCAGCTATTCCAGTAATTTCTAATTCCAATCCCAAAAAATGTGATGGCTCGGTTTTTGCCAGCTTTCCCCAAGAAGAAGTTATCTTTGGCAGAGCAGCTATCGGCACCTCAAATGCCTCACAAAGTTCGCTGTCCCACTCGCCACTTCTTATATCCATCAGCTGGGTTCTGGAGGCATTGGACATATCGGTGATGTGGTACTGACCACCGCTAAGCCTGGCTACCAAGTAGCTATCGATTGTTCCTAGCGCATACTTTCCAGCTTCTAAATCCGCCCAAAGTTCGGGGTAGTTTCTTTTCCACCATAAAAATTTGCTGGAGGTGAAGTATGGGTCGAGGTTTAGTCCGGTACGTATTCGGATCCAATCGCCTTTATTGAGATCTTGAATTTCTTCGGTGAGGTTGGATGTTCTTCGATCTTGCCAAACTATTGCCCGAGTTGGCGAGGAAAGATCCTTCCTGTTCCAGATCACAGCGGTTTCTCTTTGATTGGTAATGCCGAGGCATTCTATTGATTCTTCGGTGCCCGATAGAGCCTGGCTGATGGCAGCTAAAGTCGCCTGCCAGATTTCCTCAGGTTCATGCTCGACCCATCCTGGCTGAGGAAAATACTGTTCAAATTCTCGGTAGCCGCGAGAGATTATATTTCCCCCGGAATCTACCACCAGAGCTGTCACTCCGGTTGTCCCGGCATCGATCGATAAAATGGCCAATTGCTTTATCCAGCTAACTAAGGGGACTAATACTCAGCAAATTGTTAGTTGGTGGATTCGTCATCCCAAATCATCTCTCGAACCTCTTGCGGGCAGCGGCAAGAGCGGGCGATCTTGCTTGCCCAGTAATTGGCTTGCTCTTCGCTCTCGACATTTATTACCGAAAATCCACCCAACCGCACCTGGCTTGGGCGAAGTGGACCATCGGTAATTTCAAGATCCTCAGTTACCACCCAGGGGCGATCCTCAAAAAAGCCACCACCAAATACCCAGACGCCAGCTTCCTTGGCCTCTCGAACCACGGCGTGGGAATCATCTGCAACTTGCTGCCATTGATCGTCCGGAACCCGCATGTCCCCGTCGTTGAATTGGATGATAAATCGCTTCACTATTTCTCCCATCCAAACGGAACTGGAAATACAAAGTAGGCCCCGTGGGACTCGAACCCACGACCCACGGATTAAAAGTCCGTTGCTCTAACCAACTGAGCTAGAGGCCCTTGTGGCGCGGTGCGCCTCGCTAAGTCTAGCAACAGCCTTTGAGCATCGTCCCAGCTAGGTCGAGAAGAATCAAGTGAAGTGGGTTTGTTCCAGAGGACTTCGCTCTTTGCGCTCAGGCCACTCAACCACCAGCATTGCAACCACCATGAGGGTGCCACCGATTATGGTTCTAAGAGCCAGCTCCTCTTGCCCAACCGCAACCGAAATCAGAG
>JBJTOG010000064.1:0-10310 GCA_046074425.1 Actinomycetota bacterium
CAAACCTAACGGAACCTGGTCCAATCCGATTTGCGGCGGTAATCGCTACCGGCTTGGGGGTTGTTCTAACAAGGCGAGACTTCGAAGCGGAAGCAGGGCTTATGGCAACAGAAATTCCATCGGAGGTTATTGCTCGAACTCGGAATCGGTAGTTTCTGCCTGCGACAATCCCATCGGTCAGGTAATACTTGGTTGCGTTCGATGCGGTATTGCTAACCAAGTTTCTAAATTTTGAGGTCCCAGTGGAGTATTGAATTCGATAGCCGATGATCTCAGCTCCGTAAAGCTTTGCCGGAGGGCTCCACCTGAGTCTAAGTCTCGGGAGAGTTGGCTGTTGAAAATCAATTGCATTTGCAACTTTTAAGTCCGTTGGCTCGGTTGCTGGACGCAAGGCACTAAGCGGGGTAATAAATCGAGCAGCCGGTGTGAGGGTGTGGTTCACGCTCACCGACAAAATTCTTGGGTCGTCGGCGAGCTGGGTTTCATAAGCGCTGGCTCTGTCAGGTGAAATTTCCTGATCAAAGTTCAGCGAGTAAAGACCAGCCCCAAGACTTCTGAAGTCAAATTGCTCAGAAATAATTGACTTCCCGATTACTTCGCCATTTGAATCAAATGGCGATGTTCGGTAGCTGAGAATAAAACCAGAAACCTGTAGCGTTGAAATTTGATTTGAAGATTCAACTTTTGAATTTGCGCTCAATGGGTAGGAGCCAACGGCAAGCAGCGCTAAAACCAGCGCGGCCCCCAAATTCCGCCTAACACCCATTCGCTCAGACTATCAGAGGCTCTTTTGCATTAGCACTGTGCCCAGCCAGCGGCCGAATTTAAACCCGACTTTTCCAAGGTGACCTTGATTTTTAAAGCCAAATTGCTCGTGAAGCTTTATTGATGCCTCCGCACCACTGTCTGAAATTACCGCAACAATTTCCTTGATTCCGCAGGCCTTACAACGATCAATTAATTCCGCCATCAATCGAGTTCCAATTCTCTTGCCAGTAGCGGCTGGTCTCAAGTAAATGCTGTTTTCTACAGTTTTTCGATAGGCCGACTTTTGCCGCCAAGGTGCCACATAGGCAAATCCTAGAATTTCGTTATTTGAACTCTCAGCAACTAAAAATGGAAAGTGCAACTTCCTCAAATAATCAAACTTCTCTTCCCATTGACCAAGTGTCATTTGTTCTTCGTCAAAAGTGATAACGGAGTTTTTGATATAAAAGTTATAAATCTCACAGATGGAGTAGCAATCTTCCGGCTTTGCCTCGCGAATCGTTATTTCTAGTGGCCGATCGGTATCTTCACGAAAGCCACGCGAACGAAGGCGGCGAATCAGTCGCCACCTTGATGCCGAATCCAGTGCCACTTCTCCTCCTAGCAGGACCAATCTATCGGCTTCTCGCCAAGGCTAATCAGCGCCTTATTTACTCGAGAAAAGACTTTAGATCCAAAAAATCCACGATACGCAGAAAGTGGACTCGGGTGAGCTGCATCAACAATCACAACCTGCGGCATTCTCAAAGCCAGCTTTTTGGCTTGGTCCCCGAGTGCCATCACCACAAGCTTGCCCGACTTGGCGGAGGCGAGAGAAGCGAGAGCCCTTTGAGTAAATTCTCGCCACAACTTTGCGTGGGAACCAGAGTGGCCTTCGAGGGTTGTAAGCGCTGAGTTGAGCAACATCACCCCTGATTTTTCCCATCGCGTGATTTCCCCTTCAGATTCCAAATCTGGAATGTCTTTTTTTAGTTCCCTCATCATGTTCTTGAGACTTTGCGGCGATTTAGTTCCCTCGCTAACCGCAAAAGCCAATCCAATCGCAACGCCTTTGGTGGGATAGGGGTCTTGACCCAGAAGGACAACTCTTATGGAATCAATCGGCTGCGAAAAGGCACGCATAACAAATTCCTTTTTAGGTGTTATTGCCACACCTTCCAATTCCCGCTCAATCTTGAAAAGAAGTTCCCGCTCTGTCGCCAAAAGTTGCTGCCAAGAGGGGTCCATGGATTCGAAGAGCATGAGATAACCCTAAAGGTGTGAGAATTGACCAATGATGCAAAACCTCCTAGCCAAAGCAAAAATGCTGCAACCTGAGCTCGTTGCTCTCAGACGTGAGCTGCATCAAATTCCAGAGTTTGGTTTGCACCTCCCAAACACTCAGGCTGTAATTCTTCGCGAAATTGCTGGTCTAGGAGAGCTAACCCTTGGAAAGGACATTTCCTCCGCGGTGCTGAATATAAAAGGTGCTAAATCGGGACCAACGGTTTTATTGAGAGCCGACATGGATGCCTTGGCGGTCAGAGAAGAAACGGGATTGGATTTTGCATCCCGCAACGGCTTCATGCACGCCTGTGGACACGATCTTCACATGGCCATAGGTGTTGGTGCAGCGCGCTTACTGAGCGAAATAAAGAATGATCTTGCTGGCGATGTGATTATTCTTTTTCAACCGGGTGAAGAAGGTCACCATGGTGCCGATGTAATGATCGACGAAGGTGCCCTGATGGTCTCTGGCACCAAACCTATTCGCGCCTACGGTGTGCACGTATTTAGTTCTTACCCAGCAGGTCTTCTTGGTTCAAGGCCTGGTCCCCTGATGGCCTCAGCTGGAGACTTATTGGTTACGATTACCGGCTCCGGTGGCCACGGATCAATGCCTTGGCTTTCTAAGGATCCTGTTATGCCGATGGTTGAAATAATCTCGGCGCTTCAGCAAATGATTGTTAAACGCTTTAATGCATTTGATCCGGTGATACTAAATGTTGGCTGGGTGAGAGCCGGTGACACCGCAACCACTAACGTAATTCCGGAAACGGCAGCTTTTGGTGCCACAGTGAGAACCTTCTCTGAGGAGAACTCTGTCAAACTCAAGCAATACACAACTGAATTGGTCAGTGGCCTAGCAAAAGGCTATGGAGTAAGCGCCGAAGTTGAATTTACTCGGGCCACAAAAGTATTACTGAACGACCCCGAAGCAATAAATTCCGTTGAAAAAGTAACCAGCGAACTTTTTGGTGCTGGGCGTTACCTTAACCTTCCAACCCCAATTGCCGGAGGGGAAGATTTTGCCTCCATACTGAGCGAAATTCCCGGGGCCTTTGTTTTTATGGGATCTGCTCCTCAAGGCGTAGATCCGAACACGGCTGCTACCAATCACTCCAATCGAGCTATCTTCGACGATTCGGTTCTAGCAGATGGAGCTGCCTTGCTAGCCGCTTTGGCAATAGAGGCACTGCAGTAGGCTTTTGGGAATATGGAATTTCAGGTATCCGGGGATAGCATCCCATCCGACTTCATAACGGATGAGCTTGCTCGCAAACTTATTGGTAAGCCACCTGCCTCCGGTGCCTGGCGCGATGGCGACCCGGTTGGAGATCGAAAATTTACTCTCCCCTTTGCTCTGGAGCTGGAATCTGGAAAACGACTCGAGAATATCAAGATTGCCTACGAATCTTGGGGTGAGCTCAACCAGGATAAATCGAACGCGGTGCTGGTGCTCCACGCTCTAACTGGTGATTCTCATGCCTTTGGCTCAGCCAACCGATCACATAAAACTGCTGGATGGTGGAATGGCGTGATTGGTCCAGGACTTGCAATCGACACCAATAAATACTTCGTGGTTGCCCCCAACATGCTTGGTGGTTGCCAGGGGTCAACCGGACCTAGCTCACTAGATAAAAAAGGCAAAGAATACGGTGCTAGGTTTCCCTACCTGACCATCCGAGATCAGGTTCTAGCACAAAAGCAACTTTCAGATTTCTTAGGGATTAATCGTTGGAAGGCGATTATTGGAGGTTCAATGGGGGGAATGCAGGTGCTGGAGTGGGGAATTATGTTCCCAAAAGCCATGGACAAAATTGCCGTTTTGGCAGCACCAGCCTTTTCAAATGCCGACCAAATTGCCTTGAATTCAGTTCAAATAGAAGCGATCAAGGCTGATCCCTTATTCGAGGATGGTGACTACTACGACGCAGCTGCTGGCAAGGGTCCATACCGGGGACTAGCGCTAGCCCGAAGAATGGCACTTCTAAACTATCGATCTCCCGAAGAGCTCAACATTCGCTTTGCCCGCTCCTGGCAATCCAAGGTAAATCCATTTGGCGACGGCGGCCGCTTTGCGGTTGAGAGTTACCTTGATTTCCACGGCAACAAATTCACCAGACGATTCGATGCCAATAGTTACCTCACTTTGGTCGAAGCCATGAACTCCCACGACATCGGTCGTGGGCGCGGATCAGTAAAAAAGGCAATTTCTAAAATAAAAGCCGAGATGCTGCTGGTGGGAATTGAATCCGATCGGCTTTTTCCGGTGGCCAATCAACAGGAGATTTTGAAAGCAGCCCCAAAAAATCTCTTTCGAAATAAGTTATTTATCATTAGTTCCGATTTCGGTCACGATGGCTTCCTGATCGAGGCTGACAAAGTTGGCCGACTGCTCAAACGCTTCCTCACTCATAAGTCTTAGGTTTCCCCAAACCAGTAGCGCAACCAACAATGAGTTGCGGATTGAAATAAGGATTAAAGCCGGAAGTTCAAGATTGAGCAGTTCAATGTAAAAAATTGGATACACAAGTTGGGTCAAAAACAAAATTCCCGCCCCGAGAATTAGCGGGAGCCGAATCCTCTGCACATCAAAAACAATCAGTGCAATTAGTGGCACCAGAATCCAAATCATGAACTGTGGGGAGCCAACTTTGTTAAAAACAATCAAATCCAATACTCCAGTTACCGCTGCCAAAGCAAAAACTTTCTGACTGGAGACTCCGCGAGATTTTGCCCTAATTGCAAGTACTGCGGTAATTGCTAATGCCCCAATTAGCACGATTGTGGAGATGGCGCTGAGCTCCAAAACCCATGGCCCCTTTACTTGATTGGTAATCATTTGCTCATCGAAATAGATGCTGGCAATTTGTAATTTGGCGAGCCATAGATAGGGCGTTGCCAATACCGACTCGATTTGAATGCCGCGACTTGCCTGCTGGAAAAGGAAGGAGAAGATTGAGGTAGTTCCTGAAACTGCCACCGCTTGAATAACGATCCCAAATGAAATCCCCGCCGCCAAAGCCACTAGCTTTAATTTTTCTTTGCCACTTGACCAAAGCGAAACAAATAACGCGACTGGCCAGATCTTTATCCATCCTGCAAACGTGAAAAGAGTAGTCGCCAAGAGTTTGCGGTTGCCCGCAACTGCCAGCAGTCCAAATGTCGCCAAAACCACACTGATTGAATCGATACGGGAAATAGCTATTGGTCCAAGTAGTGCTATTCCAATCAGATATAGCCAGGCACTCCGCCTTCCGGTAGTTCCAATCGATAGTGCCAAAGCGGTAGCGGTATTTAGAACAAACATCAGTACCAACCAAGCAATTTGATAATTGTCAAAGGAAAGCAGATTTACCAGAAGCATCGGAAATAGAGCCGGTGCTGGATATACCCAATCAACTGAGATGCCATAGAGCGGTCCGCCCTGGGCGACTTGGTATGCCCAGTATTCGTAGAGCCCGATATCTCCAAATGGAATGGCATCGGAAAATAGATTTGCCAACCAAATAATTCCAAGGTGAATTAAACCGGAGCCCAAAATTATTGAAACAGATGGAGCCAATTCACTAATAACGCGTTTGATATCCCTCACTCTTGAAAGGCTACCTAAGATAGTTGTTATTGGCCGAAATGACTGCGAGGAAGCGTTGACCAAACTTCAAAAGGCGCGGTTTGCGGTCTTCGCTTTCTTCACAATCGCCGGTGCCACCGTAACTTTCTGGGCAGTTCACATCCCTTCGGTGGAGCGAGCCTTGGGAATTTCCCACTCGGTCATCGGTGCTCTGCTGCTACTTTTTGGCGGTGGCGCCCTTACCGCCATGCAGCTTGTTGGTTGGATGATTGATCGAGTTGGATCAAGAACTACAACTTTTCTGGCGGCAATATTTATGTCGCTGATGCTCTTTTTGCCGGGCTTGGCAGATTCGGTTTGGCTGCTGGCAGTCGCTCTCTATCTTCTCGGTATTGGGGTCGGAGCGACCGATGTTGCAATGAATGCTCACGCCGTCGAAGTCGAGAAGGCCTACCAGCGTCCAATTTTTTCTGCTTTTCACGCCATGTGGTCACTTGGAGGTCTGCTTGGAGCCGGCCTTGGCGGATTGGCCCTGCAGCTAAATTTTGAAATGCAGACCACACTCTCATTAGCGGCACTGAGCTTTCTTGCGATAGCTATTTGGATGAGATTTTGGCTACTTCCAGATAGCCCAAACCACGTCAAAGTCCATAGCAATGAAGCTGAGCAAAAACGGCTCAAACTAGAAGCCAACAAAGCCAATCGCAAGGTTTTGGGTTATGTTCTTTTTCTAGGAGCGATGGGTGGAGCTGCGGTAATAGCCGAGGGAACCGGTGTTGACTGGTCGGCCCTGCATCACGCACGAATCCTTGGAACCAGTGAAGCCGTCGCTTCTCTGGCAATCGTCGTATATACCGGTGCAATGGGGTTCACCAGATTAGTTATCGACAAAGTGGTGCAGCGCCTCGGTCGCATTTTTGTAATTCGCTACGGCTCGATTCTTTCGGCTATCGGGACCTTAGTGGTGGTGCTATCTGAAACTTCGATAACTGCCCTGATTGGATGGGTGGTAGCCGGCGTTGGTATCGCTGGCGTGGTTCCCCAGATCTTTGCCTACTCAGCCGAAGTAGGAGAGGAATCTCACACAGGTCGTAACATGGCAAAGGTAGTTGGAATAACTTATGCAGGGGTATTAGCCGGACCCGCCGTAATTGGTTTTCTAACCGAATTAGTGCCACTGAATATTGCTATTGGCTTTGGAATTTTGCTGGGGCTTTTTACCGCTTTAGGAACATTGCTTATTGAAAGAAGGAATACTCTTGCCCAAGCTCTTTGAACCAATCAAGATTCGCGAGATGGAAGTAAAAAATCGCATCTGGATATCACCGATGTGTCAATACTCCGCCGAAGCCAAAGATGGGATGCCTGGTGAGTGGCAGAAATTACATCTTGGCTCAAGGGCAGTAGGCGGAGCCGGATTGATTGTGGTGGAAGCCTCCGGTGTATTACCGGAAGGCCGAATCACACCTTGGTGCACTGGGATTTGGAATTCCGATCAGGCAAAGGCCTGGAAAGAAATTGTTTCGCTGTGCCACGATCAGGGAAGCAAGATGGTCATGCAATTAGCTCATGCAGGAAGAAAGGCATCGGTCCACCGAGAGTGGAGCGGGGTTGGTTCTATCGCCGCTGCCGATGGCGGCTGGCAAACTGTGAGTTCAACAGACCAAGCATTTGGCGACCACTTGCCTCCACGAAGACTTAGCACCGAGGAAATTCCTGCACTAGTTGAGGCCTTTGCCGAAGCGGCCAAGCGTTCGGTGGATGCGGGTTTTGATGCAGTCGAAATTCACGGTGCTCATGGATATCTGATTCACCAATTTCTATCGCCAATTTCGAACGATCGCACCGATAACTATGGTGGATCTTTTGAGAATCGAACTCGACTATTGATGGAAATCATTCAGGCAATAAGAAATGTCATCCCTTCCGAGATGCCACTATTTTTGAGACTCTCAGCTACCGATTACAGCGAAAATGGCTGGGATGAAGAGCAAACCGCCAAAGTTTCTGCCCTTGCAGTTGCTGCCGGAGTGGATCTGATTGATGTTTCAAGTGGTGGGCTAATAACTGGAGTGAAGATTCCTTCTGGACCCGGTTACCAAGTTCCTTTGGCAGAGTACGTAGCCGAACGGGTATCCGCACCGGTTGGGGCGGTAGGACAGATAACCGAAGCTAAGCAAGCCGAGGCAATCTTGCAAAATGGCAAAGTCGATGTGATCTTCATCGCAAGAGCGAGCCTTCGCGATCCCTATTGGCCTCTCCGAGCCGCTCACGAACTAGGGGCAGAAGTTGTCTGGCCGAATCAATACCTCAGGGGAACTTGGCCAAAGAACTAGTTTTTGGTGGTTGCGTCCTGAACTTCGCCCACTAAGACTTCAATAATATCTTCCAAGAACAACACTCCACCAATTTCACCTTTTGAATTAAAACTCTTGGCGAGGTGAGCTCCAACTTTTCGCATCGCCGCCAAGGCGTCTTCCAAGTCCATTTCCTCCGGAAGCGAAATCAGGTTTCTAATTCGCTTAGGCTCGATTGGCTCATCGGAATCTTCTAGTTCAAGATCAATTACGTCCTTGAGGTGGAGATAGCCAATTAACTCATCATCCTCATCAACCAGCAGGTATCGAGAATAGCCATACTTGGCTGCTGCCTGTTCAACTTCTCTTGCCGTTACTTTTCTATGCAGGCTAATAATTTGCTCGAGACCAACAGCAACATCTCTAACCTTTTTTTCGGTGAATTCAAATGTCTTTGTAATCGCTCCGGAGGGGTCGATCAAAACCCCCTCTTTGGTGGAGTGTTCAACAATATCTTCCACTTGCTCCAGAGTGAAGCTGGAGGCAACCTCGTCAACTGGCTGCACTCTCACAAGGCGCAATATGCCATTGGCCACATAATTCAAGCTAGCAACAAGAGGGCGAAGCAACCAGGTAATCAAATAAAGCGGGGGAACCAATACTAAGGAAGCCTGCCTCGGAATCGAAAAGGAGATATTTTTTGGAACCATCTCCCCTAGGACTACGTGAAGGTAGGTGACTATAGCCAAAGCGGTTGCGAAGGCGATGCCGTCAACCCATGGCTCAGAAATCCCAACAAGCTCAAGCGGTGCCTCCAATAGATGATGAATAGCAGGCTCAACTACCGTCAGAATTAGTAGCGAGCAAACCGTGATTCCAAGTTGCGCGGTAGCGAGCATCAAAGAAACACTTTTCAAGGCCTTAAGTGTTATTTTGGCCGCCGGGTTTCCCGCTTCGGCAAGTGGCTCTATCTGGGCGCGACGAACTGAAATTACTGCAAACTCACTTCCAACAAAGAAGGCATTGGCGGCCAGCAGAACCACAAAAAGCACCAGTGCTAGTAGATCACTCGACATCGGTTACCGCCTTCGGAGTGAATCTGACTCTGTCAACTCGACGTTGATCCATTCTCTCAACGCGCAAGAAACCAACTGAAAGTTCAACTTCATCGCCGGTTTGGGGAATTCTGCCGAGGCGACTCATTATGAAACCGGCAACGGTTTCATAATCGCCATCTTGCGGAATCGGAATAGACATCTCTGCAAGTTCATCTGGACGCATCATGCCAGGAAACAGTAGCGACGAGTTGGCACCAAGGGTAATACCGGCTCGAGCTCGGTCATGTTCGTCAACCAAATCTCCAACTAGCTCTTCGACCAAGTCTTCCAAAGTGGCAAGCCCGGCGGTGCCGCCATATTCATCAACCACAATTGCCAATTGCAAGCCTTTGGCGCGAAGCTCAACCATTAGGCTCTCGAGCCCCATGGTTTCTGGAACTCTGAGGGCATCGGTCATCAAGGCGGTGGCTGGAACTTCGGCTCGCTTTTCTCTTGGAACAGCCGCCGCTTTCTTTAGGTGCACCACACCAATGACGTCATCCGAGGAGTCCTCAATTACTGGAAAGCGAGAATGACCAGTCTTAATTGCCAGCTCGACTACGTCTTTAGCAGTTTGTTCTCGATCCACAAAGTGCATTCGGGTTCTGGGGGTCATGATGTCAGCTGCCACCAGCTCACTCAGACTCAGAGTTTTTGTGAGTAGGTTGGCCGTTTCGCTATCGAGTGCACCCTCTTTCGCGGAGTGCTTAACCAGCGAGGCTAATTCCTCGGCGCTTCTTGTGAAGCTGAGCTCTTCTTTGGGCTCAATGCCAAACAGCCTCACCACAACATTTCCCGACCGATTCATAAATTGAACCATCCAACTGAAAACCCAGGTGAATACAAGCTGGAATCCCACTACTACCTTGTTAGTTTTTAGCGGTATTGCGAGCGCCAACTGCTTTGGAACTAATTCGCCAATTAGGAATGAAAAAGTGGTAACAATCAGTATCGAGAGTCCCCAGGCAACAGATCCAACTGCCTGCTGAGATACCGAGAGCGAAATTAGAGCAGGCTTGATCAGCTCGCTCAAGGCCGGTTCGGCAAGGTAGCCGGTTAGCAAAGTAGTCAGCGTGATACCCAGCTGAGCCGAGGACAAGTGAGTGGCAGTTCTTTTGAGGGCCCGAATTGAGTTTGAAAGGCCTTTTTCACCTCGTTGCGATCGAGATTCCAGCTCCACTCGGTCCAAGTTGACCAGCGAAAACTCCGACGCAACAAAAAAACCGGTACCAACGGTGAGCGCAATCGCCGATAGAAGCAGGATTTCCACCTAGCCACCCACCGGCAAACGACTATGGTCAGATAAAGAGT
>JBJTOG010000065.1:0-8945 GCA_046074425.1 Actinomycetota bacterium
CCTTCTAAGGGCGCAAAAAGCGCATTATTCAAAGATGGCTGATCCACGCGCCCTTGGGTGGAATTACTCGTATCAGACTAGCAGTAAGCCCTTAGTTTGGCCTCTTGCAGCCTCAAAACGGGCCTGCACGTCGCCCCAGGAGACAATCTTCCAGAAAGCAGCAACATAGTCCGCTTTCACGTTCTGATAGTCAAGGTAAAAGGCGTGCTCCCACATATCCAGCATCAGAAGTGGGATTGAAGCTGGAGCCAGGTTGCCCTGGTGGTCATAGAGCTGCTCGATAATCAGCTTTTGCCCCAATACATCCCAGGCCAGAATCGACCAACCGGAGCCCTGAATTCCAAGCGCGGAGGCGGTGAAGTGAGCACGGAAGCCATCAAAGGACCCAAAAAACTCATCGATAGCCGCCGCCAATTCACCAGTTGGTTTATCGCCACCATCGGGGCTGAGGTTTCTCCAAAATACGGTGTGATTCACGTGACCGGCAAGGTTGAACGCCAAATCTTTCTGCAACTTGTTGACCCAGGTCAAATCGTTTTTCTCGCGTGCCTCAGCGAGCAAATCTAGGGCTGAGTTCGCACCGTTTACGTAAGCCAGATGATGCTTATCGTGGTGCAGTTCCATGATTCGGCCGGAAATATTCGGCTCCAGTGCGCCGTAGTCATATCCAAGATCTGGCAGAACGTATTTGCTCATTTTGTACTCCTATTTGCTCGTTGCTTGGCTCAACCAGATTAGCGTCAATCTGATTCCTAATCGTTTTCTAAATCCTCAGGCAAAAAGGCATCGGTGCCAGGAATTCCTAGCTCTTCCGCGCGTTTGTCGGCCATCGATAGCAGGCGCCTGATTCTTCCGGCGACCGCGTCCTTGGTCATCGGCGGGTCAGCTAATCTTCCCAATTCGTCCAAACTGGCCTGCTTGTGATTGAGCCTCAGCTCTCCCGCATATTTCAAATGCTCTGGTGCATCTACACCCAAGATTTCTAGAGCTCTTTCGACTCTAGCCCCAGCTGCCACCGCTGCCTGAGCTGAACGGCGCAGATTCGCATCATCGAAGTTCGCCAAACGATTCGCGGTTGCTCGTACCTCGCGGCGCAACCGCAGCTCTTCCCAACGGAGCAGCTGACCGTGAGCACCCATTTGGGTAAGCATGGCCGAAATTGAATCGCCATCTCGTATCACAACGCGGAATACGCCGCGAACCTCGCGGGCCTTGGCAATGATTCCCAGTCTTCTGGCAACTCCTACCAACGCCATCGCAACTTCATTGCCAGGCGCAGTAATTTCCAAAGCAGCAGAACGACCTGGATCAGTTAGAGAGCCGTGAGCTAAAAAAGCTCCTCGCCAAACCGCTTGAGCCTCGGCGATGGAGCCGGCGACCAAGGTGGCCGGTAACCCTCTGGCTGGACGGCCCCTGCCATCAACCAATCCAGTTTGTCTTGCCAAAACTTCACCCTGCCCTAGAACCCTGAGCTGGTAGCGGTTTGATTTTCTAATCCCGCCAGCTGAGATGATAGCCATTTCGCTATCACAGCCAAAAAGCTCCATCAGATCTTTTCTAACCCTACGTGCGAGCTGTGCGGAGTCCAGTTCGACCTCAACAACGACTTTTCCGCTAACTAGGTGTAAGCCACCCGCTAGACGCAAGATAGTCGCTAACTCAGCCGCTCGAACGGCGTTTTTGGTCACCTCGATTCGAGCTAGCTCATCCTTAATATCTGTGGTCAGTGCCAAAAATTACTCCTTGCCCAAATCGCGATGCCTTACCGAAATAGATACTTCCTCGGTTCCAGAAAGTTTCTCACTAAGTTTTTGTGCGATGGCAACAGAGCGGTGCTTCCCACCAGTACAGCCAACTGCAATAGTTGCGTAGTGCTTATTTTCTTTCAGATAACCTGCCAAAACAGGCTTTAGAGCTCTAACGTAATGCTCAATAAATTCTTCGGCGCCATCTTGTGCCAGCACATACTCACTCACTTGTTGATCTAACCCGGTATAAGGGCGCAATTCTTCATTCCAAAAAGGGTTAGGTAAAAAGCGAGCATCGGCAACTAAATCAGCATCTGCCGGCAAACCGTATTTATAGCCAAAACTTAGAACCGTCAGCTGTAGCCGAATCTTGGAATCAACCGAGAAATTCTCTGCAATCTTGGTGGCTAATTGATGAACGTTTAGGTCGGAGGTATCGATCACAACGTCGGCTGATTCCCTAAGTGCAAGCAGGCGCTTTCTCTCCGCGGCGATTCCGTCCAATATGGTGCCATCGGATTGGAGCGGGTGAGGCCTTCTAACCTGCTCGAACCTTCTGACCAGAGCCGAATCGCTGGCTTCAAGGTAAAGCACCCGAACCACAACCGATTTCCCGCCAAGGAGTCTCAAATTCTCTTCAAGCTCGCTAAAGAATTCGCCACCTCGAACATCGATCACTACCGCCAGTCTTGGGAGCTGGGACTGCGGAATGGTAAATAAATCAGAAATTGGACCGAGCATTTGTGGCGGTAAATTATCGACCACATACCAGCCCAGGTCTTCGAGGGCATTTCCAACCGTCGAGCGCCCAGCGCCGGACATGCCGGTAACTATGAGCAGCTCATGCCCTAGATTTTCCGCCATTGGTTCCCCTCGATTAGCAAGGCAAGTCTAACCATTTCGCGACACGCCCGAGTGCGTTTTTAGGGAAGCTTAGCGAGGAATTCCTTGATTTGACCTGCCAGCACTGGCCCGATGGCGGCAACATCGGCAATTTCGTCTACGGAAGCTACCCTAAGCCGCTTGGCGGAACCAAATCTTCTTAGCAAGGCGGTAACCCGCCTTTCCCCGAGACCTGGTATCTCAAGGAGCTGGCTTGAAATCGCACTAGAGCGCTTTTTGCGCGATGCTGTGAGGGCAAAACGGTGAGATTCATCCCGCAGTCGCTGGAGTAAGAAAAGCTCTTCAGATCCTCGAGGCAGGATAACCGGAAAACTCTCCCCGGCTAGCCAAACTTCCTCCAGCCGCTTTGCCAAACCACAAACCGCCACCGCAACCCCGCTTTGGTCTATAGCTCGTTTAGCGGCAGCTACCTGTGGAACACCGCCATCTACCACAATCAATGAGGGAAGGTAACCAAACTTCCCCTGGTCCATCAGCTCCGGATCCCTGAGGTATTTGAGCCTTCTAGAGAGCACCTGAAAAATAGCATCGGTATCATCGGCTGCTGTTTCAACGTTGAATTGCCGGTAGTGAGATTTTCTGGCGAGGCCATCTTCGAATACCACCATCGACCCAACGATGTTGGTCCCGGAAAGGTGAGAGATGTCGTAGCACTCAATCCGAAGTGGCGCCTCGGTTAAGGAAAGCGCCTTTGCAAGGTTATTAAGGGCGTCGCTTCTTGCGGTGAAATCGCTAGAGCGTCTGGATTTATACAGCGCCAATGAATGCTCAGCATTTTCCAAAGCGGTTTGGGCAAGTGCGGCCTTATCACCTCGCTGCGGCACTCTTAGGCTGATAGCAGCTCCTCTTCGCTCGCGAAGGAATTTCTCCAATTCTTCGCTGTCTTCGGGAAGAGCAGGCACCAAAATTTCCTTTGGAATTGAGGGAGCCTCAACCCCCTCCTTGACTGTGTATGCAAAGAGCAATGTTTGTCTCACTAACTCTTCGAGAGACTGTTCAATCTCCTTATCTACCACCCAGGAGCGCACACCTCGAATTCGACCACCACGAACTGAAAAGAGCGAGACTGAACCAGCCAATTCGTCATGAGCAATCCCAAAAAGATCCGCATCGGTTAGATCGTTGAAAACTACCGTGCTCTTCTCAAGTACAGTCTCAAGTGCCTCGAGGTTGTCCCTAAATTTAGCCGCTAACTCAAAATTCTGAGAGTTGGACGCGGAAAGCATTTTTTGGCGCAACTGCTGCAGCGTTTCGGGGTTCATGCCTTGCATAAAAGAAACTAAATCTTTGGCAATCTCCTTGTGCTCGCCTTCTCCAACGCGGGCAACGCAAGGAGCTGAACATTTACCGATGTCGGCAAGTAAGCACGGGCGTTTAGTTCTTTTGGCAGTTGCAAAAACCCCCGCGCTACATGAACGCATCGGATATACCTTAAGCAAGGTGTCCAAAGTTTGCCGGATGGCCCAAGCTTGGGTGTAGGGACCGAAGTACTTAACTCCACGCAAGTCACGATTTCTGGTTACGAATACCCTAGGAACCTTGTCCGCCAGAGAAACTGCAAGGTAAGGATAAGACTTGTCATCTCGAAATCGGATGTTAAAAGGAGGATCAAATTCTTTTATCCAAGTAAATTCGAGTTGCAGTGCTTCGAACTCAGTCTTAACAATTGTCCAGTCAACGTCGGTTGCAGCCAAAACCATTCTGCGCGTGCGTTCGTGCAACGAATCAAGAGGTGCGAAATAGCTTTGCAGTCTGGCTCTTAGGTTCTTGGCTTTTCCAACATAAAGCACCCGGCGATTAGCGTCATAAAACCTGTAGACACCGGGCTTGGTGGGAATCTCTCCGGTCTTGGGGCGGAACGAAACCTGGTTTGCCATCTATCCCAATATCTCCTTTAGGAACTGACCCGTGAAACTCCCCTTAGTTTTCGCTACTTGCTCCGGAGTTCCTTCGGCAATGACTTCACCACCACGGAATCCTCCTTCGGGACCTAGGTCAATTACCCAGTCGGCAGATTTAATTACATCGAGATTGTGCTCAATCACCACAACCGTGTTTCCTTTGTCTACCAGAGAGTTCAACACAAGGAGAAGTTTGCGAACATCCTCAAAATGTAATCCCGTAGTTGGTTCGTCTAAAACATAAATAGTCCGACCGGTTGAGCGACGTTGCAATTCAGTTGCGAGCTTGACCCGCTGCGCCTCACCACCGGATAACGTAGTGGCTGATTGACCCAGGCGAACGTATCCAAGCCCCACCTCTACCAAGGTCTGTAGGTAGCGAGCTATAGAACTAATTGGAGCAAAGAACTCAGCAGCTTCCTCAATAGGCATCTCCAAAACCTCGGAAATGGATTTACCTTTGTATTTCACTTGAAGAGTTTCCCTGTTATACCTGGCTCCGTGGCAAACTTCGCAAGCAACGTATACGTCGGGAAGAAAGTTCATTTCGATTCGCAAGGTTCCATCACCGCTACATGCTTCGCATCGGCCTCCCTTGACGTTGAAGGAGAATCTGCCCTGCTGGTATCCCCTTGCTTTTGACTCTTGAGTTTCAGCAAAGAGTTTTCGAATGTGATCGAAAACTCCGGTATAGGTTGCCGGGTTTGAGCGCGGGGTTCTACCAATTGGGTTCTGATCAACGTGCACGACTTTGTCCAGGTGTTCCAATCCAGTGACCCTGGTGTGTTTACCAGCAACATGCTTAGCCCCATTTAGGGCATTTGCTAGTACGTGATACAAGATGTCATTCACCAATGTTGATTTACCGGAACCGCTAACTCCGGTAACTGCAATAAAAGCCCCGAGTGGGAAATCAACGGTTTGACCTTTAAGGTTGTTGGCCTTCGGGCCAACAACACTTAACTTACGATTATTGTCAATCGCTCTTCGCTTCTTTGGCGTTTCAATTGAGCGCCTGCCAGCCAGATAATCGCCGGTAATGGATTCCTTATTGCGAAGTAAATCTTTATAGGGTCCGGAGTGAACGACACTTCCGCCACCGATTCCAGCTCCTGGTCCAATGTCGACTACCCAATCTGAGGTTTTGATGGTGTCTTCATCGTGCTCAACAACCAGCAATGTATTACCAAGATCTCGAAGCCGAATCAGTGTGTCGATAAGCCTACGATTATCCCTTTGATGCAATCCAATTGATGGCTCATCCAAAACATACAAAACACCAGTCAAACCAGATCCAATTTGAGTTGCCAAGCGGATTCGTTGAGCTTCACCGCCAGATAGTGTGCCCGCGGCTCTATCAAGGCTTAGATAGTCCAAACCAACGGCCATCAGAAAATCTAACCTGGCCCTAATTTCTCGAAGCACTTGCGCAGCAATTTTCTCATCGCGCTTATCGAGCTTTAATTTTGTGAAGAACGCGACACAGTCACCGAGGCTCAAACTTGCGACATCGGCAATAGACGCATCGCCAATTCTTACCGCTAAGACCTCTGGCCGGAGCCTAGCTCCACCACATGAAGGGCAAGGAATTTCGCGAAGGTAACCCGCCCATCTCCCCCTGGCGTAATCATTTTCGGATTCCAGGTATTTTCGTTCGATGTATGGAAGCACTCCTTCGAAACCAGTTGTGTATCTAAGTTCCCGGCCATAACGATTTTTCCACCTGACTTGAACATCAAAGTTGTTTCCATTGAGGATTGCGTCTTGGACACCTTCGGGTAATTCCTGCCAAGGAGTTTTCAAGGAGAAATTTAGATCCTTCGCCAAACCTTGCAGCATTCTTGAGAAGTAGTGATACAAACCTTTGCCAGCTGTGGACCAAGGCAAGATTGCTCCATCTTGAATTGAGGATTCCCTGTCTCCAATTACTAGATCTTCATCCACCGCCATTTTGGTGCCAAGGCCAGAACAGGCCTGACAGGCCCCGAATGGCGCATTGAAGGAAAAGGTTCTTGGTTCAATTTCTGTAATTGCCAAGGGGTGGTCATTCGGGCAAGACATTTTTTCGCTGAAGCTTCTTTGGGCGTCTTTACCCTTTTTATCGACGAAATCGATGGTCACCTTGCCACCGGCAAGCTTAAGTGCAGTCTCTACTGAGTCAGTAAGCCGCCCGTCTATTCCTGAGCGAATCGCCAATCGATCGACCACCACAGATATGTCGTGTTTGTAAGTTTTTTTAAGCGGTTGGACTTCAGAAAGTTGGATGGTTTCGCCATCGACCATGGCCCTCGCATAGCCCTGTGATATCAGATCTTTGAACAGATCAGAAAACTCACCTTTTTTCTGATGCACTAGTTCTGCTAAAACTTGAAACTTGGTCCCTTCAGGGCTCTCGAGAATTTGGTCAACTATTTGCTGGGGAGTTTGTTTGACAATTCGCTCACCACATTGCGAGCAGTAGGGTATCCCGATTCTCGCCCACAGCAATCTCAGATAGTCGTGGATTTCTGTAATGGTTCCAACCGTCGACCTGGGATTGCGATTGGTGGATTTTTGGTCGATTGAAACCGCCGGTGAGAGGCCCTCTATGAAATCTACGTCTGGTCGGTCAACCTGCCCTAAGAACTGTCGGGCGTAGGCGCTAAGCGATTCGACATACCGGCGCTGTCCTTCTGCAAAAATGGTGTCGAAGGCTAAAGATGATTTACCCGAACCAGATAGGCCAGTGAAAACCACCAGCGAATTACGCGGCATGTCTACCGTGATGTTTTTAAGATTATGTACTCTGGCGCCTTTAACAATAAGGTGCTCGTGTGGCGAGTGGGCTTGTGGATTCACGCTAGCAAGCCTAACCGCTGGGTTGAATTCACTTGATGTGCCCAGCCTTCTTCATCTGCCTGAGTTCATGTTTTAGCTCAGAAATCTCATCCCGCAACCTGGCAGCCAGCTCAAATTGTAATTCTGAAGCCGCGTGGCGCATTTGGGCGTCTAAATCCATAACTACCGCGAGGATTTCGTCCTCGGCCATGGCGGCAATACCTCGGGATGAGCGAAGCGGAACTGGGTTGCGCTTCTTACCCTTACCCCTATCGAACTCCTCGAGTAACGCCTGAGTGTCTATCTCCTCGCGCTCGATTTGATCAGTAATGTCAACAATTCTCTTTCGAAGCGGCTGTGGATCAACGCCCTTTGCCTTGTTGTAGGCAACTTGCTTTTCCCTTCTACGGTTAGTTTCGTCGATAGCTTTACGCATCGAATCGGTAAGGTTATCGGCATACATGTGAACTTCACCATCAATATTTCTTGCTGCTCTACCAATGGTTTGAATTAGCGATGTTGCGGATCGCAGGAAGCCCTCTTTGTCGGCGTCCAAAATTGCAACGAGTGAAACCTCTGGCAGGTCTAGTCCCTCACGAAGCAGGTTAATGCCAACCAGAACATCGAATACACCCTGCCTTAGTTGCCTAAGCAGTTCAACACGCTTGAGAGTGTCAACGTCCGAGTGAAGGTAGCGCACCCTAACTCCAGCTTCCGATAAATAGTCGGTAAGCTCCTCCGCCATTCGCTTAGTAAGCGTTGTAACCAAAACCCTTTGATCCTTGGCGCTACGAATCCTAATCTCCTCGAGCAGATCATCAATTTGACCCTTTGTGGGCTTAATGACAACCTCTGGATCAACCAAACCGGTTGGGCGAATGATCTGCTCCACTACCCCATCGGCTTTTGCTAATTCATACTTTCCCGGGGTAGCAGAGAGATAAACGGTTTGACCCACCCGGTCTTGAAATTCAGCAAATTTGAGAGGACGGTTGTCCATAGCCGAAGGAAGGCGAAAACCGTGTTCAACCAAGGTACGCTTTCTGGAGGCATCCCCCTCATACATAGCCCCAATTTGAGGAACAGTGACGTGCGACTCATCAATCACAGTCAGGAAGTCCTCCGGGAAGTAATCCAAAAGGCATGAAGGAGGTTCGCCCTCTTTACGTCCATCAATGTGCCTCGAATAATTCTCGATGCCAGAACAAAATCCCAGCTCCCGAATCATCTCAAGATCAAAATTGGTTCGCATTTTCAATCTCTGAGCTTCTAGAAGCTTGCCGGCACCTTCAAGTTCCCTTAGCCTCTGAGCCAATTCATTTTCAATTTCCTCTATGGCTCTTCCCATTTGCTCCGGGGAGGCTACGTAGTGCGAAGCAGGAAAAATTGCAACAGCATCGAGTTGCTTGATGACGTCCCCGGTTAGCGGGTGCAGAGAATAAATTGCTTCAATCTCATCACCAAAAAATTCAACTCGGGTCGCGAATTCGTCGTATACCGGAATGATTTCAAGGGTGTCACCTTTTACGCGGAAATTTCCTCTCGTGAAATCAACATCATTTCGTTGATATTGCAT
>JBJTOG010000066.1:0-6090 GCA_046074425.1 Actinomycetota bacterium
GATTCCACTTGACAAGATTGGTGAAGTCATCGGCCCGAAGGGCAAGATGATCAACCAGATCCAGGATGACACCGGTGCTGATATCTCTATCGAGGATGATGGAACCGTATACATCGGTGCCACCGATGGACCTTCGGCGGAGGCCGCCAAGGCAGCCATCAACGCTATTGCCAACCCTCACGTTCCAGAAATCGGCGAGCGATTCCTAGGAACCGTTGTGAAGTTGGCTACCTTCGGTGCCTTCGTTTCCTTGGTTCCAGGTCGCGATGGTCTGCTACACATCTCCGAGCTCAAGAAGATTGCCGGTGGCAAGCGAGTTGAGAACGTAGAAGACGTGCTTGAAGTTGGCCAGAAGATTCAGGTTGAAATCACCAAGATTGACGATCGTGGAAAGCTGTCGCTTTCACCGGTCGATGGATCAGAGGCCTAAAGCCTTCATGACCGAAGTTCTGTTTCCACTAGAACAATCCGAGTTATCGTTCACCGCTTCGGGAGGCACTTCTGTTCGCAGAAGCGTCCTCCCAAGCGGTGTTCGCATTTTGACCGAATCAGTACCGGGAGCACAGAGCGTCTCGGTAGCCTTTTCGGTTGCGGTTGGATCCAGGGATGAAACTAACGGACACTTCGGAAGTACTCACTTTTTAGAGCACTTGCTCTTCAAAGGAACTAAAAAGCGCACCGCGCTGGATATTGCGGTTGCCTTTGACTCTGTGGGCGGGTCGTCGAATGCCTCCACCGGAAAAGAACACACTTCTTACTACGCGCGGGTCCAAGATAAGGCATTGCCGATTGCGGTCGATGTCATTGCCGACATGCTCACCTCCAGCGTTATAGATAAGACCGAGTTCGAAAACGAGAGGCCAGTAATTCTAGAAGAGCTGGCCATGAACGATGATGATCCACACGATGTGGTGCATGAGGCTTTCTCTCTTGCAGTGCTTGGCGATCATCCGCTAGGGCGACCAATTGGTGGCACCAACGAAACTATTTCTTCGGTAACCCGCGATGCGGTATGGGAGCACTACCAGAGCAACTATCGGCCACAGGATCTCGTGGTCACTGCAGCCGGAAGCGTTGATCACGGCACTCTAATTGATTTGGTCGAGAAAGCTTTGTCAGAAGCCGGCTGGGATTTAACCAAAGCAAATAAGCCGGTTGCCAGAAGATTGTTGGAGCCGGCTTCAATTACTCGCAAAGACTCACTTGCGGTAATTAATCGACCAATTTCTCAGGTAAATATTTTGGTTGGCTCGCAAGGCCTCAGCGCCGATGATCCAAGAAGACACACCATGGGGATTCTTAACACTGTTTTAGGTGGTGGAATGAGCTCGAGGCTGTTTCAGGAAATTCGAGAAAAACGCGGTTTGGCATATTCGGTTTATAGCTTCAATCAGGGGTATTCCGATGCCGCAACTTTCGGATTGTATGCCGGCTGTTCAATTGCCAAAGCCGAAGAGGTTACCGAGTTGATGATTTTGGAACTTGAAAAGATCGCTCAAGAGGGAATTACCAAAGCCGAGCTGGAATTGGCCAAGGGAAACATCTCCGGGTCTTTGGCTCTCAAGTTCGAAACCAACCAGGCCAGGATGTCCCGGCTGGCATCGGCCGAGATTGTTTCTGGTGAGTTCATGGATTTGGACGAAGCACTGCTTCGCTTTGAAGCGGTAACCGCCGAAGCGGTTCAAGAACTGGCTGCCGATCTGGCAGTTCGAGAGCGGTCCGTGGTCGCGGTTGGCGATATCGATCAGTCTATTTTTGAGCGGTTTGTGAAATAGGTTTATCTCGTGAGCACAACTGTAAGCGTGATTGGATCAACTGGTCGAATGGGCCAGCTAGCGATAAAGCTCATTGAGGAATCTGAGGACCTAAGTGTTCACAGCCAATTAAGCTCTTCGAGCAAATTGGAAGAATGCCTTGGTGCCGATGTGATTTTGGACCTTTCCAAACCCGATGTTTCTGAATCAGTTGCTGATTTTGTGATGGCAAATAACTTGCGGGCAGTAATTGGAACCAGTGGTTGGAGCAAGGAGAAACTGGACGGGCTTCGCAAAAAAATGGCTGGCTCTTCTGCAACCATCGCCGTAGTGCCTAACTTTTCGATTGGTTCGGTTTTATCCACCAAATTCGCTGCTGAGGCCTCAAAGTATTTCGATTCTGTCGAGATCATTGAAACTCACCACACCAGCAAATTGGATGCACCTTCCGGCACCGCCTTATTTACCTCCCAAGAAATTTCTTCGGCAAGGGAGGAAAAGCCTTCATCGACAAATAGCTTGGATGCGCCACTTTTTAGTGGCATCCCGATTCTAAGCAAGAGAATTGATGGCGCCCACGCCGAGCAAGAGGTTTTTCTTGGCAACCCTGAAGAGAGTATTTATCTCAAGCATGTTGTCACATCCCATGAGGTTTACTCGGCAGGACTTATGATTTCGCTTCGGAAAATAAGTTCGGTTTCTGGATTGCAGGTTGGTTTACTTTCGCTTTTGGAGAGCAACTAGATGACCTCTGCAAAAATCGGTGCACTTAGCATGACCGCACTTTTAATCATGTATTTAGTTTTAGTAAGCGAGCGCTCCTGGGTATTAGTTCAAAGCGGCGAAGCTATCGGGATTGCAATTGGTGCACTTATGTTGATCCTGCCGATATTCGCGGCCTGGGGAATATTTATGGAGCTTCGCTTTGGATTGAAAATTGAAAAACTTGGCAAAGTAATAATGGCTGAGGATTCTTGGCCACGCTTTGATTTTGAACTTCGACCAAGCGGTCGGCCAACCAAGGAATCCGCCGAGCGGGTTTTTGAAAAGTATCGTTCCTCGGTTTTGGGAAATGAAGAAGACTGGAAAAAGTGGTTCGCCCTCGGTCTTGCCTACGATGCAGCAGGCGATCGACCGAGAGCGCGAAAAGCTATGCGCAAAGCAATTGCTTTAGCGAATCACTCCAATTCGCTTTAGTCCGATATACATAAGGCAACCAAGGCAGAAGGCAAAGGTGGCATTCAAAAACGCTGCCACAAAAGCCGCCGCAGCTGCAATCGGCAGCGCGTATGGAACACCCAGAAGGTGAAGGACAAAACCCGTTCCGGTAACCAAAAGTCCCACCAGTTGAGCAAAGCGAACCGGTCTTGGGTCTTCTAAAAATGATGGCTCTTTAAGTCTTGGTCGAACCAGGCTTCGATAAATGAATCCGTAGGGGTGACGGGCCGGACCCAAAGTCACGCCGAAAATAAAAGTCACCACCGCAAATCCCATGATCCAAAGTGCTGAGGTTATGGTTGCAGCATCCAGGCTTAGGTAAATCACCAGCACCATGAGAACTGAGGTTATTGCGGCTCCGAATCGAGGTGCTCTAGGGTCTAATCCTTTTGTAGTCATTTCTTCTCCAGTTTGTTTATCTCATCAATTACGACATTTGGTTTTGGGGCACCGCCGATTCTGGCTCGGACCCTTCCGGTTCGATCCAGAATCAAGGTGGTGGGGGTTTGCATTACCGAAAAGTGGGCTGCCAGATCCATCCGGTCGGTGATGTCGACCTCGATGTGTTTTAGGCCGGGGGTATTTTTTTCAAATTCTCGATACAGCCCTGCGGTATGGACGCAAACGCTACAAACCTCGGTGGAGAACTGCAGCAGGGTCGCCCGCTTCCCAAATGAAGTTACCGATTTGCCACCTTTGGTGGCTCCGAGTTTTCCAAGGTCAACCATCTCGCCGCTTCGAACCAGCTTGGCTCGACCGGATCGGGTCTTCCAAATGCTGCCAGCTATTAGGGCAATGGCCAAAAGCGCCAAAATAATGGCGAGTCGGTTGTCCATGATTTCCCTACTATTAGCTATCTTCTTGAGTGCCCAACAATGCAACACCAGGGATTATGCCCAAAAATTAGAAGTTTTTTGCCAATGATTTGCCCGCTTGAAGGTCTCCGCTATAGAGCTTCGGTAAGCTGAGCGGGTGTCTGACGTAATTTTTAGATCTAATGTGACCGTGGAGCTGGTGCGCTCAAGCGCCAGCGATCAAGACGTGCTATTTGCCGCTCGGGTTTCCACCCAGGGGGAGCAGTCCATAGAGGCCGCTACCTCTAATAAGGATGCCGATACCGATAAGCGGGACCGGGGGCTAATCAACTACCTCATGCGCGATCGCCATGGCTCGCCATTCGAGCACAACTCCATGACCTTTTATGTTCAGGCCCCGATATTCGTCTTTCGTGAATTTATGCGCTACCGTATTGCCTCCTATAACGAAGAATCCGGCCGCTATAAAGAACTCTCTCCAGTTTTTTACGTCCCAGCCCCGGAGCGAAACCTGGTGCAGGTTGGAAAAACTGGTCACTACGAGTTTCTACCCGGCTCCGCAGAGCAGATTGCTCTTGTTGAGCAGGAGGCTCGCACCGCTTCGGTCAATGCCTATGCCTCGTACCAGAGAATGTTGGAAGCCGGAGTTGCTAGAGAGGTGGCTCGAATTGTGCTGCCGCTAAATATCTACTCCAGCATGTATGTCACCATGAATGCCCGATCACTGATGAACTTCTTATCGCTTCGCACCAAACGCGAGGGAACTCATTTTCCATCATTCCCACAGCGCGAAATCGAGATGTGTGCGGAAAAGATGGAAGACTTCTGGGCCGAATTAATGCCTTTCACCTACGAGAGCTTTAACCAAAACGGCCGAGTGGCTCCCTAAATTTTTAGCCGCTAGGGTTTATGCATGGCAACCAATAAGGAAATCTTCGGTCAGACGCTGGTAGCGCTGGTGACGCCGATGACTCCGGATGGCGAAGTGGACTGGGACTCCACCGAAAAACACATTGACTACGTCATCTCAAACGGTGCCGACGGGGTGGTAGTTACCGGAACCACTGGTGAAACCAGCACCCTAACCGACGCCGAGAAAATCAAACTGGTCGAGGTTGGTAAATCGGTTTCGGCCGGAAGAGCCAAGATCATCACCGGTGGTGGATCCAATGAGACCGCCCACGCTATTCAGCTTTATAAGCAGAGCGAAAAAGCCGGTGCCGATGGAGTGATGATTGTTACCCCTTACTACAACAAGCCAACTCAGGCTGGAATCCTCACCCACTTTAGGTTGATTGCCGACGCCACCGACCTACCGGTAATTCTGTATGACATCCCAGGGCGAACCGGGGTTGCTATTTCTCAGCAGACTTTTCACCGCGCTGCCAAGCACCCCAATATTGTTGCGGTGAAAGATGCGGTTGGGGATTTGGCTCAAGCCTCGAGGCTGCTGAATGAAACCGATTTGATTTACTTCTCCGGTGATGACTCCAACGTTCTGCCGCATTTAGCCATCGGTGCCACCGGTTTGATTGGTGTCACCGCAAACGTTGCCCCGGCGGCCTATCGCGAGTTAGTGGATGCCACCAACCGCAATGATTTTCATCACGCTCTGAAAGTTCACAACTCCCTAGAGCCGCTGCAGCGTGCACTGATGACCAACGTTCCAGGAACTGTGGCAGCTAAGTATGTGTTGCACGGCCTTGGCTTAATTGCCTCCCCAAGGGTTCGATTGCCACTGGTTGGACCAGAGGATGACGAAGCGGCGAGAATCGAAGACGGAATCGAGAAAGTCGGAGTGGTTCCGGGACTTTCGTTTGCAAACTTTAGACCAAATAGAAATGCTGCCGCTGGCGGTGCTCTGCCGAAAGTTGCGGGCACTACTAGGTAAAGCTAGAAAAGAGAACCTGTGGTTCAAACTCTGCCCGCACCCGGGCCGCTACAAAAAGATGTCGTGCGCATAATTCCACTCGGAGGAATCGGCGAAATCGGTCGCAACATGACGGTGTTTGAACTTAATGGCAAAATCATGATTGTTGACTGCGGGGTTTTCTTTCCCGAAGAGCACCACCCGGGTGTTGATGTCATCCTGCCTGATTTTGGATACCTGAGGGATCGCCTGGATGACATCGTGGGATTGGTTCTCACTCACGGACACGAAGATCACATTGGCGGAGTTCCATATCTTTTGCGGATGAAATCCGATATTCCAATCCTTGGTTCGGCACTCACCTTGGCATTTGTTGAAGCAAAGCTAAAAGAGCACCGCCTAACACCTTTTACTCACGTCGTTGCCGAGGGCG
>JBJTOG010000067.1:0-4637 GCA_046074425.1 Actinomycetota bacterium
GTCTGAGGCTTTTGCAGCCTTCAAAAATTCCGCATCGGTTAGCTTTTTACTGGAAGCAGGGTTGCTCCAGCTTCCAAACTGCGTAAGGTAACTTGAGCCACCAGCTTTTAGTCCCGTTCCAACGGAGGACCGCTTGAAACCGCCAAATGGCTGCCTTTCAACGATGGCGCCTGTGATTCCTCGGTTCACATACAGGTTTCCATTTTGGACTCGCTCTAACCAGGTCCTTATTTCTTGCTCGTCCAGGGAGTGAATTCCAGCTGTTAGGCCATACTCAGTGGCATTTTGCAGCTCAATCGCCTGATCCAAATCTGCTGCCTTCATAATTCCTAGCACTGGGCCAAAGACTTCTGTTAGGTGGAAGAAAGATCCTGGACGAACTCCAATCTTGATTCCTGGTCGCCACAGTCTTCCGCTTTCATCTAGGGCTTCGGGTTCCAATAGCCACTTCTCTCCCTCTTCCAATTCAGTGAGGGCGCGAAGCAGTTTTCCAGCCGGAGGTTGGATAACCGCCCCAATGCTGGCTGCTAGGTTTTCCGGCCAATCAACCTTCATCGACTTAGCAGCGTCAACCAGCTGTCTGAGGAATTTCTCTGATTCGTAAACCGATCCAATCAAGATTGCCAAAGAAGCTGCTGAACATTTTTGACCGGCGTGACCAAAAGCACTCTTGGCTAAATCCGCTGCCGCTAAATCTAAATCGGCAAACGGCGAAATAACCAGAGCGTTTTTGCCACTGGTCTCAGCGGCAATTCGAATTTCTGGTTTGTGTCGCTTAAACAGCTCGGCGGTTTCGAATGATCCGGTAAGAATTACTGAATCAACGCTTGAGTGACCAACCAGATGTAATCCAACCTCATTGTCGGGAACCGCAACGGTTTGCAGCACACTCTTGGAAATTCCAGCTCTGTGTAGGCAGGCTGCAACCGCAACACCACAGTTGCGAACCTCCGGTGCCGGCTTCAAAATCACGCTGCTTCCGGCAGCCAAAGCTGCGAAGACTCCGCCGATTGGAATGGCAACTGGGAAATTCCAAGGTGGAACAACCAGAGTTAATCGATCCGGTGCGAAGTTGGCTTCTTTGTTGTTTACCAATTCGGGTATCAACGATGCGTAGTAGCGAGCGAAATCTACCGCTTCGGATACTTCAACATCTGCCTCGGCAATTGTCTTTCCTGCTTCTGCCATCATCACAGCGCAAAGTTCTGATCTGGATTTTTCAATTTCGGCTGCCGCCTTCATAAGCAGCTGCTGACGCTTGCGCCAATCCTTAGCCCAAGCCGCCGATGCAGTTATGGCCTTCTTGGTGATCTTGTCGATGGCCACTTTGGTATCAAGAAGTGGCAAACCGGCGTTTTCAGTTTTTGCAATTTCCTTTTGAATCTGCAATGAGCGCTGGCGAACCTTGAGAGCATTTTCTCGAACCGATGTAATCGCAGGATCGGAATCGGGTTGATTGATGAAGTTTCCCTTCAGCGCCGCCTTGGTTGCTTCGAGGGAATTGTCTGCAGTTCGATTTGGCTCTTTGCCCAACTTGTCAATAAGTTTCACGGAAGCCAAGAAGCGATCTCTCTCCCGCTCAAACACCGCGCGATTGGTGGTTAGTTCGAATACCCCTGACATGAAGTTTTCCGGACTGGCGTTTTCTTCCAGCCTTCTAGTCAGGTAGGCGATTGCAACTTCAAACTCACTTGGGGAAACTACCGGGGTGTAAAGCAAAAGCTTGCCAACGGTTTTCTTGACACTGGCGGATAAAGCAACCGCCATACCCTTGAGCATTTCAAAATCAACCCGGTCGCTCACCCCGTTTTGGGTAGCCAGCAGGTGTGCGTAGGCGACATCAAATAGGTTGTGACCGGCGATTCCGGTTCTAACCGCTGGTGCCACTTTCGGATTTAGCAGGATCTCCAAAAGTCGCTTGTAGTTGGCATCCGATTCGACCTTCTTAGAGTAGGTGGCCAGCTTCCAGCCGTGCCACTGGGCATCGACTACCTCCATCGCTAGGTTTGCTCCCTTGACCAGGCGGATCTTGATTGGAGCACCTCCAGCGGCAACTCGCTTTTGGGCAAATTTGATCAGGTCCTGCAAGGCCAAGTAGGAATCGGGCAAGTAGGCCTGGATGACGATACCGGCGTAAAGATTATGAAATTTCGGTTTGGAAAGAATTTGTTTGAAGACTTCGATCGTGAGCCAAAGGTCCCGATACTCTTCCATATCCAAATTGATGAACTTTTTCTCCCGATTGGCAAACTCGTAAAGCGGTTCTAAGCGCTGCAACACCCGGTTGAGGGAATCGTCATATCCCCACATCGATAGCTGTGAAACTACCGAGGAGACCTTCACCGATACATAGTCGACGTCGTTTCGACGTAGTAATTCAAATGTTTTGGCTAACCGATTGGCAGCTTCGGCCTCTCCCAATACCGCCTCACCTAGCAAGTTCAGGTTCAGGCTAGTGCCATCGCTTCGAACCTTTTCTAGATGCCGCGTGAGCTTTGCTGGCCGAGCATCGGCAATAAGGTGTGAGACCAGGGTACGAAGTACAAATCTGGCAATTGGAATTACCGGGAAAGGAAAAAGCGGCGCAAAGATTCCACCGAGTCGAATCGCGAAGCGATCTAGAGGAGGAAGCGCCTTTGGAATGATTCGAGTTAGCTTTCTAAGTTCGTAGGCTGCAACCCTCATGCTCTCAGGTCTAATTACCCGATCAACAAAATTGAGTGTGAACTCCAATCCCCTCGGATCTTTCAGCAACTTAGCAAGGCGAGCCTCTGCGGCCGAAGCAGCTTGCGAACCGGAGGCATCCCTAAGCCAAGATTCAACAAGTGCAATTGCATCACGAGATAATTTGTCGCGGTTCATCTAATCCCAATCGCTCGGAGCTGGCTCTCGCCCCTTCGGCAGAGCAGATGCTTTTGACCAATCCTTTACCCACTGTGGCAACTCGGGCTCGGGACCATGCCAAGGGGTGACTTCTAAAATTTCTTGTGGGGTAACTATTCCTCTGCTTCGCTTGAGGAATCTGATTCGAACTATTGCTCGAGCGTAAATTTCCTCGCCCCGAACAAAGCGCTGTTCAAAATAAAACGCTTCGTCGGTCCAACCGATTACCTTGCTCTCTAAATCGAATTCCTGCCAGAGTTCTAGCGATTTGCGAAAGGTTACGTTCTCCGCAACCACAACCGGATACCAACCGATTTTTCTCCAGACATCCCAAATTCCAGTTCGCTTTCCGTGGTCGTAGCGACCAAGATCCAGAATTGTGAGAAAGACCCCATTGTTCATGTGGTTGTAAATATCTAGATCGGTTGGCCAGACTCGAAATCGTCTTCTGGCAACATCACTGATGGTTATTTTTGAGCGGGAGCGCCAACTAAGAAGTTGGTAAATCAGCCTGAGCCAAAGTTTCATTTACCAAATGCTCACTCGCTGCTCGCTATCGATCCACAACTTATCTTCCGGATTTAGTCCGAAGGCCTCATAGAAGGCGTCAATGTTGCGAACGATTTGGTTGCAGCGGAATTCTGGCGGTGAGTGAGGGTCGGTGGCTAAACGTTGAAGCACAATTTCGTCTCTTCCCTTGGTTCGCCAGGCTTGCGCCCAGGCTAGAAACAGTCGTTGCTCGCCGGTAAGACCATCAATTGCTTCTGGAGTCTTGCCATTTAGAGACATCAGATATGCCCTGTATGCGATGCCCAATCCGCCAAGGTCACCGATGTTTTCTCCGATGGTGAGCTCGCCATTGACTTTGTTATCGTCGGAGAGCTGCTCCGGAGAAAGAGCATTGAACTGAGAAATCAGCGATGCGGTTCGCTCTTCGAAGGCCTTGCGGTCTGCTTCGGTCCACCAGCTGATTAATGCTCCATCGCCGTCATACTTGGATCCCTGGTCGTCGAAACCGTGGCCGATTTCGTGCCCAATCACGCCACCGATTGCTCCAAAGTTCACGGCATCGTCTGCATCAAGCGAGAAAAACGGAGGCTGCAAAATAGCGGCCGGGAAGACGATCTCATTGAAGCCTGGGTTGTAATAAGCGTTAACGGTTTGCGGGGTCATGAACCACTCTTCGCGGTCAATTGGCGAGCCAATTTTCTTCATTTCGCGATCTAGGTTCCAAGAGCTAACTCGTCTAATGTTTCCAACCAGGTCAGCTCTGTCGATCTTGATTGAGGAGTAGTCTTTCCACTTCGTTGGATAACCAATCTTTGGTGTGAACTTATCAAGTTTGATAAGCGCCTTTTTCTTAGTCTCTTCGCTCATCCAAGGAAGATTCTGAATGCTCTCGCGATAGGCTTCGATTAAGTACTTAACCAATTCATCCATCCGAGCCTTGGCCTCGGGTGGGAAATGTTTCTCGACGTAAATCTTTCCAACCGCTTCGCCCAAGGAGCCTTCGACTAGCGACACAGCTCGCTTCCAGCGAGCTCGGTTCACTGGAGCGCCGGTTAGCTTGGTGCCGTAAAAACTAAATCTCTCATCGACAAATTCTTGCGAAAGGTAGGAGGCGCTGGAGGAAATAACCTGCCAGCTAAGCCAGAGCTTGATTGATTCTAGATTTTCTTGATTGTAAACCTCAGAGAGCTTTTCGAAGAATGATGGCATCATCACAATCGATTCGGCCAAAACCTTTGAATCGA
>JBJTOG010000068.1:0-22515 GCA_046074425.1 Actinomycetota bacterium
GGCGCTTCATTAGCTGAGGAAGTGGCCCCGGTTGATTCCCCTGCTGGTGGTGAGAATCTGCAGAGTGAAGCTGAGCAATTGGATTCTAGTAGCCCGGAATTTGACGAATGGTCAGAGACAAAACAGCAAGCGCAGGTTGAAAGCTCTGTTGAGCCTACTTTC
The DNA here is from genome assembly GCA_046074425.1 of Actinomycetota bacterium. Classification (GTDB taxonomy): domain Bacteria; phylum Actinomycetota; class Actinomycetes; order Actinomycetales; family Microbacteriaceae; genus Rhodoluna. The sequence continues at coordinate 163 of JBJTOG010000068.1, forward strand.
GTGGAGGCTCGCCAGGATGCAGAACCTAACCGGATAGAAAACGTTCAACAAGAATCTGCAGAAGACATAGCAGCTTCGTTAAATGCAAGCTACGCCCAATCAATAGAAGAATTGGATGTTTCTTCCGAAGTCAGCTACGAGGAAACTGTCACCTTTACGGTCACAGAAACACCAGAGCCAATCAGCGCTCTGGGTCAGCAGGAAGAACTGATTGTAGAAACTTCAGAAAATCCAGCCCTAGAAGAGCCAAAAGATTCGTCTTCGAGTCAATCAATCATGACCCCCACCCGGCGCCCATCGGCCCTGGTTTGGTCTTGGCTGGCACTTAGTGCTACTCCTCTTGGGGTGGTCCTGGCCGGATTCATCGGGGCAGCAGGAGCTTCATTTCCTCAAGCGATTTTGATCCTGGGTGGAGCGTTGCTCTTCGTCGCGGTTTTAGCCTCTATGGGTTCGGTGGCTTCGAAGCGAGGTTCAAGTTCAGTTGGTACTTTATCGAGGGCGGCATTTGGTGTCTGGGGAAATGCAATTCCTTCGACTTTTATTTTGCTAGTTCGTTTTGCATGGCTCGCGGTGCTAATTATTTGGTCAGCCAAGGTCTTATCACCACTTATTTCCAATCAGCCCTGGTTTTCCGAAATCGCCAAAAGATTGGTTTTCACGGCTGACTTCACGGCGACTGCCCTTGTAGCTATTCCGCTGGTTTTGATTTCGGCTGTGATGGCAGGATTCGGCGGCATAACAATGTTGAAGGCGCAACAAGTGAATGCATTGATTGGGCTAGTCTCGCTCGGGGCGATTGGATATTTTGTTATCAGCAGTTTCTCTGTTTCCAGTATTTCTTCATCGGCATCGCTAAGCGTCACTGGTTTGATGGATTTGGGGATTCTAGTTGTTGCGCTTTTTGGTTTCATGGTGTTCACCCAAAGTGGAGATTTTGCAAGAAAGCTTGATCCAGAAACTCCAGGGGCGAAGGTGTTTTTCGTTTCCCTGGTTAGTACTTTCTTCCCGCCATTGGTGATTGGTATTCTTTCTCTGGTTTGGGTTTATGCAGCAAGTGGCGATGTGGCTTCAGAACTGACAGTTAATCCGCTGCTTGCAATAGTTATCAATAATCCGCTTTGGCTGATGATTTTGCTAACTGTGGGAATCGGAATTTCCATCATTCAAATTCTGGCCAGCTCGGCCTATTCCATTGCCGGCGAATTGCATTCGATTGGGATCCGGATTCCTACCCTTGTCAATCAGATTTTTATAGCTGTGATCGGTTCAGCTCTCTCACTTGGCGCTGTGTATCTGGTGCCGGTAAGTGAATTGAGTGATTGGATGTTGACCGGCTTGGCGGCAACTGCCGTTCTAATGGCGGCCTATTGCGGAATAGTTGTCTCAGATGCTCTGCTCAGAAGGCATGGCTATCACGAGGTCTCACTGACTCGAGAATATGGTTTTTACGGAAAATTCAACTTCGTGAATATTTTTGGATTGCTGCTCGCCACCGCACTAGGGTTTGGATATCTAAAGCTTGCACAGCTTCCAATCGCAGGATTTCTTGCTGATCTAACACCTGGTTTTTCTGAAACTTTTGGTGACCTAATCGGTATTGCAATGGCATTTGGACTTGGTCTACTTTTCCCAATTGTTTTAGGTATTCCCCGTATCAAAAAGCAGGAAGAAAATCTTCTTGAATTGGAACAGCGCCGGGCCGAACTCAAAGAGTTTCTTAACACGGTTGAATAGCCCTATGGGAACTAAGCTGTCCGAACTTATTGCTAGCTTCGAGAAACTTTGGCCTCTAGCGTCTGCCGAAGAGTGGGATCGACCTGGCCTAGCAATTGGAAATCTTCAAGCAGAGATTTCAAAGGCCCTAATTTGCATCGATGTAACAGCAGCGGTTCTGCAGGAGGCCCAAGACAAAGGTGCTCAGTTAGTAATCTCGCATCATCCACCGCTACTAAGAGGTGTTAGTTTTCTTGGCGAGCAATCCCTAAAGGGCCAGATTGTCACCGCCGCAATAAGAGGCGGAATAGCTATTTATTCCGCTCACACCAACGCCGACATTGTCGAAGGTGGCGTTTCTCACGAATTGGCTAAGCGCATTGGAATTGTGGATACAGCGCCACTTATCGCAACCGGAGAAGGTATCGGGCATGGGAGAGTGGGGAAGCTATCTAACCCAATGACTCTCGAGGAATTTGCCGATTGGTTGGCCTCAGTTCTTCCGGTGACCAAAGCCCCTATAAAAGTGGCGGGAAGATTAGAAAAACAAGTAGCCTCCGTTGCGATTGTTGGAGGAGCCGGAGATAGCTTCATCAATCATGCCTTGGCACAAAAAGTTGATTGTTTTATCACAAGTGACCTAAGGCATCACGTAACACTTGATGGAACAACAGACCCAGCGATTGAGATGGCGATGATCGACATTTCGCATTTTGCAGCTGAGAGCGTGTGGCTTGAGCCGCTTCGGAGTCAGCTCTCAAAGATTCACCCAGACGTTGCCTTTCACATATCTGAAATCAATACTGATCCGTGGTCAAAGACTCTGGTGGCACAATGAAGGCAAACTTGCAAGATCAACAAACTTTGCTAAAGCTATCCGAAATCGATTTTGCGATTAGTCGCCTCAAAAAGACAATAAAGGACACCGAAGCTTCTGAAGCAGTTAATAATGCGCGGGAAGATTTATTGGCGACCAGCGAAGAGTTAATTAATGCTCGGGCCAGAGTGGGAGATCTGGAGCTTGAACTCAAGCGAAGCGAAAACGACCTCGAATTGGTAGAGAGTCGACTAAAGCGGGACGAGGCGAGATTAGCGGAGGCTAAGAATCAGAAGGATGCGGAAGGGTTGCAGCACGAGATAGAAAGTCTTCGCACCAGGAAGAGTCAACTAGAAGACGCCGAGTTATTTGTTTTGGAATCGCTCGAAGGCGCAAAGGCTGCGGTTTCGAATTATGAGGAACAAAAAGAAGCTAAGGAATTGGTGTTCAAAAGTATCCAGCAGGGGTTAGAAAGCGAATTGGAAAATCTCCGCCTAGAGTTCGAACAAACGGGTATTAGACGCCAACAAACCGCTTCAACGCTAGATCCAGCGCTTCTTACCGCCTATCAAAGAAAGCTTGAGCGAGGTTCAGCTATTGGTCGTTTGGTAGGGCGAGATTGCGGTTCCTGCCGCTTATCAATAACTGCTACAAGTTTTGATGAGATTTCTTCGCTACCTGTAGATGAACTCGCTGAATGTCCTTCCTGTGGAGCATTCTTGGTTCGCTCGTGAAATTCATTATCGAAGCTGATGGCGGCTCCAGAGGCAATCCAGGCGAATCAGGTTCTGGCGCTGTAATCCTTAACTCTGAAACCGGTGAAGAGATTGCAATCATCAGCGAAGCAATCGGAATCGCAACTAATAATGTCGCTGAGTATCGTGCGTTGATATTTGCCCTAGAACGCTCATTTGAACTTGATGCGAAGGCGACAATCGAAGTGCGAATGGATTCAAAGCTGGTTATTGAGCAAATGAGTGGGCGATGGAAAATCAAACACCCAGACATGCAAATTCTCGCCCGGAAGGCTCAATCTCTCATAGCCGGAAGGCAAGTTGAATTCATTTGGATACCTAGAGAGAAAAATTCTCGAGCTGACGAGCTGGCCAATCTAGCGATGGATGGTGGGCAGGCGACAAATGCCCCAGCGATTGAATTTAATCGAAGTTCCCCATCATCGATTAGAGCTCCGCAACCTTCGACCGAGTCTGCCACCACAATCATCCTGATAAGGCATGGCAGAACTGAGCTAACTGAATCCCACAAAATATCCGGCGGCGATGGGGAGAACCCTCCGCTATCTAAGGCGGGGCTTGGAGATGCAGCAAAGGTGGCTGCAGAAATTTCCCGATTCGGATTAGCTGGACCTTTTTCCTACCTAAGCAAACCAGTTGCTGTGTTGCATTCGCCGATACTTCGAGCCGCCCAGACCGCTAAAGCCATTGCGGAGAGAATCGATGTTCCTATGCAAGAGCTGCCAGAACTTCGCGAAATCGGTTTCGGTGAGTGGGACGGACTTACAAATGAAGAGGTTTTTGCTGGGTTTGAAGATGAATACAACCGTTGGCGAGGATCTTTTGAAGTTGCTCCGCCGGGCGGGGAGTCCTTGGCTTCTTTAGAGCTGCGCGTCAAGAGAGCTTTAGATCACACGCTGGAAAGATATGCTGGGTCAACAGTTGCCATGGTCGCTCACGTAATGCCGATACGTAGCATCTTCCGTTTCGCCTCAGATGCTTCGGTAGCGGGCTATTGGCGTCCGAATGTGGCACCTGCCTCGATTACAGTGGTTCGATTCTGGGGCCATGAAGCCGCGGAATTGGTCTGCTTGAACTCAACAGCTCACCTAAGTGAGTGATGGTTTCGCTAAAGTGGTAGCGGATGGGTCGGCAAGACGGTCGCGGCAGCAATGACGAGGAACGTCCGGGCTCTAAAGAGCAAAATGGTGGGTAACGCCCACCCGGGGTAACCCGAGAGACAGTGCAACAGAAAGTAAACCGCCGAGCAATCGGTAAGGGTGAAACGGTGGTGTAAGAGACCACCAGCAAGTTGAGTGATCAACTTGGCTAGGTAAACCTCATTTGGAGCAAGACCAAACAGTGAGCGTTCGAGGGTTGCTCGCCCGAGCTCACGGGTAGGTCGCTTGAGGCGGCGGGCAACCGCCGTCCTAGATAGATGACCGTCACTCCCTTGGGAGGACAAAACCCGGCGTAACAGCCGGCCCATCCCTATTACAATTTTTTGGCAGCGTGGAATGCAGCTCCAATTATCCCTGCATTGTTTCTCGACTCGGCTGGAACAATCTTCACGCCGCAGTCAATAAGCGGTAGAAATTCTTGATGTTGTTTTGAAACCCCGCCGCCGATAATTACCAAATCCAAACTCAATAGGCGATTCAACGCGGAAAAATACTTTGTTAGCCGTTCCGCCCAATCGCGAAAGCTCAAATTGTCCCGCTCCTTAGCCGAAAAAGATGCCCTAGTTTCGTAGTCGACTCCATCAATTTCGATGTGTCCAAGTTCTACGTTTGGAATTAGCTTGCCGTTCATGAATAAGGCGGTACCGATTCCAGTTCCTAAAGTGGCCATAAGAACTAAACCCTTCACATTTGCCCCAGCGCCAAATTTCATTTCGGCAATACCCGCAGCGTCAGCATCGTTGAGTAAGACCACATCACGTTCCAGAGCTTTTTCGAACTCTTGTTGGGCATTTAGTCCAATCCAGTCGCTAGAGACATTGGCCGCCGAAAGAGTTCGCCCATTTTTTATAACGGCTGGAAAACAAATTCCAACCGGTGCGCCCTCAGGCGCATCTAGCGATTCAATAATGATTGCAACTTGCTTCAACACCTCTTTAGGAGTTGCGCCATTCGGGGTATCAAAGCGAATCCGATCGCTTACAAGAGCACCCTTCTTAACGTTTACCAAGGCGCCTTTGATGCCAGTTCCACCGATGTCGATTCCTATAGCTTTTTTCATGTTCCATCCAGCTTAGGGGAGGGTAAGTATTTCAGCCCCGGACTCTGTGACCACCAAGGTGTGTTCAAATTGGGCAGTTAGAGTTTTGTCCTTTGTGGTTACAGTCCAGCCATCCTCCCAAATATCCCACTCGTGAGTTCCCAAAGTAAGCATGGGTTCGATTGTGAAGACCATCCCCACTTCAATTGGCAGTGAGTAGTTCGGAGCAGCATCGAAGTGGGGGATAACAAGGCCAGAGTGGAAAGCTTCGCCAATACCGTGCCCCGTGAAGTCTCTAACGACTCCGTAATCAAATCTCTTGGCATAGGACTCTATTGTTCGCCCAATAGTGTTTATTGCTCTACCTGGGAGCACTGCGCTAGTTGCTCGATTTAGCGCTTCTTCAGTTCTTTGAACTAATAATGAAGCAGCTTCACTAACCTGCCCAACCAGGAAGGTTCGATTTGAATCTCCATGATAACCATCAATGTATGCCGTGACATCGATGTTGACGATGTCTCCTTCCTGCAATTTGGTGTCATCTGGAATGCCATGGCAAATAACTTCGTTTATAGACGTGCAGCATGATTTTGGAAAACCGCGATAACCAAGAGTTGAAGGGTAGGCACCATGGTCCAAAACATACTCATGAACGATTTTGTCCAACTGATCCGTAGTGATTCCTGGCTCAGCAGCCCTACCTGCTTCCGCTATTGCGCCGGCGGCAATTTTCCCAGCATGTCTAATTAGCTCAATCTGCTCTGGGGTTTTGATGTGGCTGCCAAGCCACTCCGCAGGCGCTTTTTTACCAACGTATTCCGGTCTAACAATTGAATTCGGGACCAGTAGGGGTTTAGAAATAGTTCCAGGCGTTAGGAATCCAGTTTGGTGATCGCGAGGCATAGCTTTAGTCTAAATCTGAAAGTTGAAGGGTGAGCCCGATTTGAGCGAAGAGAAGAAATGGTGGTTCAACACCAGGACGAAACAGACTGAGTTTGGTTTGAAATCCAATTCTCTCTACCGGATTGGTCCATTTGATACTGAGTCTGAGGCTAAAAATGCGGAGAGCTTAGTAAGGGAACGTTCGAAAGAATGGGAACGAAGCGAAGCGGAAGAAGACTAATCTCCGAAAGTATGCTCAGGAGAAGGGAACGAGCCGTCACGAACCTCGTCGCGATATTTTTTTGCCGCTCCAGAAAGCGCCTCTCGAAGCTGCAAGTATTCCCTAACGAATTTCAGTTTCTCTCCACTTAGCCCAGCAAAATCTTGCCAAACCAGTATCTGACCATCTGTTGAATTTCCAGCACCGATACCGATTGTTGGAATTGACAGTGCGCCCGTGATCTGCTTTGCGACCTCACCTGGGACAAGTTCCAGCACAATTGCGAACACTCCAGCTTCCTCCAAAGCCTTAGCATCTTCGATGAGCGTGTTAGCGGATTCACCCCGCCCTTGAACTTTAAATCCGCCTAAGGAGTGAACCGATTGGGGCGTGAAACCAAGATGCCCCATGACGGGAATTCCTGCGGCAATAATCGAACGGATTTGCTCAGTTCTATTTTTTCCACCCTCAAGCTTTACTGCTTCAGCACCGGAGTGTTTGATTAGTGCAATAGCGTTTTCGGTTGCCTGCTGAGCGCTAATTTCATAGGAGCCAAATGGCATGTCAATAACTACAAGGGCTCGCTTAGCCGAGCTAGAGACGGCTCTTCCAAGCGAAATCATTTCTTGGATTGAAACTTCGAGGGTGTTGGATTTCCCATAGACGGTGTTTGCAGCAGAATCACCTACTAATAGAACTTCGATTCCGGATTCGTCAAATATCTCAGCGGTGAAGCGGTCATAGCTAGTTAAAGCTGCGAACTTTTCCCCTGCAGACTTAAGTTCTGCCAAAGTCGTCGTCCGAATTTTCTTTTGGCTTAGATCAGACACAAAACTCCTAGTTGAAATGATTGGTGATTGGAAAGCGGCGTTCTCTTCCGAATGCAAGCTTAGTTATTCGTGGTCCAATTGCTCCTTGTCGTCTCTTCCATTCAGAGCTTGTGACCATTGAAATTATTCGCAAAACGGTTTCTTCCTTATATCCCAATTCGAACAATTCTTCGATTGACCGTCCTTCTTCAATGAAGCCTCGGAGTATTCCATCCAAGATCTCATAATCAGGCAGAGAGTCCGAATCCAGTTGACCTTCACGGAGCTCAGCGCTTGGAGGCTTTGATATTGAGGATTCAGGTATCGGGGCAATTTCACCTTGGTTCAGTGCGCTTCGATTTCTATTTCTTGCTAATTCCCATACCAAAGTTTTTTCTACGTCTTTAAGCGGAGCAAAGCCTCCAACCGAATCTCCATAAATGGTGCTGTAACCAACAGCAATTTCACTCTTGTTTCCAGTTGAAAGAACCAATTGCCCATGAGTATTGCTTTGTGCCATGAGAATCACTCCACGAACACGAGCTTGCAGATTTTCCCTGGCAAGTGAAGAAAGCTCTAGCGATTCTTCGAAGGATTCAACCAGCGATTCAATAGGAAGAATTTCAAAGGGGATACCCAGATTGCTGGCCAATTTTTGGGCATCCGAGATTGAATGTTCTGATGAGAATTTGCTTGGCATTGCGAAACCGAAAACATTTGAGCTTCCAACAGCGTCAACGGCAATAGTTGCACATACTGCGGAATCGATTCCTCCGGAAAGACCAAGGGCTATAGTTTTGAAGTTATTTTTACGAACGTAATCTCGAACGCCGAGTACAAGTGCGCTCCAGATTTGATCGAGCCTGCCTTCGGTTTTTACTGATTCGCTAATTGGAATTAGCTCACCTTCATCTGCAATTTCGAGATAGCTAATCGATTCCTCAAATTGCCTTGACCTGAGAATCTCTCTTCCATCTTTTGTGACCGCGAAAGAGTGGCCATCGAATACCAGATCGTCTTGACCGCCAATTAAATTTACGTAGACAACCGAAGTATTCGTATTCCTTGCGAGATTTTGCACCAATTCCAGTCTGTAATCCGACTTTGATATCTCAAATGGCGATCCGTTTAGTACCAAAGTGGTGATAGCGCCGGAGTTATGAATCTGCCCAACCGGTCCGCCAGATTGCCAGATGTCCTCGCATATAGCAATCGCGAATTTGATACCCCCATGCACGAATGTGACCAATTCATTTCCAGGAACGAAAACTCGATACTCATCGAAGACTGAATAGTTAGGAAGGTGGTGCTTGGCATACCGGCCAATAATTTGGCCATCCCGTAATACACTGGCGCAGTTTTGCCCTTTTGCCCAAGGGCTTAGGGTTGTTGATTTGGCTGGATGCCCTACTACCACCGCAACCCCGGGCAAGATATCTAGGTTTATTGCCAAAGATTGAAGTTCTAGCTCACAGGCCTCCAGAAAGTCTTCACTTAGGGCCAAATCCTCAATTGGGTAGCCGGAAAGAGCTAGTTCAGGGAAAACCACTAGATTGGCGCCTGCTTTGGCTGCCTCGGAAGCAGCACTCAAAATTAGCTTTGCATTTCCAGCTAGATCGCCCACAGTCGGGTTGATCTGAGCCATGGCTAAGCGAACGGCGGGCATAACCATTAGCCTAGTATCAGCTAAGGGAGAGGTTTTATGGACAAGCAACGGGACTTTGTGCTGCGGACTATAGAAGAACGCGGCGTAAAATTCGTGAGATTATGGTTCACCGATGTGGCTGGAACCCTAAAGTCTGTTGCAATCGCTCCTGCGGAAGTAGAAGGAGCCTTTGCTGAGGGATTGGGCTTTGACGGGTCTGCCATTGAAGGTCTCGCTAGAACCTATGAGGCCGATATGTTGGCCCAGCCCGACCCTTCAACTTTTCAAATTCTCCCCTGGCGAGGTGAAATTGACCCTACCGCAAGGATGTTTTGCGACATTTTGACCCCCGATGGTCAACCGGCGGCAGCTGATCCAAGAAATGTGCTTCGCCGGGCTTTGGCGAAGGCCAATGATCTTGGCTTTTCCTTCTACATTCACCCAGAAATCGAGTTCTATCTCCTCAAATCCTCCAAAATTGGTCCAGAGGGCCCAATTCCGGTTGATACCGCCGGCTATTTCGACAACGTCCCTGGGGGAACTGCACACGATTTCCGCCGCAGAGCTGTATCAATGCTTGAACAATTGGGTATTTCGGTTGAGTTTTCCCACCACGAGGGCGGACCCGGTCAAAATGAAATTGACCTGAGGTATGCCGACGCTTTAACTATGGCCGATAACATCATGACTTTTAGAACCGTGATCAAAGAAGTTGCGATCGAGCAGGGGGTTTACGCAACCTTTATGCCTAAACCCTTCAGTGAGCATCCCGGTAGCGGTATGCACACCCACATGTCCTTGTTCGAGGGAGATACCAACGCCTTCTTTGACCCGAGCGGACAATATCACTTGTCTAAAACAGGAAGGCACTTCATCGCCGGTTTGTTGAGACACGCTCCAGAGATAACAGCTGTGACAAATCAATATGTCAATTCATATAAACGACTGTGGGGTGGAGGAGAAGCACCTAGTTTCGTTTGCTGGGGTCACAACAACCGATCTGCACTTATTCGAGTACCTCTTTACAAACCAGATAAAGGTCAATCCTCTCGGATCGAATACCGTGCCATTGATTCGGCAGCCAATCCTTACCTCGCTTATGCGCTAATTCTTGCTGCTGGCCTAAAGGGAATTGAAAACGAATATGAACTTCCAGCCGAGACCGAGGACAACGTATGGGATCTGACCGATTCCGAACGACGCGCCATGGGTATCCAGCCTCTGCCACAATCCTTAGATCACGCGATTCGCAAGCTTGAAGAATCCGAACTCGCAGCTGAAACTTTGGGGGAGCAGGTATTCAGTTACGTACTTGCTAACAAGCAGCGAGAGTGGTCTGCGTATCGTTCTCAGGTCACGCCATTTGAGTTGGCACAGAATCTAGAAACTCTTTAGAAGAGGCAGAAATTGGCACGCCCAACCGGGCTCTCAGAGCTTGCAAGTTTCGGGTTCGTCTTTCTAGAACAAGCACTCAGAAATTTAGAGGAACTAGTTGGCCTAGTTGGTGATCGCGGTCGTCCTGTTTTAGCCTACGTCGCTAAAACTCAGAATCCAGATCAAGCACTGGATCGGCTCCTTAGTTTGTCGAGAAATCACACCGCTGAATTAAAGGCTATTCTTTCAAAACCCGAAGCCTCTGAACGGCTGTGTTTGGTCCTTGGTGCTTCAACCGCTCTGGCGGATTTTATTGATCGGCACATAAGCGAACTAGTTCATATTCAAAAACCTCCTAGTTTGCCAAGCCAATCCGAATTAGCTGAAGCTATGAAGGGCGCTTCTAGTTCTGTCGCTGAAATTCGCATAAGCTACCGACGGCAACTGCTGAGAATTGCAATTTTCGATCTAACCAGAATGGATCCGATTAGTGAGATTGGATTGGTGGCAGCTGCCCTTAGCGACCTTGCTGGCGCAACAATAGAATCCGGTTTTATTTTGGCCAAGGCAGAATTTTCAAGCGAAGGTTCAGCGATTCGATACACACCTTCCGAATTGGATTCGGTCAAGCTAGCGGTTATTGGCATGGGTAAATGTGGTGCCAGGGAGCTTAATTACATTTCGGATGTAGATGTCATTTACGTTGCTGAAGGGTCAGAAGATCTAGAGAGCGCAAAGGCTATTGAGATAGCTACGAAACTCGCTACTCGGATGATGCGAATCATGGACGAAGCAGCCACCGAGCCAGCGCTTTGGCAGGTCGATGCAAATCTAAGACCGGAGGGTAAATCCGGACCATTAGTTCGAACTCTAGATTCCCACGTGAGTTATTACGAAAGATGGGCCGAGAGTTGGGAATTCCAGGCTCTCCTCAAGGCTAGACCGATTGCCGGCGATGTAGATCTCGGGACTAAGTACATTGACACGATTTGGCCAAAGGTTTGGGATAGTGCAACCAGAAGCGGCTTTGTGGAGTCGGTTCAGAAGATGCGGGAAAGAGTCACAGAAAACATCCCATCTGCTGAGCTAAATTTTCAAATCAAGCTTGGACCGGGTGGATTGCGCGATGTTGAATTCACCGTTCAATTGCTACAGCTTGTTCACGGGAGAACCGACGAAAGCGTTCGAGTTAGGGACACCCTCTCAGCTCTGATCGCTCTATCTGAGGCCGGGTACATAGGTAGAGCTGATTCCGATCGATTTGCAGCACATTATCGCTTCTTGAGATTTTTAGAGCACCGAATTCAACTCAGCGCACTGAGAAGATCTCATCTGATGCCCAAGGAGGAAACGGCCCAGCGCTCCATTGCTCGGGCTATTCAAATCGGACTTACAGCAGAGAATCTGATTAGTCGTTGGGAGAAGGTGAAACTTGAGGTTCGAGATCTACACCAACAATTGTTTTACAGACCTTTGCTCTCAGCGGTATCTGGTCTAAGTGAGGCAGATCTAGAGCTCACGAGCGTTCAGGCACAAGAAAGACTTTCCGCTATCGGATTCACCGACCCAAAAGGGGCTTTGGGTCACATCACAGCTCTCACCGGCGGATTATCCAGGAGAGCAGCTATTCAAAGACAACTACTGCCGGTTTTGTTGCAGTGGTTTGCTGAAGGCACCGATCCAGATGCAGCGCTGCTGGCGTTTCGACGTCTAAGCGAAGATCTAGGTGAATCTCACTGGTATCTTCGTATGCTCAGAGACTCCTCAGGCGCTGCCAAGCGGATGACTCAGGTTTTTTCAACTTCGCGATTAGCAACTGCGCTTTTCGAGAGAATGCCAGAGGCGGCAGCGTGGTTTGATCGAGAAGAAGAGCTAGTGCCGAGCACCCTAGCCGATCTTGATGCTCAATTTGATTCGATTGTTTCGAGACACGAGGATGCAGAACTTGCGGCTAATAGCATTCGAGCCATTAGACGAAGAGAAATGCTTCGAATCGCGATTGGCGCTGTAATTGGGACTACGAATTTAGGCCAGATTTCTTCCGGAATAACTGATTTAACAGAGTCATATATGAGGGCTGCTTTGTCACTTGCAACAAAATTGGTTGTTGGTGACGGGGTTCTTCATCAAGAATTCGCAATCGTGGCAATGGGTAGGTTTGGCGGAGCCGAAATGGGCTTTGGTTCCGATGCGGATGTGATGTTTGTCTATCGGCCGCTAGGCGATGATAAGGAGCTCGCACAGTCCCAAGCGGAGGCTGTTGCTACTGAAATCCGCAAGCTTTGTGCTGATCAAATTCTCGAATTTGAAATCGATTTGGACCTTAGGCCGGAAGGTAAAAACGGAGCAGTCGTTCGCTCTATTGATTCTTATGCAGCGTATTACGAGAGATGGGCTGATAGCTGGGAATCTCAGGCCCTGCTGAGGGCTAGGGTGATAGCTGGGGCGGAGCGAATTGAATCTGATTTTGTAGACCTAATAAATCTCTATCGTTATCCAAATCAAATTTCACCAAATGCCATCACCGAAATCAGAAGAATAAAAGCCAGAGTTGAAGTTGAAAGGTTGCCGCAGGGAGCCGACCCCAAGCGGCACCTGAAGCTCGGTAGAGGCTCAATTAGCGATGTTGAATGGCTAGTACAACTTTTTCAACTAAGGCACGCGAGTGATTTTCCTAGTATCCGGACTCCGGAAACCCTAGTCGCATTAGAAGAAATGGAGAAGGCTGAGCTCATCACTTCATTTGATGCTCGAGTGCTTCGAGAGGCCTGGTTAATCGCTTCCAGGATACGTTCGGCAGCGATGCTTTATACGAACAAAAAGACTGATGTCTTGCCAGTAGATCGGAAGCAGCTGGAGGGGATTGCTAGATTAATGGAATATCCGCGCGGGGGAGCCAGTAGCCTCGAAGAGGACTATCTGGCTGCCACCCGACGCGGACGAATGGTATTTGAGAAGTTGTTTTTTGACTAGACGCCGTAGTAAAGCTCGAACTCATATGGGTGCGGGCGCATCGCCAATGGAGCGATTTCCTTCTCACGCTTGTAATCAATCCAAGTTTCAATTAGATCCTTGGTGAACACGTCACCCTGAAGCAGATAGTCATGGTCAGCTTCGAGAGCCTGAAGCACTGCCTCCAAGGAGCCTGGAACCTGTGGGATTAACTTTGCCTCTTCAGCTGGTAGTTCGTAGAGATCTTTATCTACTGGTTCGTGAGGCTCAATGCGGTTCTTGATTCCATCAAGCCCTGCCATCAACATTGCTGCGAAAGCGAGGTACGGGTTTGATGATGCGTCTGGTGCTCTGAACTCGATGCGTCTTGCCTTTGGATTGGTTCCAGTCATCGGAATGCGAATTGCAGCCGAGCGGTTTCCAGCCGAGTAGACCAGGTTGACCGGTGCTTCAAATCCAGGTACTAAGCGGTGATATGAGTTCACACTAGGGTTCGTAAATGCTAAAAGCGAAGGTGCGTGCTTTAGGATTCCGCCGATGTACCAACGAGCTATATCGCTCAGTCCTCCATAGCCACTCTCGTCATAGAACAACGGCTTGCCATCTTTCCAAAGCGACTGGTGAACGTGCATTCCAGATCCATTGTCGCCAAAGAGCGGCTTAGGCATGAAAGTTGCTGTCTTACCGAAGGAGTGTGCAACATTTTTCACAATGTATTTAAACTTTAAGATGTCATCCGCTGAGTGAAGCAATGTGTCAAAGCGGTAGTTAATTTCACCCTGTCCAGCAGTTCCTACCTCGTGGTGACTTCTCTCAACGGATAGTCCGGCTGCCTCTAGCTCCAAGACAATCTGGTCACGAATGTCGGCATGCTGATCAACTGGAGATACCGGAAAGTATCCGCCCTTGTAAGGTGTCTTATTCGCAAGGTTGCCGCCCTCTTCAGCGCGACCTGAATTCCAGGCAGCTTCTGATGAGTCAATGAAGTGATAAGCGGTGTTTTGCTTTACTTCATAGCGAACGTCATCAAAGATGAAGAATTCAGCTTCGGGTGCAAAAAACGCAGTGTCGGCTATTCCAGTGGTGCTAAGGAAAGCTTGTGCCTTCTTGGCCACCTGCCGAGGGTCACGACCGTAGATTTCACCGTTTCTTGGGTTGTAAATGTCAAAAATCATAACCAGTGTTTTTTCCACACGAAATGCGTCAAGGTATGCAGTTGTGACATCCGGGATAAGTTGCATGTCAGATTCGTGAATCGAGGCAAAGCCACGAATTGATGAACCATCAAAAAGCTGTCCATCAATGAAGAATTGCTCATCAATCATCGAGGCAGGCAGGTTGAAGTGTTGTTGAACTCCAGGCAGGTCGGTGAAACGAACGTCGAGGAACTTGACGTCGTTCTCCTTGATGTATTTCACGACTTCTGAGGCAGTCTTGAACATTAGGTTTCCCTTCGGTTAAGTGCGGATAGCCCAAAGTCTAACGGCGGGGATGTTTCCTATTATTCAGCGAATGTTTCGGGAATGTAAAAAGTTACATTCTGCGCCCGGGGCGAACCCGGTTTGGGTCAATCCCCTTGGGGATTGGAATGTTCATTCCTAGCCCTGCTAGACGCTTGTTCACGGTTGAAACTTCGGCCCTGGTGAGGGTTTTCTTGAGCTTATAGATAGTCTTGGTTAGCTCATGGAGTTGGGTAGAGGCTTCATTTACCGAAATTATTGAGACAGTTACACCTGGGACGGCACGCTGGATTTTACGTCTCTCATCATCGGCCATCTGGCGAACTCGAGCCGAAGAGCCTTCTGCCATCAAAACCACACCAGCTCTTCCAATAGCTCGGTAAACGGCGTCTTTAGACTTAGGGTCCACGGCTATCGGCATCTCGGATGTTGAATAGCCTCGTTTCAATACTGATGAAATAACTGCGCCAACGGCTCCAGGTTGTCCGGCAATTCTCATGAAGGCAGCTCGTTCTGCTCTTCGAGAAAGAAAGAAAAGGGTGCTTAGAAGGCTAAATAGAACAACCGTCACAGACCATAGAAAAGTAGCCAGCACGCTATCGCGAAAAAATAGCACGATTGCCAAAGCACCGAGAGCCAGCGGTGCCAAGAAAGCGAACACACCAACCAAAACAAAGTTCTTGTCAGCCTTGGCTGTGAGCTTATAAACCTGCCAGAGTTGCTTGATCTTGCCAGGTTCTTTGGGCTTCTTATCCGCCATTTACTTCTCTCCTATGCGACTGCCTGAGCAAAACCGTCTTTAGCGGCTGCTTCGGCAAGGTGTTTTAGGTTTTCTGGAATTTCCAGGCCCTTTTTGTTCATCGTTAGAGCCCAGAGTCTTCCGGCCCGATAAGAGGAGCGAACCAGGGGACCACTTAGGACACCGGTGAACCCAATCTCTTCAGCCTCTTGCTTCAGCTCAACAAACTCTTGAGGCTTAACCCAGCGGTTAACAGGGTGGTGCTTTGGTGTTGGCCGGAGATACTGAGTAATTGTGAGGATATCTGTACCGGCTTGGAATAGATCGAGCATCGCCTTGGAAATTTCTTCTCGTGTCTCACCCATTCCCAAAATAAGGTTGGATTTAGTGACCAGGTTTTGATTGCGGGCTTGACTTATGACATCGAGGGAGCGTTCATAGCGAAAAGCTGGTCGAATCTCTTTGAAGATTCTTGGAACGGTTTCGACGTTATGTGCAAAAACTTCTGGTGCAGCATCAAATACTTTCTGAAGAAGCTCTGGTTTGCCTGAAAAATCCGGAACTAGAATTTCAACGCCGGTTCCAGGTGATTTCTTGTGGATTTGTCGGATAGTCTCGGCATACAGCCAGGCTCCTTCGTCGGGCAGGTCGTCTCTGGCAACGCCCGTAACAGTTGCGTAGCGAAGTTCCATGGTGCGAACTGAAACCGCGACCCTTCTTGGCTCGTCTGGATCAAATGCAACCGGTTTACCGGTATCGATTTGGCAGAAATCACACCTTCTGGTGCACTGTGAACCACCAATGAGGAATGTCGCTTCACGGTCTTCCCAACACTCATAAATGTTCGGGCAGCCGGCTTCCTGACATACGGTGTGAAGGCCCTCACCCTTCACTAGCGAGTGCATCGCCTGGTACTCAGGACCCATTTTGGCAACGGTCTTAATCCACTCGGGTTTTCTTTCGATCGGTACCGATGAATTGCGAGCCTCAATTCGCAAAAGCTTGCGCTCAGGCTTGGCGCCTGGTTCGATCTGGGTCATGCCTCAACTTTAGCAAGGTCTTCAAGTCGCACCCGTATCCGCTCAGCGGCCATGGCTGGCGTGACTAATTTACCGGTGAGCTCAGAGATAGTGCTAACTGTGGCGTCTCGAATCCCACAGGCAATTATGTGTTCATAGGCTGCTAACGAATTCGAGCAGTTAAGGGCAAAGCCGTGCATTGTCGTGTGTTCGCTAACTCTTATGCCGATCGCGGCAACTTTTACATCCGCTCCGCCTTGCTTCGCCCACACTCCAGATCTTCCTTCGACTCGATACCCCTCTAGGCCGAAATCGGCACAGGTATCGATTAGAACCTGCTCAAGATATCGAACGTAGCCAACAACATCAATTGGGTCTGGCAGCGGAAGGATTGGATACCCAACAAGCTGCCCAGGCCCGTGCCAGGTGATTTTTCCACCTCGATCGACATCTATCACTTCGGTTCCATCGGTCGGGCGCTCAGAGTCTTCGGTGCGTTTTCCAGCCGTATAAACACTCTGGTGTTCAAGCAAAAGCACAGTTCCCGCTCTCTTGCCCGCTGAAACTTCAGAATGCACCTGTCGCTGCAGAGCTAAGCCATCAAGATAGGGAACAAATTGTGGATCTAGTCCGACCGTTTGGAATTCAGGCACCAGATAAGTCTAAGCCTGCGGAGTTTTCCAGAAATTCGGATTGCAAGATTGGACCGTCTGTTTCAAGGATTAGCTTGATGAGGTGAGAAATTCGCGGCAGAGAGAGCTATCGGCCCTCGGCATCAAGATTAAAGACAAGATTGCCGCACCTGGAATCGACCTGTATCAGGCATCGTTGTCTGGTCAGGATTTACTAGTTTGGTGCGAGCGAAGATTCGGAATAACTTGGCCAATTCTCGTCGCTTTTCTAATAAGTCAAAACGTCTCCTTTGAGGCGATTAGGGTTTCCGATCGGGTCTATCTGGTGACCGGGAAGGATGCTGAGCGAATACTAGGGTCCCTCTCAGACCAACTCCTTGATGCCAGGCGCAAGGAGATCTTCATTAGGGACCTCGGCTTTATGAAAGAAAAAAGTCAGAGGCGTTTTGAGCTTAGAAACATTGTTCTTCCAGTACTGGTTTTGGTCAGTGTCTTACTGGCGGCCACCTACCTATCTCCGCGCAATGGGACCGAAGCAGGAGTCGTTGCGCATTTATGCGTCGCGGATTTGAGTGGTTCAAAACTAGAGAAATGGTTGGGGGAGGAGCTTTCCAGAGCTGGACCTATTAATCCAACTACCACACTTAGATTGGACACTCCCGACGGAAGCGTCCAGATAAGCGCAACTCAGGCAATTGGAACGATTTCCTTTTTGACTGTAAAAATGGAGTGCGCAAGTGGCTCAAAAAGACAAGCTAGCTTTCGATACGACCTAGCCGCCAAGACGAAACCGACTCTATTAGAAGATGAAAATTAGATTCCCAGATTGGCCTGGAAGTTTGCTTCCTCGAGTCGGTTCTTGACGTCAACTAAGTATCTCGATGCATCAGCTCCATCAATTAGACGGTGATCATAGCTAAGCGCCAGGTACACCATTGATCTAATTGCGATGGACTCGTGACCCTCTGAATCCGTGATAACAATCGGTCGCTTTTGAACAACACCGGTTCCCAATATGGCTACTTGAGGAAGAAAAACAACGGGTGTATCAAACAGTGCTCCACGTGAACCTGTATTTGTCAGGGTAAAGGTTCCACCCATCATTTCATCAGGCTTTAGTTTGTTTTCACGAGTTCTTGAAGCCAGGTCAGAAATTTGTTGTGCAATCTGTGCGATGGTCAAACTTGCCGCATCCCGAATAACTGGGGTGAGCAATCCTCGATCTGTGTCAACGGCAAAACTAATGTTTTCACTCGGGTGATAATCAACGTTGTCGCCTTCGATCGACGCATTTAGCTTTGGGTGAGAACGAAGCGCTTCAGCCGCTGCCAAGAAAAAGAATGGCATGAAGTTCAACTTCACTCCAGCCGATGCTGTGAAGCTTCCCTGAACACTCTTTCTCAAATTTGCAATTCGTGTCACATCTACTTCAACCACCGTTGTTAGTTGGGCAGATGAAACCATGGAGGCGACTGCTCGTTCGGCAAGAACTTTTCTGAGGCGAGACATCGGCTCGCTGGTGCCACGAAGCGCAGAAGCGGGAGCAAGTGAATGTGGTGCTGATTGTGGGGCGATTGTTCCGCTTCCAGAAGTGGCTGCCAATACATCTTCTTTGCGGATTCGTCCACCGACACCAGTTCCAGAAATTCTTGTTAGGTCAATACCTGAATCCTGCGCCAGCTTTCTAACGAGCGGGGTTACGTAACCAGCCTCAGAGTTCGATACCGGAGCAGGTGATGCTTGAGGAACGAGCGGCGCTTGGGCAGCTACAGGAGGAGTAGCAAGAGGAGTAGCAATAGGAGTAGCAATAGGTGCTGCAATTGGTGGGGTCACTGGTGCCACCACTTCAGGGGTAATAACCGGAATTGATTCAACTGCAACCGGTTCAGCAACTGGCGATGCGGCAGGTGCTGCCGAGGCCGAACCAGATCCAATTATTACTAGAACAGCTCCTACTTCGACAGTTTCGTCCTCCTGGACCAGTATCTGCTCGATAACACCTTCTACGGGAGATGGAATCTCGGTGTCAACCTTGTCTGTCGATACTTCAACCAGGGGCTCATCGATCTTGACGCTGTCGCCAACCTTCTTGAGCCATCTGGTCACGGTTCCTTCGGTAACTGATTCGCCCAAAGCTGGAAGGACTACTGATTCGCTCATATCTTTTTGACTCCTTGATTTGTTTTAGGCGTGGGCGTGAAGTGGTTTTCCGGCAAGGGCAAGATGAGCCTCGCCCATAGCCTCGTTCATGGTTGGGTGAGCGTGGATTAGAGTAGCGACGTCTTCAGGGTAAGCCTCCCAGTTAACAATCAACTGCGCCTCTCCGATTTGTTCGCCTACTCGAGAACCAATCATGTGAACTCCCACAACCGGTCCGTTTACTTGACGAATAAGTTTTATAAACCCAGCGGTTCCCAGGATCTGAGATTTGCCATTGCCGCCCAGGTTGTATTCATAAGTCGAAATGTTATCCGCTCCGAATTTCTCGCGAGCCTTAACTTCTGATAATCCAACCGAAGCAATCTCCGGTTCGCAATAAGTAACTTTCGGAATTCCATCTTCATCAATTGGCGCCGGGTTCAGCCCTGCAATTTCTTCGGCAATGAAGATTCCCTGTTGAAATCCGCGGTGAGCTAACTGAACGCCTGGGACGATGTCTCCAGCCGCGTAAACGCCTGGAAGATTAGTCTGTAGCCGTTCGTTGGTTAGAACATAGCCACGATCCATTTGGACGCCCTGCTCTTCGTAGCCAAAGCCTGCTGTGTTTGGCCCGCGCCCAACAGCAACCAACATAAGCTCCGCTTCAACTGTGGTGCCATCCTCTAATGAAGCTATTACAGAAGTTTCAGTCTGCTGGACACCAGAGAAGCGAACACCGAGCTTGAAATCGATCCCACGCTTTCGGTAGGCACGTTCCAGCGCTTTTGAAATGGCTTCATCCTCGTTAGGAACCAAGTGCGGCAGTCCTTCAATGATGGTGACATCGCAACCAAAGGATTTCCAAATTGATGCAAACTCAACTCCAATGACCCCACCGCCTAAAACTATTACGCTACGCGGAACAAAGTTCAACTGGAGGGCATGCTCAGATGTGATAACTCTTCCAGCAATTTCTAAACCAGGGAGGCTCTTGGAATATGAACCGGTAGCCAAAACCAAGTTAGTTCCGGTGTAGTTCTCTCCATTTACCGTTATGGTCTTTGGGCCGGTCAATCTACCTTCGCCAGCTATAACGGTGATGTTCTTAGAGTTCACCAAACCAGTCAGTCCCTTGAAGAGTCGATCAATAATGCCGTCACGGTAGGAGTTAACTTTTGGCATATCGATGGAGTGGAATGATGCTTGAACTCCAAAAGCTTCGGCCTCACGAGTGTTGTCTGCAATTTCCGCGGAGTGCAATAAGGCTTTGGTAGGGATACATCCTCGGTGCAGACAGGTGCCGCCGAGTTTGTCTTTTTCAATGAGAGCAACACTTTTTCCAAGTTGTGCGCTTCTAAGGGCAGCAGCGTAGCCGCCACTTCCCCCTCCTAGAATTACGACATCGAATGAGTGATCGGCCACAGACATATCTCCCTAGAAACTTGGACGAAAAGGACTATTGAAGTTTACTACCGTGCTACTTGGCAATGTCTCTTGCTAGCTGGACGAGCGTTCGAAGAATTACTCCGGTCGCTCCCTTTGGGGTGTGTCCATAGCCAGCGCCGTCGTTATTGGCCGTCCCAGCGATGTCCAAGTGTGCCCATAAAGGCTTGTGTCCATCCTCGGAACCAACAAATTCCCGCAAAAATATGCCTGCTACCAACATCCCACCAGCGCGGTTTCCGATTTTCACGTTGGCAATGTCTGCAATGTCAGAATTTAGCAATGGACGAAGCTCCTCTGGAAGTGGCATGTGCCAAACCAATTCACCGGATACCTCAGCCGCGTTTTGAACCTTCTTTACAGCTATATCGTCCCCCATCAAACCGCTATAACGATGGCCGAGGGCGATAGAAGCCGCACCGGTTAGTGTTGCGACATCCACAATGTAATCAGGTTTCTCTTCGCTAGCCATTGATAGTCCATCTGCCAGAACCAAGCGACCCTCAGCATCGGTATTGAGAACCTCCACTGTCTTTCCGTTTCGAATTCGAATCACGTCGTTTGGCCGGGTGGCGCCTCCTGAAGGCATGTTTTCCGCAAGGCATAGCCAGGCGGTGGCACGAACTGGAAGTTCAAGAGACGCGATGGTAATCAAAGCGTGCATCACCGTTGCAGCGCCGGTCATGTCGTATTTCATTCCAACCATTGCCTCGGCAGGTTTCAAAGAGAGTCCTCCGGTATCAAAGGTGATGCCTTTTCCTACCAATGCCAAAGACTTCTTTGCTCCTTTAGGGGAATACTCCAATTTCACCAATCTCGGTGGACGGACCGATCCTTTACCGACAGCATGTATGCCACCGAGACCATCCCGAATCAAGTCCTTCTCTTCCCAAACCTTGATTTTTACGGGCAATCCCTTAATTGAAGCTTTAGCTTGCTTGGCAATAACCTCTGGGTAGACGTCGTTAGCTGGATGGTTCACAAGATCACGAGTTAGATTGACCGCACTGGTCAGAATCTCAATCTCAACCAAAGCATCCTTTGAGATTTTCAGTGAGGTAAGAATTAATATCTTGGAAAGTTTTCTTTCTTTAGCCGAGGCCTTGTATTTATTGAATTGGTAAGAGCCCAACAGCAGCCCTTCATAGAGGGCGAGAACTTCGGCTTCAGAATTAATAGGTAGGTCAATAACTAGTTGCTCGCTGAGTCCAAGCTCTCGAGCCAAAGAACCGCCAATTTCTCGATACTCGTCGCGGCTCGGCTTGGTTCCAAGTCCTACTAGAGCAACTAGAGATCCGTTTGGACCGGAAGTTTTGGAAATGTCACCAACTTCAGTGGAAACGCCTAGCTGATCAAGATTCAGCTCTTGGAGGAATGCGGAATCAAAACTCGAGGTAGCGAGTGTTACACCCTTGGTACCGTTCAAAACTCCAACAACGTTAGCTGAACTTTTGCTAGGGGTTGGGGCGACGGTGACTATGGTTATTTTTGGCTGGGTCATGTAATCCATGCTAGAGCAGTAGAAGCTTAGGATAGGGCTATGGCGGGCGAAGCG